>NZ_JAIQXV010000004.1 GCF_020166415.1 Deinococcus multiflagellatus
CAACCGGGTCGCCAAACTGACCGTGGTGCCCCGGGGCCGCGCGGCGGGCTACATGATGCCGGACGCCGACGACCGCCTGCACGTCACCCGCCCGGCCCTGGAGGACATGCTGGCGGTCGCCCTGGCGGGCCGCGCCGCCGAGGACGTGGTGTTCGGGGACGTGACCACGGGCGCGCAGAACGATTTTCAGCAGGCCACGTCCCTGGCGCGGCGCATGGTCACCGAGTGGGGCATGAGTGCGCGCATTGGCAAGGTGGCGCTCGCCACCGACCAAGGCGATTACCTGGGCGGCGGCCCCCAGCCCCTGCCCATGAGCGAGGCCACCGCCTTTGCCGTGGACGAGGAGGTGCGCGCCCTGCTGGACGCCGCTTACGCCCGCGCCGTGGCCCTGGTGCGCGAGCACCTGCCCCGCGTGCACGAGATCGTGACGGTGCTGCTGGCCCGCGAAACCCTGAGCGGCGAGGAATTCACTGCGCTGTTGCAAGGCCATGCGCTGGAGCCCCTGCCCCCTGCAACGCCGGCCCCCGCCAGCCTGCCGGGGTGAACAACGGCAGACGAGCGCCGCGCTGTGTCATTTAGCACAGCGCGGCGCTCGTTCAACCTGGGCTTGAGTGACAGAAAGCTCCTCTTCCTCCCTCCGTCTCGCCTTCAGGTGTTCATGCCCTCCCCCTCTTCCGGGTCGCGGGTCTCGGCGGGCTTGACGGGGGCGTGAGTACGGTCCTGGCCACCTCGGCTGTCGGCGCGCAGGTCCTCACGGGTCAGCTTGATTTCAATGGGGGCGCCGCCAAAATTCAGGCTGCGCTGCGGGAAAGGAATCTCAATGCCCGCCTCGTCCATGGCGATCTTGATCCGGCGGTTGAACTCGCGGCCAATGGCGTACTGGCTCTTGGGCTGCACCTTGAACAGCGCGCGCAGGGTCACGCCGTCGGGCGCCAGTTGCGTGACGCCCTGCACCTCCGGGGCGTCCAGAAAGAAGCCCTTCCACTCTTCAGACTCGTACAACTCGGTGCTGACCGCTTCCAGCACGCGCAGGGCGTCGTCAATATTGGCGTTGTAGGTCACGTCCACGGTGGCCACCACCCGCGACCAGTCCTTGCTGCTCACGCTGACGGTCTGAATCTGGCCGTTGGGCACGATGTGCACCGTGCCGTCCAGGGCGCGCAGGGCGGTCACGCGCAGGTTCAGGCGCTCCACCGTGCCGGTAATCAGCCCGGTGTTGACCGTGATCACGTCGCCCACGCCGTACTGGTCTTCCAGCAGGATAAAAAAGCCGTTGAACACGTCCTTGATCAGGCTCTGGGCCCCAAAGCCTACCGCCAGCCCCAGCACCGAGACCCCGGCCAGCAAGCTGGTGGCGTTCACGCCCAGCGCCTGGAGGGCGGCAATCAGGCCAATGATCACCACCACCACCCGCAAGGTGCTCTCCACCACGCCCTTGAGGGTCTGCACGCGCACCGTGCGGCGGTTGAATTCCTCGTCGGGCACGATGCGGCCGGTCAGCGCCCCGATCAGGTTCCAGGCAATCAGGGCCAGGGCCAGCACCACGAGCAGCTGCCCGGCGGTGTGGCGAAACCCGCTGGTGATCTCGCGGCCCAGCTCGAACAGCACCGGCACACTGGGCAGGTACGCCACAAAGGTGGCCACCGCCAGCCACCCCACGGCGACCCCCAGCCCCCACGCGACCCGCAGCACCGGGCGCAGCGAGGTCGGCACGTGCGGCTCCAGAGCGCGGATCAGCGTACGGCCAAAGCGGTAGATGGCGTAAGCGGCCAGCGCCGTCAGCGCGAGGCCCAGCCAGACCTGGGGTTTCGTGAATTGAATGCTCAGTTCAGCCAGCATGACGACCACCTTAGTGCGTGGCCCCTCGGTTTCATGAATGGAAATGAAAGGCGGCGCCGAGAGGTTATCCCCCTGGCGCTGCTGGCCCCCGCTGGCCTGGGCCGCTCAGCTCAGGCGGGGGTCACCTGCGCCATGGCCGCGTCCAGGCGGGCAATCAGGTCGGCCTCATGGGCGCGTTCGGCCCGCAGCAGGGCGTTTTTCACGGCGCGGGCATCGGCGCTGCCGTGGCCGATAAAGGCCAGGCCGCGCACGCCGATCAGCAGGCTGGCGCCGTAGGTGCTGGGGTCCATGCGCTCGGCCAGACCGCGCAGGGCCCCGCGCACCAGCAGGGCGCCCAGCTTGGCCTTTACGGTGCTCGTCAGGGCCTCGCGCACCCAGCCGAACAGCACCTTGGCTTCGCCCTCGGCCAGTTTTAGCACCACGTTGCCGGTAAAGCCGTCGGTCACCACGATGTCGGTGGTGTTCAGGAAGATGTCGCGGCCCTCCACGTTGCCGTGAAAGTGAATGCCCTGGCCGTGCAAGGCCTTCAGGAGCGCGTGCGCTTCGAGCACCAGCGCGCTGCCCTTGTGGTCTTCCTCGCCAATGGACAGCAGGCCCACCGTGGGCGCCTCGCGGCCCTCCACCACCCGCAGGTACACAGTGGCCAGTTGCGCCCACTGCGCGTAGTAACTGGCTTTCACGTCGGCGTTGGCGCCCACGTCCAGCAGGGTGGTAAAGCCGCCCCTGGCCGGCAAATGGGTGAGGATGGCGGGGCGCTCCACGCCGCGCACCCGCCCCAGGGTCAGCAGCGCCGAGGCCATCGTGGCGCCGCTGTGCCCCATGCTGACCGCCGCGCAGGCCCGGCCTTCCTTGACCAGCCGGGTGGCCACGTTGATGCTGGCCCCGGTGCGGCGCCGCACATCGCTGGCGTGCTCGTCCATGCCGATCACGTCGCTCGCTTCCACAACCTCCAGCGGCAGGTTGGCGCTGCCAGCATGCTTGCCCAGCTCGGCGTGCAGTTTCACGCGGTCACCGACCAGCAGCACGCTCACCCCGGCGCGCGCCGCCTGCACCGCGCCCTCCACCAGCGGGGCGGGGCCGTGGTCGCCGCCCATCGCGTCCAGCGCCACCGGCAGGCGCGCGGCGTGCGGCTTAGCGGTCATCGGGGTCACTCAGCGCCGCCGAGGCGTAAAAGGGACGGGGTTCGCCGCGCTGGGTGCTGGGCAGGCGGTAGCCGGGCCGCTCCACCTGCTCACGAATGTCCTTGAAATCCACGTACTGATCGGCGGCGTTGCGCAGCTCGTAGCTGGTCATCTCGGCAATGCAGGCCACCACCACGCGCTTGCCCCGGGCGCGCAGGGCCTCCACCGGGCGCTCGAAATCGCCGTCGCCGGTCAGCAGCACGGCCGTGTCGTAGCGGTCACTGGTCAGCAGCAGGTCCGTCACGATCTCAATATCCAGGCTGGCGCGGCGCGACACCTCGCCGCTTTCATCCGTCATTTCGCGCAGGGGGCGGGTGCGCACGGTGTAGCCCATGTAGGTCAGGGCGTCGGTGAAGCGCTTTTGCTTGTCGTCCATGGGCACCGGCACGGCGGTGTAATAAAAGGCGTTGTGCAGCGTGCCCTGGGCGGCAAAGTAATCCAGAATCTTGCGGTGGTCGAAGTTCCAGCCCAGGCGTTTGGCGGCGGCGTACACGTTGGCGCCATCAATAAAAAGTGCAATACGTTCCATTTGTTTCATTCTCCTGTGCAGCCGGGGCGCGGCTTTCCGGGCCCTCTGCAGCGAAGCCTGAGGCTCGCGGGCCCCAGGATACTTGATCGCCCCCTATAGGCTGGACCTCGCCCGTGAGCGGTGGGGCTGGAAACAGGTCAACCCGGGTCAGCCTGCCCAGGTTGAGGGTGGAAGGCCGGGCGCAGCGTGGGGTCGTGCAGCGCGGCCCACACCTCGGTTCGCAGCCGCTGCAGGTCCACCCCGGCGTAAGCGGCAGGCAGGGTGTCCAGATACCGCTCGGCCTTGTAAAAGTTGCGGTGCGCCGTGCTGCCGTGGTGCCAGCGCTTGTGCAGGGCAGCGGCCAGCAGGATCAGGGCCTGAAGGAAGGCGCGGTCCGGGCCCCGGGCCAGCAGCCACGGCGCTTCCCAGGCTTCGTGGGCCTCCCACCAGTGCCCGGCGGCGAAGAGGGCCGCGCCCCGCTCCAGGGCCGCGCGAAATGGGGGGTCCGACATGGCCGGTAGCGTACCCTGGCCTTGGGCCCTGCGCGCAATTGAGCGCCAGGTCACAGCGGTTAAACGAGAGGTGAGCGGTCTGTCCATGCGCGGCATATCCGGTGCCCAGGAGGCAGGCGTATAGTCGGAGCATGAAGCCTGTGGAACTCACGGACAGCACCTTTAAGGACGAAATCGGTCAGGGCCTGACCCTGGTGGACTTCTGGGCGCCCTGGTGTGGCCCCTGCCGCATCATTGCGCCGGTGATCGAGGAACTGGCCAGCCAGTACGAGGGCCGCGTGAAGATCGCCAAACTGAACGTGGACGAAAACCCCGTCACCCAGGGCCAGTACCGCGTGATGAGCATCCCCACCCTGATCCTGTTTAAAGACGGCCAGCCGGTCGAAGGCGTGGTGGGCGCCCAGCCCAAGCGCGCGTTTGAAGCCCTGCTGGACAAGCACAGCGCCGAGATCGCCAGCGCCTAAGCCGCACAGAAAGCCGCCCCCGCCGTACGGTGCGGGGGCGGCTTTCTGTGGCCTGGGGCGGTTGGTTCAGAAGCGCACGACTTCAGGAGGGGTCCAGGCGTGCAGGGCCTCGGACAGCAGCACCTCGCCCTCGGGCCAGTCGCCGTGGCCGCTGGCCACGTTGATGTGCCCCGCCTCGCCTGCCGAGACCAGTTCGGCGCCCCAGGCCGCCGCCAGCTCCTCGGCACGCGCGAAGGTGGTGTAGGGGTCGTTCTCGCTGGCGACCACCAGCGCCGGGAAGGGCAGCTCGGTCAGGGGCAGTGGGGCCAGGGCGCGCACCGCCGGGTACAGGGCTGCGGTCTGGGGCGCCTCGGCATCGGTGGGGCCCACCAGCAGGGCGCCGCGTACCCGCCCATGCCCCCCGGTTTGCGCGGCCCAGTGCACGATGGTCAGCACCCCACACGAATGGCCCACCAGAATCAGCTCGCCCGGCGTGGCCTCAATGGTCTCCTGCAGCCGCGCGGCCCAGGCCCCGGGGGTGGGCTGGTCCGGGTCGTCCTGGCGCACGCGGGCGGCGCCGAACTTGTGCTGCCAGCGGGTCTGCCAGTGGTCGGGGCCGCTGTCGCCCAGGCCGGGCACGATCACGAGGGTGGGGGTCATGCCTGTCAAGGTACGGCCTGCGGGTCAGGCGGAAGGCCAGGAGGTGCAGACGGGCGCTGCGCCTGAGAGCGACTGCCACTTCCTTCCTACAGTCAAAAGGCGGCCCCCATTCCGTAGGCGCCGCTGTCCTTCTCGGCCACCTACTCCGTTCGCCTTGCAGACGTTGAAGGGAAAACCCGGGGCGACTCTGGGTTCCGCTTTGAAAGGGAAAACCCAAGGCGTTTCGTCTCCCTCGGACCAACAAGGGCGTACGCGGCACTCGGTGTTACCTACCGAACGGACCTCCCCTTTAGCCCACGAAAGAAGCAGAGCCCGTCAAGACTCTGCCTGCTGTTCCTGCGCCCTAATCCAGCGCCGGATCGTCCTCGTCGGGGTCCTCGCCGTCGCCCAGAGGGGTGATGCTTACCTCTTCATGGGTCACGCGGTACGGCCCTTCCTTGGCAATGTAATCGGCGGCCATGCGCAGGGTTTCTTCCACCCAGCCGTAATCGTTGCTGATGGTCGCCACGCCGATCACTTCCCAGTCGTGGGCGTTCAGGCCGTCCAGGCGCGCGACGGTGAGAGGAAAACGGACCTTCAGGCGTTCCACCACCGGGCGCACCAGGGCGCGTTTTTCTTTCAGGTTGCCCACCCAGGGCATCTCCACCCGGATGGTGAGCACCCCCACGTAGCCCAGGGCCACGGGGCCTTAGAGCATGCCGGCCAGGAACCCCTGACGGCGCACGGCGCGCACAAGGTCCATGACGGTCAGCTGCGAGGGGTCGTAGTGCACTTCAATCTGGCCTTCGTCCGGCGTGGCCTTGACCACCCCAGGCAGGGCAGCCAGGGCTTCGGAAACGGTGGTGCCGGCTTCGCGGCTCATGCCGCGCACGCCCAGCAGTACGCGGGTGGCTTTGTTCGTCATGCCGCCCAGTATACCGGCGCGAGGTCTGGGCCCAGATGCCCGAATGGGGGCAGTGCGCGAAGAGGCCGGTTGACCAAATGCCTAAGCGAGCCGGAGCCGCGCTAAGGAAACGGGGCGCCGGGTAGGGTCCATCCCCCACGCCCGCATGAAGCCGCTGTCCCTGCTCGCCACCGCCTGCTCAGTCTTGTGGAGCCAACCGCTCACCGGGGGCGGTCTTGGCGCGGGTGCCCAGGTGGCAGACCGCGTACTGCCCGGTCACCACCGCTTCCTCCTGCGCCGCCGCCCCGACCAGTGCCGGGGGCAGGGGAAAATGCACCTCGTAGACGGCGGTGTCGTAGGCGCTCTTGACCACGGCGTGCAGCAGTCCGCTGGCCACCTCGGGGCCCGCCCCGGGGTTCAGGCTGAGGGTACGCACCAGCACAATGGGGCGGTCCCCCTGCCACACCGACTGCGCAAAAACAAAGCCGTGCAGGTCGCCCCCCAGTTCGGCCACGAAGGAATGTTCGCTGCGCTCGTAGAACTTCAGGGCGGCGAGGCTGGTGTGAAGGCGGCCATCGCGTTCGCGCTCGGGCAGGGTGTCGAAGGCGGGGTCGGCGCCGCGCTGCGCGTTCAGGTCCAGGGCCTGCAGGGCCTCGTAATCGTGCTCGGTGAAGGTGCGGTAACGCATGGGCCCAGGCTAGGGCATGGGGGCGGTGGGGCGCGTGGCGGCCCCGGCCGCTTCAACCTCGGGCCACAGGGGCATGGCGGCCTGGGCGCCGCGCCGGGTGCAGGCCAGGGCCGCCGCTACGCCTGCCCAGTGCAGGGCGTGGGGCAAAGGATCACCCGACTGCAGGCGGGCGGCCAGCACCCCGCAGAAGGTGTCGCCCGCCCCGGTGGTGTCGGTCACGGCCACCGGGTGCGCGGGCAGGACGTGGGTCGCTCCGGCGGTCACGGTCACGCTGCCCCGGGCGCCCAGGGTCACCGTTACGGCTTCCGGGCCCCGGGCCAGCAGGGCGCGGGCCTGCACGCCGACCTCGCCTTCACCGCCCGCCAGGGCCGACAGTTCGTGCTCGTTGACGATCAGGTGATGGGTGGCCGCCAGCAGTTCGGGCGCCGTGTCCCGGCTGGGGGCCGCATTCAGCAGCACCCGCAGGCCTGCCGTCCGGGCGCGCTGGGCCGCCGACAGCGTCACAGCCGGGGGCAACTCTTGTTGCAGCAGCAGGTGGCTGTAAGGCCTCAGGTCGCTGGGCAGGTGGGCCGCTTCCAGCCCCGCATTGGCGCCACTGGCCACTGTGATGGCATTTTCACCGCCCGAGGCCACCGTGATGAGGGCCACCCCAGTGGCGCCAGGGACCGCGCGCACACCCTCCAGATTCACGCCCGCCGCCTGCAGCAGGTGCAGGGCCTGTGCGGCAAAAGCGTCCTGGCCCACCGCCCCCACCAGTGAGACTGACGCCCCAGCCCGCGCTGCCGCCAGCGCCTGATTGGCGCCCTTGCCGCCCGGGGACACCTGCAACTCGCCGCCCAGCACCGTTTCGCCGGGTGCGGGAATGCGCGGGGCGGCCACCGTCAGGTCCACGTTCAGGCTGCCCACCACCAGCACGCCCGGCACGCTCAGAGCCCCTGGGTTTCTTCGGGGTAGCGCGCCTGCCACAGCGCCCAGCCTTCTTCTGGAAAGGCGCGCTTGGCTTCGGGGGCAAACAGCAGGGCGCCCTCGCGTTCCAGCGCGGGGTCGGGGGTGGGCACCACCTGGGTCTGCTGCATGGCGGGGTGGTCTTCCCAGCGCAGCAGGCGCCCAGAGCCGCCCCAGGGATCGGCGGTGGCCCACACCACGCGCCCCACGCCCAGCAGCGCGCTGGCGCCGCCGCACATCAGGCAGGGCTCCAGGCTGCTGTACAGGGTCAGGGTCTCGGGGTCTTCCAGCTTGCCCACCTGAAAAAACACGTCCATCTCGGCGTGGGCCACGCTGGCGCCGCCCACATGGTCGGCGGTTTGCGCCTGCCCCACGCGGTTGTGGCCGCGCGCCAGCACCTCGCCCTGGGCACTGACCAGCAGGGCCCCCACGGGCGCGCTGCCCGCCGCCTGCCCCTGACGGGCCAGCGCCAGCGCTTCTTTCAGGTACGCAACATGATCCAGCTGTGGCAATTCAGGCATGGCCCCAGTGTGCCAGCCGCGCCCCCCCTTCCCCCAGCCGGGGCATAGGGTGAAATTCTTGAACCTTGCCCGGTTTAGCTTATACTGAGTTCAATTTCAGTTTCGGCTCATCCGCCCACTGGCCGCAGCGCCCCGGTGCCCTTCCCGCCGCCCCGGGCCTCTCCCCTTCTCCACAGGAGCGCCCCATGACCCAGCCCCTTGCCCGTCCCTGGCTCAGCCGTTACGAAGCGGGTGTGCCGCAGCACTTTGTGCCCAGCGGCCTGACCCTGCCGCAGCTGCTTGAACGCACCGCCAGCAAGTACCCTGACCGCACCGCCCTGACCTTTCTGGGGGCCAAGCTCTCATACCGCCAGCTGTGGCAAGACGCCCAGCGCTTTGCTTCGGCGCTGCAGAAGCTGGGGGTGAGGCCCGGCGACCGGGTGTCCATCATGCTGCCCAACACGCCGCAGTTCGTGGTGGCCTTTTACGGCACGCTGCTGGCGGGGGGCGTGGCGGTCAACACCAGCCCCATGTACACCTCCAGCGAACTGGAGCACCAGCTTACCGACAGCGGCAGCGAAACCCTGGTGATGCTGGACGCCTTTTATCCCCGCTACGCCGCCGTGGCGGGCCGCGTGCCGGTCAAGCGGGTGCTGGTCACGGGGGTGCAAGACGCCCTGCCGTTTCCCAAGAACCTGCTGTACCCGGTCAAGGCGCGCAAGGAAGGCACCTGGGTCAAGGTGCCCTACGCCGAGCGGGTGCTGGCCATGGGCAAGGTTGTGGCCTCGCAGGCCCCCAGCCCCCAACCGGTGAAGAGCGCGCCCGAAGACGTGGCGCTGCTGCAGTACACCGGCGGCACCACGGGCGTGCCCAAGGGCGCCATGCTGACCCACCGCAATCTCGTGGCCAACTGCGAGCAGGCCCGGGGCTGGATGACCGATCTGCGCGAGGGGCAGGAGGTGACGCTGGCGGCCATTCCGTTTTTCCATGTGTACGGCATGACGGTCGCCATGAACCTGAGCATCCTGATTGGCGCGACCATTGCGCTGGTGCCCAATCCGCGCGACCTGAAGATGGTGCTCTCGCAGATCACGGCCTCGGGGGCCACGCTGTTTCCCGGCGTGCCCACGCTGTACAACGCCATCAACAACCACCCCGACACGCCCAAGCACGACCTGACCTCTATTCGCGCCTGTATCAGCGGCAGCGCGCCGCTGCTGCTGGAAACCGCGCGGCGCTTCAAGGAGATCACGGGCGGCGCCAATCTGGTGGAGGGCTACGGGCTGACCGAAGCCAGCCCCATCACGCACACCAACCCCATTTTCGGGAACCAGAAAGAAGGCAGCATCGGCCTGCCCATGCCGGGCGTGGACGCCGTGGTCGTGGACGACAGTGGCCAGCCGGTGCAGCCGGGCGAGGTGGGCGAGCTGTGGGTGGCCGGGCCCATGATCATGAAGGGCTACTGGCAGCGCCCCGATGAAACCGCCAAAACGCTGCGCGAGGCGTTTGGCAAGACCTGGCTGATGACCGGCGATATGGCCGTGATGGACGAGCAGGGCTATTTCCGCATTGTGGACCGCAAGAAGGACCTGATTATCGCGGGCGGCTTTAACATCTACCCCCGCGAGGTGGAAGAGGCCCTGATGACCCACCCGGCGGTGCTGGAAGCGGCGGCCGTGGGCCTGCCCGACGAGTACCGCGGCGAGAGCGTGCACGCTGTGGTGGCCCTGAAACCCGGCCAGAGCGCCACCGAAGCCGACCTGATCGCCCACTGCAAGGGGCTGCTGAGCGCCTACAAGGTGCCCCGCAGCGTGGAGTTCCGCGCCGAACTGCCCAAGACGGCCGCCATGAAGATCCTGCGCCGCCAGCTGGCCCAGGAGGCCAAGGCTGCGCGGGCGGCCACCAAAGCGAGTGCTTAAAGAGGGGTGGAGGCCGTAGGGTGTGGGCTGTAGGACAACCAGGGGCCCGGCGCAACAGCGGCCGGGCCCTTTGCTGTTCTTTTCTGTTGTTCCCTACATCCTACAGCCCACGACCCACACCCCCCGCCAGCGGCGCGTAGGCCACCGCGCCCTCGCTGAGCGCACTGGGGGCGCGCCCGGCCTGGATGGCAGCGGCGGCGGCCAGGGCGATCATGGCGCCGTTGTCGGTGTTCAGGCCCGGGCCCGGAAAGACCACGTGCAGGCCCGTAGCGGCGAAGGCTTCACGCAGGGCCCGGTTGGCGGCCACCCCGCCAGACACCACCACCGTGCCGCGCCCGGTGACCTCGGCGGCGCGGACGGTGGTTTTGACCAGGGTCTGCACGGCCGCGCGCTGAAAACTGGCGGCCAGATCGTCGGGGGCGGCACCTGCCCGGTGGGCCAGCAGGGCCGCCGTTTTCAGGCCGCTGAAGCTGAAGTCAAAGCCGCTCTGGCCCTTCAGGGGTTCTTTGAACGGCACCGCGTCCGGGTTGCCGCGCCCCGCCGCCGCCGAGATGGCCGGGCCGCCGGGGTAGCCCAGGCCCGCCAGCCGGGCCACCTTGTCAAAGGCTTCCCCCGCCGCGTCGTCGCGCGTGGCGCCGATCAGCACGTATTCGCCGTCGCGGGGCACGTCGAACAGGTGCGTGTGGCCGCCGCTCACCACCAGCGCGAGGTAAGGCGGGCGCAGCTCGGCGTCGCTGGCTGCCGCGTAAATGTGGCCTTCAAGGTGATGGGCGGCGTAAAAGGGCACATCCAGCGCCTGGGCCAGCCCCTTGCCGTACATCAGCCCCACCAGCAGGGCGCCCACCAGCCCCGGGCCCGAGGTGGCGGCCACCGCGCTGATGCTGGCCAGGTCCAGGCCCGCTTCCGACAGGGCCTCGCCCACAATCGCGTCAATGCGCTCCACGTGCTCGCGGCTGGCCAGCTCGGGCATCACGCCGCCGTACTGCGCATGCACTGTCTGGGACCACACCCGGTTGGCGCGCACCTGCACGGCCCCGCCGCACAGTTCCACAATGCCCACCCCTGTGTCGTCGCAGGACGTGTCAATCCCCAGAATGAACCGGGGCTCGGGAAACGCGGCGGGCGAGGGGACGTGGGGTTCGCTCACCGGCGGAGTGTAGCAGGGGCGCCCCGGCCTGTTCCGGCGGCGGCCCCACAAAGCCCGGGGCTGACCCGCGCCCCTCTACCGCTGCTGGTCGCGCACGGCCGCCAGCGTCTCTTCAAACTCGTCCAGAAACTCGTCTTCCAGCAGGCGGTCGCGGATCAGGGCGTCCTGCTCAGTGGTGGCCTGTTCGCGCGCCCAGCGCACCCGCGCCTGCCGGGCGCCGCTCACGTTGCCTTTGCCCGCGATAAAGCGCGCCGCGTGCCGGATGGCGGCCACCGGGTCCTCGGTGGGGGCCGTCACCGAGAGGTTGCGCAGGCCGCCCTGGTCGTTCACCAGAGAACACGTGACCTCGACGCGCAGGCCACGCCGAGCCAGAAACACCTGATCCACCCGCCACATGCTGGTGGCGCGGATGGGCTCCGGGGCACGCAGGGGCCTACGCCGGGCCACGGCCCCCCCCAGGCGGGGTCCAGTCACGCGCCGCTTCCAGGCCCAGCAGGACGCGCCCCGCGCCTTCGGCCAGGGCTTCGAGTTCCACCTCGCCGGGAATGATAAACACCGGCGCGATCCAGGCCACCCGGCGCTCAATGCGGTCCATCAGTTCGTCCCAGCGCGCAATGCCGCCGGTCAGGACAAGGGCGTCGGGGCGGGCACTCAGGGCGCCGGTCTGCTCGCCCACCGCCTTGGCCACCTGGTGCACAAAGGCGCCCATGGCCGCCTGCACGTCTGGATCGCTGGGCGCCCGGGCTTCGAGGTCCCGCAGGTTCGCGCTGCCCGTCAGCGCCAGAAAGCCCCCCTCGCTGGCGAGGTGGGTCAGGGCGCGCTCGCCCAGATCGGCCCCCAGACGCAGCAGGGCGCGCGCCGGCACCGGGCCGCTTTGCATGGCGCCCAGCGGGCCGCCATCAGCGCCGGCCCCGGTGGTATCGATGGCCCGGCCCTGGTCAAAGGCGGTCACACTGGTGGTGGCCCCCAGGTGCGCCACGACCACCCGCGCCTCGTGGAAGCGCTTGCCCACCTCGTGCGCGGCGCGCCGGGCCACTGCGCGGGCGTTGAGCGCGTGAAATTCGCCCCGGCGCCGCACGCCGCGCAGGCCCGTCAGCCGGGCTTCGGGCAGCAGTTCATCGGCGCTCTGCGGGTCCACGATAAAGGCGGGCACGCCGCGCACCTGCGCCAGCGCCAGCGCCAGCGGGCCGCCCAGGTTGGGGGGCTCCTGGGCGCCCTCCCCCTGCACGGCGTAGGCGGCCAGGGCCTCGGTGACGCGGTAGGTCCCGGTGGGGACCCGGCCAATAAAGCCGCCCCGGCCCACCACGGCGTGTGGGGCTGGCCAGTCAGCGGTCAGGGCCATGATGGCCTGGGTGAGCGCGGGCACGGCCCCAGCCGTGGGGGGCGCGTGCAGCGGCAGTTCCGCGCGGGTCAGCTGCAGGCGCAGTTGCCCCGGCAGCGCGGGGTTCGCGCTGGGCTCAAGGGTGGCGCAGGCGAGCTTGACCCCGCTGCTGCCCGGATTGATCACGTGGGCGATCACAACGGCCGCAGCGTAGCAGACCCGGTGCGTGGGCGGGGGGGGGCGCGTCCCCACAGGACCGCGCGCCCCCCCGCCCAGGCCCCACGCTCAGGCGCTGGGTTCAATCAGGCCGTAGTGCCCGTCCTTGCGGCGGTAGACCACGCCGCAGATGCCCGTTTTCATGTTCATGAACACGTAAAAATCGTGGCCCAGGGCTTCCATCTGGGCCACAGCGTCCTCGGGGCTCATGGGGCGCATCTCAAAGCGCTTCTGGCGCACAATTTCCGGCTGGAATTCGCTCACATCGTCCAGGCCGGCTTCCACATCGGCCTCGGCCGGGCCGGGCTCGGGCTGGGGCGCGGCGTCGTGGCGGTGCTTGAGGTACCGGGTCTTGAACTTGCGCAGCTGGCGCTCCAGCACGTCGCTGGCGCGGTCAATGGCGGCGTACATGTCGGCGTGGTGCTCCTCGGCGCGAATAATGCCGTGGGGCACGTTGAGCTGCACTTCCACGCGGTTGCGGCGGGCGGCGTCGCGCACGTCGCGCACGGTGAGGGTCACCCGCGCGTCGGTAATCTGGTCGTTGAAACGGTCCAGCCGGGAGAGCTTTTCCTCCACGTAGTCCCGCATGGCATCAGTCACTTCGACGTTCCGGCCCGACAGCTTATAGATGTGCACGGCTTTCACCTCTTCCTTTTCCCGGAGGGTGGGGTTGCGCTCCGGTGCCCCCACTCTAGGCCCGGGGTCATGAGACTGTCATGCGAGCACCTTACAGCGCCCGCCGCGTCTTCCGGGGTATGCTCCGGAGTGGAGCGGCGCCCCCCCAAGCGGGTGAAGGCCCCTTTCATGGTGGCGCGACCGGCACGGCGGTACACTGGGCACGTGAAGGTGGACCGCCACGAACAGGACGAGGCCCGGCGCGAGCGCATTGCCCGCGCGGCCTTTGAGCTGTTTGCCCGCAGTGGGCTGGAAGAGATCAGCGCGCAGGACATCGCCCGCGCGGCGTATGTGAGCCGAACCAACCTGTACCGTTACTTTCCCAGCAAGGTGCACATGCTGCTGGCCCACTTTGAAAAGGCGGTGCAGGCCAGCCGCGACGACGCCCTGGAACGCCTGAAGGCGGGGGCCAACCCGCAACTGGTCTGGGACAAGGTCACGGCCCGCATGGCCGACCTGGGCGTGCGCTACCGGCACCTCGTGGGCGCGGTGGGGCAGGCCGTGCTGGGCGCCCCCCCCGAATCCCCAGGTGAACGCACCGATGCGCCTGCACGCCCCGGCGACGGCCTGCGGACCGCCCTGACGCTGGCGGCGCTGGTGCAGCCCGTGCTGCTGGCCATGCAGGCCCAGGGCCGCCTGCGCCCAGAAGCCAACACCCAACTGCTGAGCATGCTGCTGGTGGACGCTTTTATTCTGGCCCTGCTGCACGGCGGCCACCGCGACCAGCGCGAGGTGCTGCGCGACTGGCAGGAGCGCTTCAGCCTGCTGATGTACGGGGCCCTGAACCCAGATACGCCGCTGCGCGAGCGGGGCTAACCGTCAGTCCGGAGAAGAGGGTGGCCCGCAAGCCACCCTTCTCTGCCTGTCACAGACAGGGGTTTCTGGCATCCGCTGGACACCGGTTGACGCGGCGCACATGTACTTGTTTTCAGGTTCGCTGGGGCGTTCTGCTTGGGCCGGCGCGCCGCCGCATTGGGGCCACGGGGTCTGTGCCAGAACCTGTTTCCAGCCCAAAGGAATGCGAACCACCCGCCTCCGGCCAGCATGAAAACAGCCGGGCCACCCTCTGCCCGGCCTTTCTGATCACGCAGCGTCTACACCGGCGCTGTTTCTCCCTGCAGCGCCTCTACAAACGCCGCGCCGGTGCCGGCCCGCACCTCGTCCAGGGTGGCGCCGGGCATCAGCTCGGTGAGGGTCAGCACGCCACCCCGGAATTCAAAGACCGCCTTGTCGGTGATCACCATGTCCACCGCGCCGCGTGCAGTCAGGGGCAGGGTGCACTCGGGGACGATCTTGGGCGTGCCGTCGGGGTCGGTGTGGCTCATGGTGATGATCAGGCGCCGGGCGCCGCTGGCCAGATCCATCGCGCCGCCCACGCCCAGCAGCGGCTTGCCGGGCACCGCCCAGTTCGCCAGGTTGCCGCAGGCGTCCACCTGCAGGCCGCCCATCACGGCCACGTCCACATGCTTGCCCCGGATCATGGCAAAGGAGTCGGCGCTGTCAAAGTAGCTGGCGCCGGGCAGGGCGGTCACCGGAATCTTGCCCGCATTCACCGGGTAATCCAGCGCGCCGCCGTCTTCGGGGGCAGGGCCCACGCCCAGCATGCCGTTTTCGGTGTGCAGGTTCACGCCGTGTTCCGGGGTGATCAGGTCCGCCACCAGCGTGGGGATGCCGATGCCCAGGTTCACCACGTCGCCGCGCTTCAGTTCCTTCAGGGCGCGGCGGGCCATGTTCAGGCGGGCCTCGTCCACCTTCTTGGCGCTGCCCTTCACGCTGGCGCTGGAGCCCAGGTGTTCGGGCAGCAGCGGCGCCTGCACCAGATAGTCCACGTACAGCCCCGGCGTGTGCACCTGCTCGGGCGCAATGGTCCCCACTGGCACGATTTCCTCGACCTCGGCAATCACGAGGTCGGCGGCGGTGGCCATCGCCTTGTTGAAGTTCTGCTCGGTCAGGCGGTACTGGAGGTTGCCCGCCGTGTCGGCCCGCCACGCGCGCACAAAGGCCACGTCGCCGCGCAGGGCCGGCACAAAGATCATCTCCTGCCCATTCAGGGTGCGCACGTCGGCGTCCCCGGCGATCAGGGTGCCGGCGGCCGTGGGGGTGTAAAAGCCGCCCAGCCCGGCGCCCCCGGCCCGCAGCGCCTCGGCCAGCGTGCCCTGGGGCAGAAGGTGCACCTCCAGCCAGCCTTCCTGGTTGGCCTTGACCGCTTCGGGGTTGGAGGTGAAGTAGGAGCCCACCGCCCTGGCAATCTGGCGGTTGCGCAGCAGGCGACCGCCGCTCAGGCCCGGTTCAGAGACGTTGTTCGCCACGTAGGTCAGGCCCTGCACGTCGGTGTCGGCCAGCGCGTGCACGAGGTGGACCGGGTTGCCGGTCATGCCGAAGCCGCCCACCAGCAGGGTCTGGCCGCTGCGCACCTTGGCGGCGGCCTCCTGTGGGGTGATCACGGGGACGCTTTTCATGCTTCCACCCGTTCAATGATCGCGGCCTCACCCTGGCCCACGCCCACGCACAGGGTCGCCAGGCCGTACCGCCCCTCACGCCGGGCCAGTTCGTGGGTCAGGGCCACGATCAGGCGGGCGCCGCTCATGCCCAGCGGGTGCCCCAGGGCGATGGCGCCGCCGTTCACGTTCACCTTCTCCTCGGGCAGGTCCAGTTCGCGGATACAGGCCAGCGCCTGCACGGCAAAGGCCTCGTTCAGCTCGATCAGGTCCAGGTCGGCCACGCTCAGGCCGGTGCGCGCCAGCACCTTGCGGGTGGCGGGAATGGGGCCCAGACCCATCACGCGTGCGTCCACACCGGCCGAGGCGCCGCCCACCCAGCGGGCCAGCGGGGTCAGACCCAGTTCGCGCGCCTTAGCGGCCGACATCAGCACCAGGGCCGCCGCGCCGTCGTTCAGGCCACTGGCGTTGCCGGCGGTCACGCTGCCCCCCTTGCGAAAGGCCGGCTTGAGGCCCTGCAGGGTGGCTTCATCGGTGGCCAGGGCGTAGGTGTCGCCCTCCTTCTTCACGCGGGGATGCTCGTCGGTGTCCACGACGGTGACGCCCTTGCGGCCCTTCACCTCCACGGGCACGATCTGGCTTTTAAAGTGCCCGGCGTTCAAGGCCTCGGCCACCTTGCGCTGGCTGTTCAGGGCGAAGGCGTCCTGGGCCTCACGGGTGATCTCGCCGCCTGCGTAGGCGCCCTCGCGGCTGCGCTCGGCAATGTTCTCGGCCGTCTCCCCCATCGCTTCCAGCGGAAACAGGGCTTCTAGAGCGGGGTTGGGGAAGCGCCAGCCCAGGGTGGTGTCATAGGCCGTCACGTTACCGTTGGCAAAGGCCTGTGGACCCTTGGGCATCACCAGCGGGGCGCGGGTCATGCTTTCCACGCCGCCCACCACGTAGACGTCGCCCTCGCCGGCCCGGATGGCGCGCGCCGCTGTGTTCACGGCGGAGAGGCCGCTGGCGCATAGGCGGTTGACCGTCAGGCCCGCCACGGTGTCGGGCAGGCCCGCCAGCAGGGCGGCCATGCGGGCCACGTTGCGGTTGTCCTCGCCGGCCTGGTTGGCGCAGCCGAAAATGACCTCTTCAATCTGGTCGGCGGGCACGCCCGCGCGGGCCACGGCCTCGCGGATCACCAGGGCGGCCAGGTCATCGGGGCGCACGGACGACAGGGCGCCGCGAATGGCGCCGATGGGGGTGCGAACGGCCGATACGATCACCACGTCGCGCTCGTGCAGGGCCTGAAGGGACTGGGGGGCAGCTTGGGGGGCAGTCATGGGGACACTCCGGTCTGGATAAGGCAGCGAAAGGGGCCTCTGCGCGGCGCCAGAGCGGCAGGCAAAGGCAAACTGGGGATGCAACAGACGCATTCAAGCGCGCCTGCGCGCACTTTGGAAGGGGCAGCGGCCTGTCAAACGGAACGCCGCCCCGAGCATTCGTGAAGTGCCGGGGCGGCGAAGACTGCTGGAAGAAAGGTGAGGGTGAGGAACTGTGGCCGGGGGCCCTGTTGCAGCGCAGCAACACGCGCGGCCCCTGCACAAGCAAGGGGCCGCGTAGACAGGATGAGTTGAGGGGCAGCGGTGACGGGGCGGCCCTCCCCGGCTGGTCAGGACGCCCGGCTGCGGCGCAGGCGGCCCAGCAGGGCGAACACCTGCCGCTGCTCCTCGGCCTGAATGGCGCGGCGCAGGGCCTCGGGAGACAGGGGCCGCGCGGCGGCTTCGGGGGGCCCGGCGAGGGTCGAGCGGGCACTGGCCGGGCCCGCGTGGTGGGCGGCTGGGGGCTGCACGGTTGGGGGCTGGGCAGCTGGGGTCTGAGCAGCTGGGGTCTGCGGCGCCGGCTGGGGCGTGTGAGGCCGTGCGTCGCCGTTCAGGTAAGGCGTGCCCCACGCCCCCCACGTCGACTGATCCGCGTCCCTGGCCTTCCTGGTCATACCTACAGGGTAGGGAGCGACTTCGCACAATTCTCTGACGAATTGAGCGTTTGGTGAAGCGCGCATGTGGACAGCCCCTGGGCGGGCGCCTGTGCGCAGCCGGTATGCTCGCGGGCGCCAGAGGCACGGCTGTATTCGCCTGCCTGAAGGGAGAGCCGCACGATGAGCATCACAACCACCCCCGCCTGGAAGGCCCTGCAGGAACACCACGACGAACTGAAAGCCGCCCACCTGCGCGAGCTGTTTGAGGCCGACCCCACGCGCGGCGAGACCTTCTGCGCCGAGGGCGCGGGCCTTTATCTGGATTACAGCAAGAACCGCGTTACCGCTCAGACCCTGGAACTGCTGTGCGACCTCGCGCGGGCGGCGGGGGTGGAAGAGCGGCGAGACGCCATGCTGGCCGGCCAGAAGATCAACGTGACGGAAGACCGCGCCGTGCTGCACACCGCTCTGCGCCAGCCCCAGGGCGCGGCGGTGGCGGTGGACGGGCACAATGTGGTTCCCGAGGTCCACGAGGTACTGGGCCGCATGAGCGCCTTCGCCGAAGAGGTGCGCGCGGGCCGCTGGCTGGGCCATACAGGCAAGCCGCTGAAGAACATCGTCAACATTGGCATTGGGGGCAGCGACCTGGGGCCGGTGATGGCCTACGAGGCGCTGAAGTTCTACGCCCAGCGCGACCTGACGGTGCGCTTCGTGTCGAACGTGGACGGCACCGATCTGGTGGAAAAGACGCGCGACCTGCGGGCCGAAGAAACGCTGTTCATCGTGAGTTCCAAAACCTTCACCACCCAGGAAACGATGGCCAATGCCCGCTCGGCCCGCGCGTGGCTGCTTGCGGCGCTGAGGGACGAGGCGGCGGTGGCGCGGCATTTCGTTGCGGTGAGCACCAATGCCAGGGAGGTGGCGGCCTTTGGCATTGACACCGCCAACATGTTCGGCTTCTGGGATTGGGTGGGCGGGCGCTACTCGCTGGACAGCGCCATTGGCCTGAGCCTGATGATCGCGGTGGGCCCCGCGCCCTTCCGCGAACTGCTGGCGGGCTTTCACGACATGGACGAGCACTTCCGCACGGCGCCGCTGGAGCGCAACCTGCCCGCGTTGCTGGCGCTGCTGGGGGTCTGGTACAACAACTTTTTCGGCGCCCAGACGCACGCGGTGCTGCCCTATGACCAGTACCTCGCCTACTTTCCGGCGTACCTGCAGCAGCTGGACATGGAAAGCAACGGCAAATCGGTCACCTTGGGCGGTCAGGTGGTGGACTACCAGACGGGGCCGGTGGTCTGGGGCCAGCCGGGCACGAACGGCCAGCACGCCTTTTATCAGCTGATTCACCAGGGCACGAAGCTGATTCCCTGCGATTTCATCGCTTTCTGCCAGACCCTGAACCCCCTGCCCCAGCCCGGCGGAGCGTCGCACCACGATCTCCTGATGGCGAATGTGTTCGCCCAGACCGAGGCCCTGGCCTTTGGCAAGACGCACGCCCAGGTGCTGGCCGAGGGCGTGGCCCCAGACCTGGCGCCCCACCGCGTGTTCGAGGGCAACCGCCCCACGAACACCCTCCTGGCTGACCGCCTGACCCCACACACGCTGGGCGCGCTGATCGCGCTGTACGAACACAAGGTCTTTGTGCAGGGGGCTATCTGGGGGATCAATTCCTTTGATCAGTGGGGCGTGGAACTGGGCAAGGTGCTGGCCAGCCGCATCGTGCCCGAACTGGGCGAGGCCGAGCCGGAACTGGGGCACGACAGCTCCACCAACGCCCTGATCCGCCGCTACCGCGCCCGCCGGTAAAGGGGGCAGGGCGAGGGCTGCCCCCTCTTGGGGGTTAACAGCCTCCGGGCCCTGGCTGGTCCCTGTTCAGGGTGGCTTGCTCCAGAACGGCCTGAGGCTGGTTTAACCCTCCTGTCCCGGCGGTTCTTCCTCTTCCCGCTGCCCCTAGCCCAGTCTGCCTGGGCTGGGGCGGCACATTGTGGCGCGCCGTCATCTGCTAAAGAGGGAATGCAGGCCCGCCCAACCCCCCCTTTGAATCTGGCCCCTTGTCCCCCCTGCCCCCATGCGCCTGACCCTGATCACCGACCCCGCTGCCGAAGAAGCCCTGGAAGCCACCCGGGTGCTGACGCGGCAGTATGCCAACGCGCTGCTGGTGCTGGCCCGGAGCCGCCCCGGCGAGCGGGCGACGGTGCTGGGGCGCAGCCTGGACCAGGGCGCGGCGCTGCCGCAGTGCACCCGGCGCGCGGTGGCCGCCGAGGTGGAGCGCGCCCGGCACTGGGCGCGCGGCGGCCTGAAAACCGACGGCTTCTGGCTGGACGCCCGCAGCATGCGCGTGCACGCTGCCGGCGCGCAGGTGAGCGTGTGGACGCTGCGGGGCCGCCTGACCCTGGGCGCGCGACTGGGCAACTACCAGCGGCACCTGCTGAATACCGGGGTGGTGCGCGGCGGGCGGATCACGCGGGCCCGCTCCGGGGCGTGGTACGTGCAGGTGCAGCTGGCCGCGCGTTCCGGCGCCGCAGAGGGCACCCCCACTTCTGTGGACGCGCTGGAACGCCAGGGCCTGTTCAGCGAGGTGGCCCGGCGCCTGCGCGGCGGACGCCTGAGTGCCCGGCAGCAGGGGCAACTGGCCCTGGCCCTGCTGGACACCGGTCAGACCGACGAAGCCGAATTGCTGCTGCTCACGGCCCTGGGGGGCGAGCGCCCCGACGCCCGCATTCACCTGGGCCTGAGCCTGCTGGCGGGCAGCCGCCGCGACCCGCAGGCGCGGCTCTCGCACGCCGGGCGCGGCCTGCACGAAGGGCCCGACGATTTTACGTCGTGGTGGCTGCGCTGCTCGCAGGCGCGGGCGCTGGTGGAACTGGGGCGCGCCCCCGATGCCCGGCCCATCATGGAAGGCGTGCTGCGCGAGGTGCCGGCCTCGGAGCTGCGGTCGCGGGCGCGGGCGCTGTACTTTGCCCAGGGGGTCTGCGCGGCGCTGGACGACTTCGCCGGCCAGGACCGCTACGGGCGCGAGGCCCTGCGCCTCTTTGACCTGCTGGGGCTGGGCGGCGAGGGGCTGTCGCTGCGGCTGGACCTCGCCTACCGCCTGTATTTCCAGGGCCGCGCCGACGAGAGCTTTGCCATGATTGGCGAGGTGCTGGACATGACGGCCCGCCTGGAAGACCCGCGCGCCGGCGTGGCCCACCTGATCTGCGCCGAGCTGCACCTGCTGAGCGAGGAGTTCGCCCCCGCCCTGACCCATCTGGAACAGGTGCACGCGGCGCAGGGGCGTCACGCTGGGGACCGGCTGGACGTGCCCGCGCGGGCGTTTGCCGCCGAGTGCCTGTGGCGGCTGGGACGGCTGAACCTCCCGGATTTCGAGCGGCGCATTGAGGGCCTGCACCCCACCCAGGACTTTGACCATGTGGTCAAGGCCTTTTACACCGGCCTGCTGGCCTTTGAGGGCGGGCAGCGCGGCGCGGCGCGCGCGGCCTTCGAGCAGGTCACGGGCGGCGTGGCCCTGCTGGACGGCTTCCGGCTGCGCTCCTACGCTTTTCTGGCCTTTGAGCGCTGGGCGGCGGGCGAGCCCCTGGAGGCCGCCAGCGCCGAGCTGCTGCGCGCCCTGAACCATGTGGGCGGCGAACTGGCCCTGGCGGTGGACGCGGGCCGACTGGCCGCCCTGTACACCGCCTGCGCCGAACGCGGAATCGGCGGGCGGCCGGTGCAGCGGCTGGCGCAGCGGCTGCGGCCCCTGCTGAGCGTGCGCACCCTGGGGGGCTTTGCCGCCAGCGTGAACGGCCAGCCGGTGCACATCCGCCTGAGCAAGGCGCGCGAACTGCTGGCTTACCTGGTGCTGCATGGCCCGGCCAGCCGCGAAACGCTGATCACCGCCCTGTGGAACGGCGAGGCGCGCCCCGAACTGGGCTCGTACTTCAAACAGGCGCTGCACGCGCTGCGGCAAGCCTTGCGGCCCTTTCTGCCCGCCGCCGCCGCCGATCCGGTGCCGCACCTGGGGGGGCTGTACCACCTGTCCGAACGCTTTGCGGTGCAGGGCGACGCCCTGGCCCTGCGCGCCGCGCCCGTGCACGACCCCGAACAGCTGCAAGAAGCTCTGCACCGCTACGGCGGTCCCTTTCTGCCCGAGGTGGACACCGAGTGGGCCGCCGAGATGCGCCGCGAGCTTGAAGCCCAGGCGCAGGCCCTGGCGATGGCGCTGGGCCGCAGCCTGGAGGCAGATCAGCCCCTGGCTGCGGCGCGTGCCTATCTGCAGGCGGCGGCGCTCAACCCCCTGTTTGAATCGGCCTGGGAAGCGGCGGCGCTGGCGTACGAACGGGGCGGCGCGCCGCACCTGGCCCAGCACGCCCGCACCCAGCAAACGCTGGCCGTGCAGCAGGAAATGGGCCTGTGGGCCGCCGAAGCCGACTGACAACAGGGGGCACAGGGGCGGGAACGCGGCAGAGGGCCTCTGCGGGGCCGGGTTGTCCCCGGGTTAACCACCCCTGCGGCACACTACACGCAGTTCACCCGCTCTTTCGGAGGTTGCTGACATGAAGACTCTGCTGACTCGAACACTGATGGTCGTGTCGCTGCTGCTCGTTTCGGCAGCGCCCGCCAGCGCCACGTTGAACGCCCCGTGCTGCATCACGGGGGGCAGTCCAGCCTCAACCACTTCGCCACGCTAGCGCCTGCCACCTTCCCGCCCCGACCCCTCCTCTCACGCGGCGCGAGCGCCCTTCCCCAGCATCCTCCCTCTGCGTCTTCTTACGTTGACCCTGCTCCGTCGCCTGGCCAGAAGCGTCTCACCGCGCTTCTGGCTTTTGCTGTGGCGAAAACTGGCGGCCTGGGTGGCCTTGCGGGGCAAAGGGCCTGTCCCTGCCCAACTTCCCTTAGCCCTGGCGCACACTCTGCAGAATGCCGGCGGCAATTTCTTCCACGCTGGCGCTGGTGGTGTCGCGCACGGGAAGGCCCACACGCTGAAACAGGCGCTCGGCGCGGCGAACCTCGTGCTCGCACTGTTCCAGGCTGGCGTAGCGGCTGCCCGGCTTGCGCTGGGTGCGAATGGCGTGCAGGCGCCGGGGGTCAATGGTCAGGCCGTGCAGTTTGTGACGCCAGGGCTCCAGCGGCAGCGGCAGGCCGGTGCGTTCAAAGTCGTCCTCGGCCAGTGGGTAGTTGCTGGCGCGAATGCCGTGTTGCAGCGCCAGAAACAGGCTGGTGGGGGTTTTGCCCGCGCGGGACACCCCCACCAGAATCACGTCGGACAGGCCGTACTGTTTGTCGCCCACGCCGTCGTCGGTGGCCAGGGCGAAATCCAGGGCGTCCATGCGCGACAGGTACGCTTCGGTGTCGTGCATATCGTGGTGGCGGCCCACCTCGCGCACGGCCGGCACGGCGAATTCGCGCTCCAGCACGCCCAGCCCCGGGCCCAGCAGGTCAAAGACCTCGGCGGGGCAGGCCTGCAACTCGGCCAGCACATCGGCGCGGGTGATAGTGGTGAAAATCAGCGGGCGCTCGCCGCGCTCGGCCAGCACACAGACCTCGCGGGTGATGGCCTGCGCGGCGGGCACATCGGCTGTAAACGGGCGGCGGCGGTACACCAGCGGCTGACCCGGAAAGTGCGCCAGCAGGGCGCGGGCAATGTTCTCGGCGGTCAGACCGGTGTGGTCACTCACGATCAGCACGGTGCGCGGCTCGGGCATGGGCCCCAGCCTGACATGGGGAGCGCTTCCAGACTTGCGCCGTCTGGCGGGCAGGGACATTGTCACCCCCCGGGTGGCAGGAGGGCGGTGTCGGCTCGGGTAAGCTGGCAGCCAAGGCACACTAAAGCGCCCGGTTCCACTTAGGAAAACCTTCATCTCAACGGAGAAAACCCATGGACATGATTCGCCCGTTCCAGACACTAAGGATGACCGACGTGGAGCTTGTCGGCGGCAAGAACGCCTCGCTTGGCGAACTGATTCAGGAGCTCTCGGGGGCCGGGGTGCGCGTGCCCGGCGGCTTTGCCACCACCGCCGACGCCTTCCGGCTGTTTCTGCAGGAAAACCAGATAGAGGAGAGCATCAACGCCCGCCTGCACAGCCTGGACGTGAACGACGTGGTGGCGCTGGCCCAGGCCGGCCGCGAGATTCGCGCTCAGGTGGAAGCCGCGCGCCTGCCAGCGGCGCTGGAAGAGGCCATCCGGGCTGCCTACGCCGGGATGACCGCCGAATCCGGCGGCACCGAGCCCGACGTGGCGGTGCGTTCCAGCGCCACCGCCGAGGACCTGCCCGAAGCCAGCTTTGCCGGGCAGCAGGAAACCTTCCTGAACGTGCGCGGCGTGGAGAGCGTGCTGCACCACGTTCGGCTGGTGTTCGCCAGCCTGTACAACGACCGCGCCATCTCGTACCGGGTGCACCACGGCTTTGCCCACAGCGACGTGGCGCTCTCGGCCGGCGTGCAGCGCATGGTGCGCACCGACCTGGGGGCCAGCGGCGTGGCCTTTACCCTGGACACCGAGAGCGGGTACAGAGACGCGGTGCTGGTCACCAGCGCCTACGGCCTGGGCGAGATGGTGGTGCAGGGCGCCGTGAACCCCGACGAATTCTTCGTGTACAAGCCGGCGCTGAAGGCCGGAAAAAAAGCCATCCTGCGCCGCACCCTGGGCAGCAAGGCCAAGAAGATGGTCTATGCCGAGGCCGGCGGCGTGCAGACTGTGGACGTACCCGAAGCCGAACAGCGCGCCTTCAGCCTCTCGGACGCGGACCTGACCGAACTGGCCCGGCAGTGCGTGAGCATTGAGGACCATTACGGCCGCCCGATGGACATTGAATGGGGCAAGGACGGGCGCGACGGGCAGATTTACATTCTGCAGGCCCGCCCCGAAACCGTGCAGAGCCGCACCGGGGGCGTGCTGGAGCGCTTTGAACTCACCGGCAAGGGGCCGGTGCTGGTGGAGGGCCGCGCCGTGGGCAGCCGCATTGGGGCCGGCACCGTGCGCGTGGTCCGCGACGTCTCGCAGATGGAGCAGGTCAGAGACGGCGACGTGCTGGTGGCCGACATGACCGACCCCGACTGGGAACCCGTGATGAAACGCGCCAGCGCCATCGTGACCAACCGGGGCGGGCGCACCTGCCACGCGGCAATCATTGCGCGCGAACTGGGCATTCCCGCTGTGGTGGGGACCGGAACCGCCACCCGCGAACTGCGCAGCGGTCAGGCGGTGACGGTCTCCTGCGCCGAGGGCGACACCGGCTTCGTGTACGAGGGCCAGCTGGACTACCGCATCAACCGCGTGGAACTGGGCAACATGCCGCCCGTGGGCATGAAGATCATGATGAATGTGGCCTCGCCGGACCGCGCCTTCTCGTTTGCCGCGCTGCCGCACGAGGGCGTGGGGCTGGCGCGCGTGGAATTCATCTGCTCGAACGTGATTGGCATTCATCCCCGCGCGCTGCTGGATTACCCGGACGTGCCAGGGGACGTGAAGGCCCAGATCGAGGAGAAAACCGCCGGCTACGCCACGCCGCGCGACTTCTTCCGCGAGAAGCTGGCCGAGGGTGTGTCCTCGATTGCCGCCGCCTTTGCGCCCAAGCCGGTGATCGTGCGCCTGTCGGACTTCAAGAGCAACGAATACGCCCACCTGATCGGCGGCCCCGCGTACGAGCCCACCGAGGAAAACCCCATGATCGGCTTCCGGGGCGCCAGCCGCTACCGCAGCGCCGACTTTGCGGCGGCCTTTGCGCTGGAATGCGAGGCGATCAAGTCCGTGCGCGACGAGATGGGCCTGACCAACGTGCAGGTGATGATTCCCTTCGTGCGCACGGTGGGCGAGGCCCGGCAGATCATCGAGATTCTGGCCGCCAACGGGCTCAAGCGCGGCGAGAACGGGCTGAAGCTCATCATGATGTGCGAGATTCCCAGCAACGCCATCCTGGCCGATCAGTTCCTGGAGCACTTCGACGGCTTTTCTATCGGCAGTAACGACCTGACGCAGCTGACCCTGGCGCTGGACCGCGACTCGGGGCTGGTGGCCGAGCTGTTTGACGAGCAGAACGAGGCGGTGCTGGCCCTGATGAGTCAGGCCATCTCGGCCGCCAAACGTGCGGGCAAGTACGTGGGCATCTGCGGCCAGGGCCCCAGCGACCACCCCGCGCTGGCCCAGTGGCTGATGGACCAGGGCATTGATTCGGTCAGCCTGAACCCCGACTCCGTGCTGGGCACCTGGCTGCATCTGGCGGGCGAGGGCGCCGAGGCCCGCGCCACCGTGGCCCACTAAACCCGGGGCCGGCTCAACCCGGCGGGCCAGGGGGACGTGAATGTCCCTTTGGCCCGCCCGCCTGTTGGTGCCCCGGCCCCTAGAGCAGTTGACATAAAGATGATGTGGGTTCTTGACCCTCCCCCCTCGTGGGACTCAAAGAACTGTGCCGCAGCGAGGGGTGAGGGGGTTCTTTGGTCAACCGCTCTAGAGCAGGTGACCTAAAGATGGTTGGGTCTCGCCCCTCGTGGGACTCAAAGAACTGCGCCGCAGCGAGGGGTGAGGGGATTCTTTCCTCAACCGCTCTAGACTGCCCCGGTGAGCGCCGACCCCCATCTGGACCACGCGGCCCTGCGGGCCCTGGTGGGGTCGGCCTTTGGGCTGGCGGTGGAAGAATTGACGTTTCTGCCGGAAGGCACCTCGCACGCCTACCGGGCCCAGGGGCCAGGGGGGCGCTTTTTCCTGAAGGTGCACCCCGATTCCCCCTACGGCGCGCGCGCCACCGCACGGGCCCGGCGGGAAGCGCCGCTGCTGCAGGCGCTGCGGGAAGAGGGCCTGACCCACGTCCCCAGGCCGCTGCCCACCCGGGCGGGCGGCTGGTCAGCAGCCCTGGGCGGCTTTCAGGTGTTCGCCTACGACTGGATTGACGCGGTGAATCTGGGCCAGGACTGGACAGCAGCCCTGCCAGAACTCGCCCCGCTGCTGGGCAAGCTCCACCGCTGCACCGCGCGGATTGGGGCGCAGGGGCTGGCCCTCCCCGTCCCCCCCGAGGACTTCGCCCTGCCCTTCGACGCGCTGCTGACGGAAGCCCTGCACACCCTGGCCCACCTGCCAGCGGACGCGCGTCCGGCCCTGGTCCGGCTGGCCGGGCTGCTGGGGCCCCATCTGCCCCTGATTCAGGCCCTGCTGGCCCAGGCGCGCGAGGCGGCGCGGCAGGCCCGGCAAGCCCCGCCGCCCTTCGTGCCCTGCCACACCGACGCCCACGGCGGCAACGTGATGCGCGCCCAGGACGGTGCCCTATGGCTGATTGACTGGGAAACCGCCCGGCTGGCCCCGCCAGAACATGACCTGTGGATGCTGGGCCATCACCTCCCCGCGCTGCTGCCTGCCTATGCCGGGGGGCGGGGCCAGCCGTACGAGCCCCGGTCCCACCTGCTGCGGTTCTACGTGCTGCGCCGTTCCCTGGAAGATCTGGCCGAGGACCTGCGCTGGCTGCTGCACGAGCACCCCACACCCCAGACCGAGGCGCACTCGCTGGACCTCATCGAGCGCTTCATGCTGCCCGCCCTGCTGAGCGCCGAGGCGGACGTGGCCGCGCTGGAGGGCTGAGGCAGACGCCAGCCCGCACCAACAGCAGGGCTCTGGGAAGCAAGGCGACGCCCAGGGGGTCAAACCCCAGCCCCCCTGAATCCCGATAGGTGCTCCGCTACGCCCTGCCCTTCAAGCTAGCCGCGCCTCTCTCGGTCAGTCTGGTGACGAGCACGACTCTTCGCCGCATCGCTGCTGGCAAAGGGCCCAACGCGATGCAAGGTGGACACGTTCAATTGACGGTGATCACCCTGGGGGTCCGGTCCACCACCGTGATGGCTGGGCCGAGCGCACGTTCGCGGCTGCCGTACCAGGATTTTCCAAAGCCCAACACGGTATAGGTGCCCGGCTTGGCAAACATCAGATTGGTGCTGAAGGAGAAGGACCTGCTTTCGCCCCTGTTGTTCTTGTCTGACCAGAATGTTGACCGGGCTGCACCGGGCGACAGAGCGACCGTGGTGGGCAGGGCCTGTTGGGCCAGACACGCTCTGGCCACAGCGTCGCTGTATGCCACCGCCCCCTCAAAGACGCAGACGCCCAACTCCAGGTCGTACGAAAGAGACGTGAAGTTGGCACTGGAATCCATCAGAACGTCGGCGCCGACGGCGGCGTTCATGGGTGTTCCGACAGAAGCCGGAGCGCCCACCGCCGTGGTCATCTTCACGATATAGGGCAGGATGTCGGAATGGGGATTCGTGAGCCGGCACGAGGTCAGCAGAAGGGCGCAGAGGATCAGGCGAGGCGTCATGCTGCCCCTACAGTAGCCCCTGGCGCAGCGCCTGCACGGCCGCCTGGGTGCGGTCGGCGGCGCGCAGTTTCAGCAGGACCTCCTGCACATGGAGCTTGACGGTGCTCACGCTGATGCCCAGGGCCTGGGCAATGTCCTTGTTGCCCAGGCCGTCGGCAATCAGGCGCAGCACCTCGGTTTCGCGGGTGGTCAGGGGCGAGGCGGCGTTCGGGGCGCGGATACCGCCCAGGACATGGTGGGCCACCTGCGGGTCCAGGTAGGCGCTGCCCGCCGCCGCCGCGCGGATGGCCAGCAGCAGCAGATCGGGGTCGGCACTTTTCAGGCAGTAGGCGTGGGCGCCAGAGGCCAGGGCCGCCAGCACCTCGCCGCGCAGGTCGTGGGCGGTGAGCATCACGAGGCGCACGCCGGGCCAGCGCGCGGCCATCTCGGCGGCGGTCTGAATGCCGTCCATGCCCGGCAGGCCAATGTCCAGCACCGCCACGTCCACCGGCTGGGCACTGCCCTGGGTGCGCGCCAGCACCTCCAGGCCCTCCTCGCCGCTGCGCGCTTCGGCCACCACGCGCAGGTCGTGTTCCAGGTTGATGGCCGCGCGCAGGCCGTCGCGGGTAAAGGCGTGGTCCTCGACGAGGAGAATCCGGGTGGGGTCGGCGCTCATAGGGCCACCGGGACCAGCGTTGGCCGGCACGGTGCCAGCTGGGTGAGGCGGGCAGAAGAGGGGCGCCGCCGAGGGGCCGGCAGGCCAGACAGCAGGCGGGTCACAGGTCCTCCAGGGGCAGGGTCAGGGTAAAAACGCTCTGGGCGCGGGCGGTGCGGGTGTAGGTGACGTGGCCGCCGTGGGCCTCGGCAATGCGGCGGGTGAGGTACAGGCCCAGCCCGGTGCCGCCCCCCGCGCCGCCCGCCCGGAAGCGCTGAAACAGCGTGGCTTCGCGCCCGGCGGGGACCCCGGGGCCGTCGTCCATCACGCTCAGGGCCACTTCCTCGCCGTCGCGGCGCAGCTTGACCTGCACGGTGCTGCCCGGCGGGGCAAAGCGCACAGCGTTGTCCAGCAGGTTCTGCACCGCCCGGCGCAGGTCGTGGGGCTGGCCGCGCACCCGCACGCCTTCTAAGGTGGTTTCTAGGGTCACGCCGCGCGCCTGCGCCCGGGGCTGCACCTGCTGCGTCACCCCCAGCACCACGTCGCGCAGGGCCACGCTGCGCGGCTCGTCGGCGTTGCCGCTTTCGTACTTGGCCACCAGCAGCAGCTGATCGGCCAGGGCCAGCAGCGCCGCGTTGGCCTCCAGGCCGTTGTGCAGGGTGGCGCGGTAGTCTTCCGGCAGCGGGCCGTAGGCGCCTTTCAGGGCCGCGCGCATGTTCACGGCGTTGGCCATCAGGGGCGTGCGCAGGTCGTGGGAAAAGGCGTAGATCAGGTCCTGCAGCACCTCGCCGCGCGCCTGCAGCTGCGCCTGGCGGTCCTGCAGGTCGTCCAGCAGGGCGGTGCGGTCCAGCAGCGGCTGCAGGGTCTGCACCGCCTCGGCCAGCACGTCCGGGGGGGCGCTGGCGCCCGTCACGATCAGCAGCAGGTCCTGATCGGCTGGGCGGGTCAGGCGCGAGAGCAGCGTATGGGCGCCGTCCACCCCCCAGACCAGGGCGCTGCCGGGAGGCCGGGCCAGAAACTCCAGCGGCAGTCGGCTGCCCAGCCGCCCTGACCCCGGGCCCGGCACCAGGGCGTGGGGCGGGCGCAGCACGGCGCGGTCCACCCGGCCCAGTTCCACGCTCTTGGCGCCGGTTAACTCGCGCAGGGCCTGGGCGGCGCGGGCCACGAACGCCTCCTGGCCGTAGGGCCCACTGACCGCCTCCACCAGCCGCCGTAGGGCGCGCTCGCGCTCCAGGCGCCGCCCCTCTTCTTCCAGGCGTGCGGCGCGCAGCGAGGCTTCGCGGGCGCGCAGGGTCAGGCCGCCCACCAGCAGCGCCGCCAGAATGCTCACCACGCGGTTGCCCAGGTCCTCGGGGCTCAGGCCGTCGCGCAGGGCGTTCACCGCAGCGGCCAGCAGGTTGCCGCCCACCGCCACCGCCAGCAGGTGCAGCGTGGCTGCCCGCGACCCCCCCAGCGCCGAGAGGGCCACGGGCGCGCACAGCAGCGTGCCCACCACCAGCGACGACGGCGTGAGGGTATCGGCCAGGGTAATCAGCGCGATCAGGACAAGGCTCAGCCAGGAGCGTTTGCTCCAGGCAGGCGGCGGGGCGCCCAGGGCGGAATCGGGCAGGGTGGGCTTGGACAGGGCGGGGTCGGTCATGGCGGTGGTGGCGTGCAGGGGGGGGCCCCGCGTGGGCGCGCAGGCCAGCCCTCACCCTACCGCCGTTCCCACCCCCCCAGTGACTGGCCATCTGGCCAGTGGGGGCGCCATCTGGCGGCTGGGCGCCCGCCGGGTGGGGGGCGCACCCTGCAGGGCATGGACGCTTTCCTTCTGTTGCTGGTGCTGCTGCTGGGCGCCTACCTGCTGTACGCCCTGGTGCGGGCCGAGAGGTTCTGACACCGTGGACATTCTGCTGACCTACGGCCTGGCCATTGCGCTGGCACTGCCCCTGGGCCTGCTGATCGCCCGGGTGTACGACAGCCCGGCCTCGCCCCTCAGCCGGGGCCTGCTGCGGCTGTGCGGCGTGAACGCGGCGCGCGGCATGACGTGGCAGGGCTACGCGGCGGCGCTGCTGGGCACCAACCTGCTGGTGGGGCTGGCCGCGCTGGCGGTTTACCTGGGGCAGGGCGGCCTGCCGCTGAACCCCGACGCCATTGCCAGCATGCGCTGGGACACGGCCGTGCACACCATGGCCTCGTTTATCACCAACACCAACCAGCAGCACTACAGCGGGCAAAGTGGCCTGTCGTACCTGTCGCAGCTGCTGGGCATTACGGCGCTGCAGCTGTTTACGCCCGCCGTGGGCATGGCCGCCCTGTTTGCCGTGCTGCGCGGCCTGCGCGGCGAGACCAACGTGGGCAACTATTACCTGGACGTGACCCGCGCCGCCGGGCTGCTGGCCGCGCCCGCCTTCGTGCTGGCGCTGCTGCTGACATGGCAGGGCGTGCCCAGCACCTTTGCGGGCGCCAGAACCGCCACGCTGCTGGAGCCGCACACCGTTCAGGGCCAGACCGTGACCACCCAGACCATTCCGGTGGGGCCGGTGGCGGGCATGGTGGCCATCAAGCAGCTGGGCACCAACGGCGGGGGCTGGTACGGCCCCAACAGCGCCGTGCCGCTGGAAAACCCCACCCCACTGTCGAACCTGCTGCAACTGGTGAGCATCATTCTCTTTCCGGTGGCGCTGGTGGTGGCGACCGGGCGCTTTCTGCGCCGCCCCCGCTTTGGCCTGATGGTCATGGCGGTCATGAGCGTGCTCTCGGCGGCGCTGACCCTGAGCGCGGTGCTGGCCGAACGCGCGCCGAACGCGGCGCTCGCCGGCCTGGCCGCCGCCGGGCCCAACCTGGAAGGCAAGGAGGTGCGCTTTGGCGCCGACGCCTCGGCGCTGTGGGGCGCGCTGACCACCCAGACGAGCAACGGCTCGGTGAACAGCATGCTGGACTCCTTTACGCCGCTGGGCGGACTGGTGCCGCAGCTGGGCATGTTCCTGAACGATGTCTACGGCGGCATTGGCGTGGGCATGATCAACATGCTGGTGTTCGTGCTGCTCACCGTGTTCGTGGCCGGGCTGATGGTGGGCCGCACCCCGGAACTGTTTGGCCGCAAGATCGAGGCGCGCGAAATCAAGATCGCCTCCCTGATTCTGCTGCTGCAGCCGCTGCTGGTGCTGGGCCTCACGGCCGCCGCGCTGGCCAACCCGGCCGTGACCGCCAACTCCAACCCCGGCTTTCACGGGCTGTCGCAGGTGCTCTACGAGTACAACTCGGCGTTTGCCAACAACGGCAGCGGCTTTGAGGGCCTGGGCGACAACACCCCGTGGTGGAACCTGACCTGCGCCGCCGCGCTGCTGCTGGCCCGCTTTCTGCCCATCGTGGGGCCGCTGGCGATTGCCGGACTGCTGGCCGCCAAAAAGGCCGCCCCCGAAAGCAGCGGCACCCTGCGGGTGGACACCCCGGTCTTCGCCGGCATGCTGCTGAGCGTGATGGTGCTGCTGCAACTGCTGAACTTTGCCCCGGCCCTGGTGCTGGGCCCGGTGGCCGAACACCTCAGCCAGGGCCAGAGCACCCAGAGCGCCGCCAAGGACGTGACGAAATGACCGCCGCTCCCCAACCCCAGCCCGGCACCCCCCCCACCGCCAGGACGTCCATCTTCGCCCCTGACCTCGTGCGCGCCGCGCTGGTGGCGGCCGTGACCAAGCTCAGCCCGCGCCCCATGGCGAAAAACCCGGTGATGTTCGTGGTGTTCGTGGGCGCCGCCGTGACCCTGGTGCTCACGGTGCAGAGCCTGGTCGCCGGGCGTCCCTGGGGCTACGAAGCCGCCGTGACGCTGCTGCTGCTGTTCACCGTGATCTTTGCCAATTTTGCCGAGGGGCTGGCCGAGGCGCGCGGCAAGGCCCAGGCCAATGGCCTGCGCTCGGCGCGCGAGGACACGCCGGCGCGGCGCGTGGTGGACGGGCGCGAGGAAGTGGTGCCCAGCACCCGCCTGGGCCGGGGCGACGTGGTGGTGGTGAGCGCGGGCGAGATGATTCCCGCCGACGGCGAGGTCATTGAGGGCCTGGCCAGCGTGGACGAGAGCGCCATTACCGGCGAAAGCGCCCCCGTGATCCGCGAGGCGGGCACCGACCACAGCGGCGTGACCGGGGGTACCCGGGTGCTCTCGGACCGCATCGTGGTGCAGGTGACCAGCCAGCCCGGCGAGAGCTTTCTGGACCGCATGATCGCGCTGGTGGAAGGCGCCAGCCGCCAGAAGACCCCCAATGAACTGGCCCTGAGCATTCTGCTGGCCGCCCTGACCCTGGTGTTCCTGATCGTGGTGGCAACCCTGCTGCCCATGTCGCGCTTTGCGGGCGCCGAGGTGAACGTGGTGACGCTGGTGGCGCTGCTGGTGTGCCTGATTCCCACCACCATCGGCGGCCTGCTGCCGGCCATCGGGATTGCGGGCATGGACCGCGCCCTGCAGGCCAACGTGATTGCCAAGAGCGGCAAGGCCGTGGAGGTGGCGGGCGACGTGGACATCCTGCTGCTGGACAAGACCGGCACCATCACCATCGGGGACCGGCAGGCCACCCGCTTTGCCCCGCTGCCCGGCATCAGCGCCGAGCAGCTGGCGCGCGCCGCCGCCGTGGCCTCGCTGGCCGACCCCACCCCCGAAGGCAAGAGCATCGTGGCCCTGGCCCGGCAGCAGGGCGTGTATGCCGAGGAACCCACGAACGCCCAGTGGATTGAGTTCACCGCCCAGACCCGCATGAGCGGCGTGGACTACGCCAGCAGCGCGGGGCCGGTGAGCATTCGCAAGGGGGCCTCGGACCGGATGGCGCGGCTGGCGGCCGAGCGCGGCGCCCGCGTGCCCGCCGAACTCTCGCCGCTGGTGGACGAGGTGGCGCGCGGCGGCAGCACCCCGCTGGTGGTGATTGAAAACGAGCGCCTGCTGGGCGTGGTGGCGCTCTCTGACATCGTGAAGCCCGGCATGCGCGAGCGCTTTGAGCAGCTGCGGCGCATGGGCCTGAAAACGGTGATGATCACGGGCGACAACCCCCTGACCGCCGAGGCCATTGCCCGCGAGGCCGGCGTGGACAGCTTTTTGGCCGAAGCCACCCCCGAAGACAAGCTGGCGATGATCCGCGAGGAGCAGGGCCAGGGCAAGCTGGTGGCCATGATGGGCGACGGCACCAACGACGCCCCGGCGCTGGCCCAGGCCGATGTGGGGCTGGCGATGCAAAGCGGCACCCAGGCGGCCAAGGAAGCGGCCAACATGATTGACCTGGACTCGAACCCCACCAAGCTGATTGAGGTGGTGGAAATCGGGAAAGGTCTGCTGATGACCCGGGGCGCCCTGACCACCTTTTCCATTGCCAACGATGTGGCCAAGTACTTTGCCATTCTGCCCGCGCTGTTTGCCGCGCAGCTGCCCGCCCTGGCCCCGCTGAACGTGATGGGCCTGCGCAGCCCCGAAAGCGCCATTCTGTCGGCTGTCATCTTTAACGCCCTGGTGATTCCGGCCCTCATTCCGGTGGCCCTGAAAGGGGTGCGCTACACCCCCGGCAGCGCCGACGCCCTGCTGGCCCGCAACCTGCTGGTGTACGGCCTGGGCGGCGTCCTGGTGCCGTTCGTGGGCATCAAGCTGATTGACCTGCTGCTGGGGGCGCTGGGGGTGTGAGTGGGCGCTGCACCACGACGTGCCGCCCCGCCCTGCCGCTCTCCCTCGCCCGGCTTCTCTTCCCTGCCGCCTCTCGCTGACCTGTTCGGAGTTTGCCATGACCACACTGCCGCCAGCCGCTGCCTCTGTCCCCGACCACTCACCCCAACCCGGCTTTTTCTCGTGGCTGCGGTTCTCGCTGCTGTGGCTGGTGCTGGGGGGCGCCGCGTACCCCCTGCTGACCACCGTGACGGCCGGCGCGCTCTTTCCCTGGCAGGCGCAGGGCTCGCTGCTGCAGCAGGATGGGCGCGTGCTGGGCTCGGCGCGGGTGGGGCAGCCGTTTAGCGGCGAGCGGTACTTTGTGGGCCGCCCCAGCGCGGCGGGACGCGGCTACGACCCGGTGAACGCCTCGGGCAGCAATCTGGCGGTCAGCAACCCGGCGCTGCGCGGGCGGGTGCAGGCCGACGCCCAGGCCATCGCCGCGCGTGAGGGCGTCTCTGCCAGCCAGATTCCTGCCGATCTGGTCACGGCCAGCGGCAGCGGCCTGGACCCGCATATCTCGCCCGCCGGGGCCGAGCTGCAGGTGGCCCGGGTGGCGCGCGCGCGCGGCCTGGACGAAGCCCAGGTGCGCGCCCTGGTGGCCCGGTTCACCGAGCGCGGCCCGCTGGGACTGGGCCAGAGCGGGGTCAACGTGCTGCAGCTGAATCTCGCCCTGGACCAGCTGGCCCTTGCGCGCGCCCAGCCTGGGCAGGCCCCCTGACCCCCGCCCGGCCGCGCCCGTGACCGACGCTCCCGACCCCATCCGGCTGCCCCCGCGCCGCGCCGCCCCGGAGACGGCGCGGGGGCGGCATAAGGTGTACGTGGGCATGGCCGCCGGGGTGGGCAAGACCACCCGCGCCCTGCACGAACTGCGCGAGCGCCTGCAGGGCGGCGAGGACGCCCTGATCGGCGTGCTGGAAACCCACGGCCGGGCCGATACCATCCGCGCGGCGCAGGGCCTGCCGCTGTTTGGGCGCCTGGAGCTGCGCCGGGGCGAGGTAACCCTGGGCGAACTGGACGTGGACGGCCTGCTGCGCCGCCGCCCCGAAACGGTGCTGGTGGACGAACTGGCCCACACCAACGCCCCCGGCAGCGCGCGTGAAAAACGCTGGCAGGATGTCGAGGTGCTGCTGGCGGCGGGGATCAACGTGCTGTCCACGGTGAACGTGCAGCACCTGGAATCGCTGAACGACACCGTGGCCCGCCTGACCGGCGTGCGGGTGCGCGAGCGCCTGCCCGATCAGGTGCTGCGCGACGCCAACGAACTGGTGCTCATTGACCTGCCCCCCGACGACCTGCGCGCCCGCCTGCGCGCGGGCAAGGTGTATGGCCCGGAGAAAATCGAGCAGGCGCTGAGTAACTTCTTTACCGTGCCCAACCTCACAGCCCTGCGCGAGATTGCGCTGCGGCAGGTGGCCAACGCGGTGGAAATGGAAGCCCCGGCCGGCGAACCCGGCGTGCAGGAGCGGGTGGTGGTGGCGGTCTCGGCGGCCCCCACCGCCGCGCGCCTGATTCGCCGGGGCGGGCAGCTGGCCGAGCGCCTGCGCGGCGAACTGCATGTGGTCACGGTGCGCCCGGCGCGGCTCAGTCCCGAACAGGGGCGGCTGCTGGACACCTTCCGGGCCGTCACGGCGGCGCTGGGCGGCCACTTTGAGGTGCTTGACCCCCAGGGCAGCGTGGCGCAGACACTGGTGCGCTACGTGCAGGGCTGCCACGCCACGCAGGTGGTGCTGGGCGAAAGCCGCCGCTCGCGCTGGGAAGAGTGGTGGCGCGGCGACATCATCAAGACCGTGCTGCGCGACACCCGCAAGGTGGACGTGTACGTGATCACGCGGGAGTAGCCAGGGGGGTCCGGCCTCGGCGTGCCTGCGCCGACTGGCGGATGCCGGGCGCCGTATACGGGACGCCTCTGATTCCAAAGCCTATTGGGAAGAGCGCAGGGGTGCTTTTCCATCGCCGGAGTCCCGTATGTTCTCGTGTTCGCTCTGCGATACAGCTCTACGAGTCCGCTCAGGCTCGCCTTCGGCTCACCTGAGTTCCGCATTACGCGCTACCTACACTGGGCAGATGAGCCTGCTGAATCCCTGGGGTCTACCCGACGACGCCGGGTACGACACTTTCAGCGCCCTGCACGCCCAGGCGCTGGCGCCGTGGCAGCCGGCCCTGGAGGTCATCCGGGCGCGGCACAGCCTGCCCGGCGGCCCCTTCACCCGCTTTGCCCTGGGCAAGAACGCGGTCTTCGGGTGCGGCGAGGTGGTGGTCAAGCTGGTGCCGCCCATCTGGGCCGGGGACGCGGCGCGCGAGGCCGCGGCGCTGCGGGCTGTGCAAGGCCGCCTGCCCCTGCCCACGCCCGAGCTGCTGGCGACGGGGCGGCTGGGGCGCTGGGCCTATCTGGTCACGGCCCGGCTGCCTGGGCGCCCCCTGGCCGAGGTCTGGCGCGACCTGGACGTGCCTGGCCAGACGCGGCTGGCCGGGCAGCAGGCCGAGCTGCTCCTGGGCGTACAGGCGCTGACCCCCCCGCCGGAACTGCACTTTGACTGGCCGGGGCTGCTGCTGCGCCAGGGCCTGGAGCTGCGCGCCGCCCTGCAGGCCCCCCCGGCGCTGGCCCAGGCCGCTGAGGCCTTTTTGCAGGACGTGAGCTGGAATGGCCCCGGGTTTGGCCGCGCGCCCGTTTTTCAGCACGGTGACCTGAATTTTCTGAACCTGCTGGTCGAGGAACGCGGGGGCCAGATCACGCTGAGCGCCCTGATGGACTGGAGCGACGCCCGAAGTGGCCCCGCCGCGCACGACCTGATCTCACCAGCCGTCAACCAGTTCAGGCGCTGGCCGCAGGCCCGCCGCGCGTGGGCCGGGGTCCTGGCCCCCACGCCCGAGGACCGGCGGGAAGCCACCGCGCGGGCCCTGCTGTACTACCCCGACGACTGGAACGCCATCCTGGCCGATCTGGGGGCGGCGCAGGCCACCTCCTGGGAGGACGTTGGGGACGTGCTGTTCGGCACGGCTTAAGCCGAGGCCGGGCTCAGGCCCAGCAGGGCGGGCAACCCGGCCAGGGTCTGCACCTGCGGCACCGCTGGATCGGGCGCCCGGTGCCCCGGCCGGTTCACCCACACCGCGCGCAGCCCGGCGGCCAGGGCCCCGGCCACATCGTTCGCCCAGGAATCCCCCACCATCACCGCCTGCGCCGGGGCCACCCCCAGCGCGGCGCAGGCGGCGTGGTAGGCGCGCGGGTCTGGTTTGGGCGCTGGCATGTCCTCCACACACAGCAGGGCGTCCACCAGCCGGTGCAGGTCAACATGGGCCAGTTTCTCGGCCTGCACGGCCCGCACGTAGTTGGTCAGGACAGCCACCTTCAGCCCGGCCGCCCGCAACGCGCGCAGCAGGTCGGCAGCGCCCTCCAGCGGAGCCCACGCCTGCCGGTAAGCGGCGCGGTAGAGCCGGGTGGCCGCCTCACCGTCTGGCGCCGGGACGCCCAGGTCGCCCAGCAGCCGGGAAAAGCGCAGCACGCGGGCGCCGTGGGCATCTACGTCGCCCTGGAACAGCAGCGGATCAATGGCGCGGATGTGGGCGGCGTGCCGGGCGAACAGGTCATCGGGCGCGCAGGTCAGCCTGTGGGCCGCCGCCAGCGCCTGCAGTCCGGCCCGGGTACACGCGGCGTCGTCGAACAGGGTGTCGTCCAGATCCAGAATCACAGCCTGAAGGGCGGGCAAGGTGGGCACCGCCCGAGTGTAAGGCGCCACTCCCTGTGCCCCGGCCAGAGGGGGCCCCCTCAGCTTCCCCTCCCCCAGGGCGTCAAAGAGCCCCGGCTGGGGCACGGGCGCGCGGGGCACCAAACTGGCCGCCGTGATGCCCGTCAGCCGGCCCCCCCCTGCCCCTGCACCAGCTCTGGCGTCAGCAGGCGCGCGGCGGTCTGGGCCAGGGCGGCAGCGTCCTGCACAGGGGCGGGGAGGGTCATGCGGCGGGTCACCACCCGGCGGTCCGCAAATTTCAGTTTCAGGACAACTGTGCGGGCCCAGAGCCCCTCGCTGGCCAGTCGGCGCGCCACGCCTTCTGCCAGAACGGGCAGGCGCGACTGCACCGCCGCGAGCCCTGGCAGATCATCACTGTACGTTTCTTCGGTGCCCACGCTCTGGTGCGGGCGGCCGGGCTGCACCGGGCGGTCGTCCAGGCCCCGGGCAATGCGCCAGAAGTGCGTGCCCAGCACCCCGAACTGCGTGGCCAACTCGGCGGCCGAGGCGGCGCGCAGCTCGGCGCCCGTGTGATAAGGCTTCCGGTTCATCAGTTGTGGAACAGCTGATGAACCCGACCGGAGGGAGCAGGAAAAGCGGTGACGGAGAGGAGTGGAAGCACCGGAGCGCAGCGGAGGGGCTGAAACGGATCATCCGGAATCCGTGTGAATGCCCATCGCCGCCAGCCGGGCCACGGTGGCCGGGCCGATGCCGTGAAAGGCACCCACCGGCAGCCCCGCCAGCAGGCCATCCACTTGGCCGGGCAGCACCACGGTCAGACCGTCGGGTTTGTTCATGCCGCTGGCCAGCTTGGCCAGAAACTTGTTCACACTGACCCCGGCGCCAGCGCTCAGCCCTGTGCGGGCACGCACCTCGGCGCGGATGGCCTGCGCGATGCGGGTGGCACTGGGCCCGCCCCGCAGCGGCGCGCTCACATCCAGGTACGCCTCATCCAGCGAGAGCGGCTCGACCAGGGGCGTGTAAGCCGCGCAAATGTCGCGCACCTGCGCACTGACGTCCCGGTAGGCGTCAAAGCGGGGCGCCACCACCAGCAACCCGGGACAGCGTTCCAGCGCCCGGTACAGCGGCATGGCCGAGCGCACCCCAAAGGCACGCGCCTCGTAACTGGCGGTCAGCACCACACTGCGCCGGCCACCCCACGCCACCGCCAGCGGCCGGCCCCGCAACGCCGGCTGATCACGCGCCTCCACCGACGCGTAAAAGGCGTCCATATCGATGTGGATGATCTTGCGGGGCGGGCTGTGCACGGGGCTCAGTCCAGTTGCAGAAAGATGGCCTTGAGGTACTGGGCCTCGGGAAAGCCCGCGTGGTGGTCCGGGGCGTGCTGGGTGGTATGCAGCTCCCGCCATGTCCGCCCGCTGCGGCGCGCGGCGCCCCGCACGGCGTCCCAGAATTCTTCAGCACTCACATGCGCCGAGCACGACGCACTGATCAGCAGGCCGCCAGGAGCCAGCCGGCGCAGCCCGTCGGCCGCCAGCTTGCTGTAGGCGCGGATGGCCCCCGCGCGTTCCTGTTCCCGCCGGGCCAGCGAGGGCGGGTCCAGAATCACGAGATCAAAGGTGCGGCGGGTCTGGGCCAGCCAGTCGAACACGTCGGCCTGCACGGTTTCGTGGGGGGCACGCAACTCCGGGTTCAGGGCAAAGTTACGCGCCGCACTCGCCAGGGCGTGCGCGCTGATGTCCAGACTGACGACCTCGCGCGCCCCGCCCCGCGCGGCGTACAGCGAAAAGCCCCCGCTGAAGGAAAAGGCGTTCAGCACCCGGCGGTCCCGGGCATACCCTTCGACCCGGCGGCGGTTCTCGCGCTGGTCCAGGAAAAAGCCGGTTTTCTGGCCTTGCAGCACCTCCGCTTCAAAGGCCAGGCCGGTCTCGTGAAAGACCACGGTGCCGCCCGGCACCTCGCCCGCCAGCACCTGCCCGTCGCGCAGCCCGGCGGCAGCCGCCTTCGCCTGAATGTTGCGGCTGAGGCGCAGCACCACGGCAAAGTCTGCAAACCGGGCCTGCAGCAGCCCCAGCACCCGGTCCAGGTGCGCGAACCACGCGGCGGTGTACAGCTTGAGCACCAGCACCCCGGCGTAGCGGTCCACCACCAGCCCCGGCCAGCCGTCGGATTCGCCGTTGATCACGCGGTAGCCGTCGGTTTCCGGGCCGAACAGCGGGGCGCGGCGGGCCAGGGCGGCGTCCAGGTGGGCGGCCCACCAGCCGTCGTCCAGGGTGACGGGCGGGCCCTGGTGGAGCACCCGCACCCGCAGCGGACTGCCGGGGTCATACAGGCCGATGGCCAGAAAGCGGTCGCGGCGGTCATAGATCACGGCCAGTTCGCCGGGGTCGCCCTCGCGGTTCTGCCCACGCAGGCTGGACTCGTACACCCACGGATGCCCGGCGCGCAGGTGGCTTTCGGCGGCAGGCGATACCCGCAGGCGCAGGCGGGGACGGGAGGCAGGGGCGGCGTCCGGCATCCCCGCAGGGTAGCGCACCTGGGGAGGAGAGCAGCGCGTTTCCAGCAGGGGCGGGCGGAGGTTGGCATCAGGCGGGACGCCTCTGATGCCAAAACAGCGTGGAAGGAGCGAAGGGCTGCTGTTCCAGCGCCGTCGTCCCGTCTGTTCTTATGTGTGCGCGGCGATGCCGCTTTCGCGCGTCCGCCTGCCCCTCGCCTTCGGCTCATCTGAGTGCCGTCTCAGGCGGTGCCCGTCATGAGGCAGAGGGGCCGCCGCACCAACCGGACAACCCCTCTCCTCCATTCGGCGCGCATAAGCAGACCGCTTCAACAACCGCGCCAGAGGTCAGCCCCCCTGCGCGGGTTGGACCCGCCTCGCCAGCACGCGCAGCGCCAGCGGGGCCAGCACGGTGGTCAGCAGCACCATCAGCAGCACCTGGGCATACACCGGCCCCGTGATGATGCCGGCCGCCAGCCCCAGACTGATCACAATCAGGCCCACCTCGCCGCGCGGGACCATGCCCACGCCCACCAGCCACGCTTCCTGGCCCAGGGCGCGCGCCCCCAGCACGCCGCCCAGCAGCTTGCCGGCCACCGCCAGCAGGGTCAGCACGCCGCCAGACACCAGCACGGCGGCGCTGCCCAGCACGCCCAGGTCCACCTGCAGCCCCACCACCACGAAGAAGATGGGGGCCAGAAAGGCTTCCAGCGCATGCACCTTGGTTTCAAACTCCAGTTCGTCCTTGATCTCGGCCAGCACCATGCCCGCCAGAAAGGCCCCGATGATCGGCGCCAGCCCCGCCACGGTGCTCAGGGCCGCCACCCCCAGGCCCACCACAACCGCCACGTTGAACATGCGCGAGAGGCTGAGGCTGCGCAGACGCGGCTCGAAGCGGCGGATCAGGGGCAGGCCCAGGGCCAGCACCAGCGCCACGAACCCCAGGCTGAGGCCCAGAATCAGGGCCACCTTGCCCGCGCCCACGCTCTCCCCGGCGCCCAGACCGCTGACCACCGCCAGCAGGGTGAGGCCCAGAATGTCGTCAATGATGGCCGCCCCCAGGATGATCTGGGCAAAACGGGCGTCCAGCAGCCCCAGTTCCTGCAGCACCTTGGCGGTAATGCCCACCGAGGTCGCCACCAGGGCCGTGCCGATAAACAGCGCCGTGAGTAGTCCGTGGTTCTGCCACAGCCCAAACGCCAGCCCCAGGCCCAGCGGCAAGGCAATGCCCAGCAGCGCCACGGCCACGGCTTCCTTGCCCACCGCCAGCAGGTCGCGGAAGCGGGTTTCCAGGCCCACCATGAACAGCAGGAACACTGCCCCCAGTTCAGCCAGGCTGAGCAGCACATCGTTCACCTGCACCAAGTTCAGCACCCCGGGCCCGATAAGGAGCCCCGCCCCCACCTGCCCCACCACCGCCGGCATGCCCAGCCGCCCTGCCAGCGCGCCGCACAGGGTGGCTGCCAGCACCACCCAGAACAGGCCAAGCAGCAGCTGCGCGCTGCCCTCTGACCCTGCCGCCAGCGCCGAGCCGGACAGCAAGAGCGTAAGCGCCAGCATTTTCCTTGTGTTTGCCATATCCCACCTCCTGCAGCCAGCGCCGCCCCTGCGACTTGACCCCGCCCAACAAGGCAGGAGACAGGCCAAGTTGACCTGTCTCCACCCTGGGACCTATAGGGGCCCACCCAGCCACGGCGCCCAGACACGGCTGGGGCATGGCGCTGCTGCCATTCAGCATAGCAAAGGCAGCGAGGCCAAAACTTTAACCCATTGGCTCAATTCATGGCCCAGTGGGTCCAGTCGGCTGCTTCCTGCGGCAGCGCTGCGCCGTGTTCCTGGGCCAGCAGCGCTGTTTCTTTGAGCACCTCGCGCTCCTGGGCGATAAAAGCCTGCCGAAGCCCGGCGAGCAAAACAGCTTGCGGGGGCATGGCACGCCGATCACGCTGGGCAAACCAGCGGCGGAACAGCCGGCGGTTCGCTTCCTCAACTGTCACAAATAAGGCCTCGGCCGTCCCCCATTTCCAGTATCGAAACTGGAGTGAGAAGCGGCCCAGGGACAGCACTTCAGCGGCATCCAAACCACGCTGCTGCGCCAGTGTCAACACCACGTCTGCGGGCAGCCAGTCCTGACCACCCTGGACAAACAACTCCTGCATGAAGGCTTCTATAGGCTGGTGGCTTACATCGTCGCGGCATCCCTCGAGGGCGAAAACGCCCCGACCCAGGCTGATAAATTCCGTCTCTCGTGACAGCAAGGCCATGACGGTGCCGTCATAGACCTGGCGTGACAGCCGGCGCTGAATCTCGCGCCAATGAAGTGGCATCTGCGCGGCAGCGAGCACGGCGCGAATAGCCTCGAGATTGTTGGCATGGCCGTCACCCAGGGCACCCAGACGCCAGCAACCGTCCCGCCCAGCGTGCTCAAAGTACCTGAGTTCCCGCACATCGGGCCGACTGAGCGCCGCAGCAAAGTTGCGTGGCGGGGTCTGGCTCAGCCGGGCGTCAAAGGCGGCCGTCGCCTTTCCAATTTCACTGAAGTGCCACTCGGCAAAGCCAGCCTCGGCCAGTTGCTCTGCCACCGCTTTCATCACCTGAGGCAAGGTCCATGTGCCCAGCCCGTACAGCCCGCTGCAGACCCGTACCACCCGGGGCCAGCCACACGCCATGGCTGCCAGTGCGCCGGGCGGCACGTCCAGCCACCTGGCAAGTTGAGCTTCCTCCATGAAGGACGCTCGCTCGGCCAGCAGGCGTACGATTCTGCGTTCGTCGGGCAGCGCTTCAGGCACGAACAGGAAGACGTCCGGCCCCACAGGAAGACTGGTCATTTTACGCTTTTGCACCTCTTCCCAAAGGTTGACCACGAAGGTCCAGAGATGCGCTGGGGTGGCGTCCGGGCGGTGACCACTGCATGCACCCGACACATCGACCAGTACGCACCCATCTCGGCCCAGGCCCATGAAGACACTGTCCAGCACCAGCTTCAGCTGGGGGTTTCGAACAAAGGTGCGGCTCACTTTGTTGACCACTTGCCGCACCCGCTCGCGGGTAATACCAAATTCGTCGCCAGCGGCCTGTAAGGTCAGCCCTGGGCCAAACCGTCCCCAGATCAAGTGGCGATTGCGTTCGTCGTCAATCAGGTCAAGGCAGGCGTCAACCAGATGGCCCAGAGAGGGCAAGGCGCGGCCAGGTGACGGCGGCGAAGCAGGCCGTATGCCTTCAAGAACCTCAGCCCATTCTTCAGGCAGCGGAAAATCTGCATATGCACCCAGCTTCGACATGATTTGGCCTCAAATCAATTGTAGGGGTTGGGATGCACGCCGCGAACGAGTTTGTCGCCCAACTGAAAGGAGGAAGGGCGCCTCCGAAGAAGCGCCCGACACCCGTACAATTTCCACTCAGTCGGCGGCCTGGGTCTGCCCTTCTTCGGCGGGGTAGACCTCGATAATGCCGGCCGCGCCCATGCCACCGCCGATGCACATGGTGATCAGGGCCTTGCCGCCGCCCCGGCGCCCCAGTTCATAGATGGCCGTGGTGGTCAGCTTGGCGCCGCTGCAACCCAGGGGGTGGCCCAGGGCGATGGCGCCGCCGTTCACGTTCATCTTGTCCTCGTCAATGCCCAGTTCGCGGGCCACGGCGAGGCTTTGGGCCGCGAAGGCCTCGTTCAGCTCGATCAGGTCAATGTCGGCCAGGGTCAGGCCGGTCTGGGCCAGCACCTTGGGCACCGCCTTGACCGGACCAATGCCCATCAGTTCGGGTTCCACGCCCGCCACGGCGAAGCCCAGGAACTTCGCCAGGGGCTTCACGCCCAGTTCCTGCGCCTTCTCGCCGCTCATGATGAGCACGGCGGCAGCCCCGTCCGAAAAGGGGCTGGAGTTGGCCGCACTGACCGAGCCCGTGGCCTTGAACGCCGGGCGCACCTTGGCCATGTCGGCCAGGTTGGCGTCGCGGCGAATCAGCTCGTCCTTGTCGAAGCTGACCGTGTCGGACTTCATCTTGGTGCCCTTCAGCTTGTCCACGCGTACCGGCACCGGCACAATCTCGGCGTCGAATTTGCCGGCGTCCTGGGCGGCTGCCGCGCGCTGGTGGCTGCGCAGGGCAAAGGCGTCCTGGTCCTCGCGCGAGATGCCGTACTTGGCGGCCACGTTCTCGGCGGTCAGGCCCATGCCAATGTAAGCGCCGGGGCGGCTGTCCACGAGGTCCAGGTTGGGGCTGGGGTTGTGGCCGCTCATGGGCACCATGCTCATGGATTCCACGCCGCCCGCCAGCATCACGTCGGCCTGCCCGGTCTGAATGGCCGCCGCCGCCATGGCGATGGTTTGCAGGCCGCTGGAGCAGAAGCGGTTGACCGTCACGCCGCCCACGCTGTCGGGCATGCCGGCGCGCAGGGCGGCCAGCCGGGCCACGTTCAGGCCCTGCTCGGCTTCGGGGATGGCGCAGCCCAGGTAGACGTCTTCCACCACAGACGCGTCCACGCCCGCGCGCTTGACGGCCTCGTTGAGCACCAGGGCGGCCAGATCGTCGGGGCGGGTGTTGGCCAGCGTGCCTTTCACGCCGCGCCCAACCGGGGTACGAACAGCAGAAACAATAACAGCGTCACGCATGATGATTACTCCTTAGAGGATTTGATTGCCAAGTGTAGTCGCTCTTATCGTATGGAGTGACCAAACCTTTTTCTCGATAGTGCTGATGGCGTTGCTGAGCGATTTCGAACTTCTCTTGTGCCAAGTCCACCAAGTCTTTAAAACCATTCCTCTGAAAAACAAAGGTCAGGTCGTCGAAGCAAGTATCCGCCAGTTCCCTGACTTTTTCGGAAAACGGGGCCAGATCAGCCACGGTCAGAGGGTGATTCGGCAACTGAACCTCACCTATGCGGTAGTACACCTGCTCCTCGCCAGTGGCATCCAGGCCAATGGACACATATGAATATGCGCCCCCTTGCTCCCAGTGTTCGCCTTCAAACTCACCTTGTTCGAAGAGCAACCCGACCTTCCAGAAGAACTGCTCACCGTTCGGACGCTTCAACCAGACTTCCGAGGTGCCATAGAAGTCACCGGTGCCGTCCCAGTCATGGCAACCCGAGCAGCCCGTATAGCTGACCAAACCGACCCGGGCCAGTTCGGCAGGCTGACCCAAAGGGCTCTTCAGAAAGCTGTCCCACAGGTGCGACAGGGCTTGCTTCATCTGTTCGTGCTCCGAACTCATGCGCCACCTGCCTCTAACAGCACGCGGCCGATAAAGCCTTCCAATTGCCCGTCGTACTTTTCCGGGTCAATGTTCCAGCAGCGGATGTGCTTGGCGCCTTCGACGCGGTGGTACTCGATCAGATCGGGGCGGGCGGCAGCCAGCGCGTCGGCCTGCGAAACCGGAATGGTGCGGTCGCGGGTGCCGTGCCACAGGATCATGGGCAGGGTGAACTTGGGCGCGGCGCGCAACTGGTCCACCGTGTCGAAATCCTGCCCACTGCGCTTCGTCACGACCCACTGGGTAAAGGTGGCCACATGCCGCGCCAGGAGCTTGGGCAGGCCGAAGCGCTGCCCCTGCCACAGAATGGTGGCCCGCCAGTCCAGCACCGGGCAGTCGAGGGCCACGCCCAGAACGGGCAAAGGGAAGGGCTGGTGCTTGTCGCGCAACACACTGAGCACAATGTTCCCGCCCATCGAAAAGCCGTACAGGATCACACGTTGATAGCCGTGATCCCGGGCCCACGCCAGCGCCGCCAGCACGTCCTCGGCTTCCTGGTCGCCCAGGGTGAGGTAGCCCTTGCCCGCCTGGGGGGCGCCGTAGGCATTGCGGAAGGTGACGAACAGCGACCCCGTCCCCGTGCGCTGCAGGGCCGGCAGCATCCGCAGCGCCTGGGCCCGCTGGCCCCCGTGGCCGTGCACCACGACCACCAGGGTATCGGCGTGTTCGGGCACCGTGCCCGCAGGCGGAATGTGCCACGCGGGCATGTCGCCCACCGGGGTGGAGACCACGGTGTCCTCGTACGCCACGCCCAGCTGGGCCGGCGTGCCGTTGTAGACAAAGGTGGACACCCACGCCAGCGCGCCGTTGGGCAGCACCCCACGTTCCTGCAGCACCGGGCGGCGCACCAGGGTGCCGGCCAGTTTGCGCTCTCCCAGCACCGCGTGCCCCCGGTTGGGCCGGATGGGCACCACCCCCACCACCCCGCGCGACAGCGTTTCGGCGCCAGCCGGCAGGTAGATGTCGTTGCCCCGCCGCCCCACCGGCACGAACACCCCCTTGACCCAGCGGGTCTTGCTGCGCAGGGTGATCTCCGCACCGAACAGTGCACCGACGAGAACGACGGCGGCGTAACCCAGGGTGAGCCAGCCCAGGTGGCGGGGACGGGGCTTAAAGCGCCGTCGTGTTGATGGTTGATGGCTGATGGTTGATGGTCTAGAGGTCATGGTGCGGCCTTCAAGTTACGAGCAAGCGCGGTGATCTTGGCGCAAAGCGTATGAGCCTGGACAAGAACTTCTTGGGGCTGTTCAGGCGTGAGGTAGCCCAGCCGCACCGCCAAATCCAGCGCACTGGCCACCTCGTACGCCGAACCCCTAGCCTGCATCAGGAAATGAGCGAAATCCTTTCTGGAGTCCCGCCCAGAGCCTTCCGCAATGTTAAGGGTGATGGACGTCGCCGCACGGCGAAGCTGGTTGGTCAGCCCAAACCGCTCATCGGCAGGAAAGGCTGCAGAGATGCGGTAAACCTCCGCGGCCATCTCCACCGACAGGTGATAGATGTCCAGCTTCTCAAACCCGAAAAACCGCTGACCCATCACCGCTCCTCCATCCACCATCACCCTTCAACCATCACCATCAGTTCCTGAGCGGCTTGCCCGTCTTAAGCATGTGCTCAATGCGCTGCTGCGTGCCCTTCTTGCCCAGCAGGGTCAGGAAGGCCTCGCGTTCCAGGTCCAGCAGATGCTGCTCGCTGACCTTGGCGGTGCGGTTGTTGCCGGTGCCGCCGGACAGCACGCGGGCCAGCTGTTCAGACACCACGAGGTCGTAGTCGGTCACGTAGCCGCCCTGGTGCATGCCGTGCAGGGCGCTCTTGATGGCCGCAATGGCCGCGTCGCCCATCACGGGGATGTCCTGGCGGGGTGCGGGTTGCACATAGCCGGGGGCCAGGGCCAGCACCTGCCGCTTGGCTTCTTCCAGGATGTGGTTCCTGTTCATGGCCACGGTGTCGGTGCCGCGCAGGAAGCCCAGGTTGCGCGCTTCCAGGGCGCTGGTGCTCACCTTGGCGGTGCCGATCAGCTCAAAGGCGCGCTGCACGGCGGGCAGCAGCGTGGCGCCCACGCGCTGGCCGGGCTGCTGCATCTCGGTGAAGCGCAGCAGCATTTCCTTGGTGCCGCCGCCGCCGGGAATCAGGCCCACGCCCACTTCCACCAGGCCCATGTACAGTTCGGCGCTGGCCACCACATGGTCGGCGTGCAGGGTGAATTCGGCGCCGCCGCCCAGGGTCAGGCCGAAGGGGGCCGCCACCGTGGGGTGCGGGCTGAAGCGCAGGCTGGTCGTGACCTGCTGGAACTGCTTGACCATGTCGTCCAGCTCGTCCCACTCGTCGGCCTGGGCCTGCGACAGGATGAGCGGCAGGTTGGCCCCGGCGCTGAAATTCTCGCCCTGGTTGCCAATCACCAGGCCCGCGTACCCCATCTCCTGCACCAGCTTGTGGGCGTCCTGCACGGCGCGCAGCTGGTCCTCGCCCAGGGCGTTCATCTTGGCATGCCACTCGACCAGCAGCACCCCGTCGCCCAGGTCCACGATGCTGGCGCCGGCGCGCTTCTTGACCACCTTCGTGGCGTCTTTCTTCAGGTCAGTCAGGACAAAGTAGGGCGCTTCGTAGGGGGTGGGCTGGCCCTCGGGGGTCACGGTGTCGTCGCCCTGGTAGAAGCTTTCACGGCCACTGGCCTTCATGGCGGCCAGCAGCGGGGGCAGGGTGCGCCCTTCGGCCTCCAGGTTCGCAATCACCGTCTGCACGCCCAGGGTGTCCATCGTCTCGAAGGGACCCTGTTCCCAGCCAAAGCCCCACTTCAGGGCATTGTCAATGTCCTGCAGGCGCCCGCTGACGTTCCCGGCCATCTTGGCGGCGTACCAGAACCCGTCGTTCATCACCCCGCGCAGGAAGTCGCCTTCCTTACCCTCGGCGGTGTACAGGGCCTTGACGCGTTCGGCCAGGGGGCGGCCCTTGACGGCTTCCACGGCGGCCACCTTCACCTTGCCCCGGTCCTCGTACTCGAAGGTGTCCAGGTTCAGGTGCAAGATCTTGGTCTTGCCCTTCTCGTCCTTGGTTTTCTTGTAGAAACCGCTGCCGGTCTTGTCGCCCAGGAACTTCTTCTCTTCCACCAGGGTGCGGAAGGCAGGGGTGAGGGTGAAGTCCTCGTCGTCGGGCGTGGCCTTATTCAGGTCGTTCGCCACATGGTAGATGATGTCCAGACCCGAGAGGTCGGCCGTGCGGAAGGTCGCACTCTTGGCGCGGCCCAGGGCGGGGCCGGTCAGTTCATCCACCTCGGCGGGGGTCAGGCCGGTTTTCTCCATGTGCCCCATGGCTCGCACAATCCCGTACACGCCGATCCGGTTGGCCACGAAGCCGGGCACGTCGTTGGCCAGCACCACGCCCTTGCCCAGCGTGGTCTGCGCGAACTCGCTGAAGGTTTTCACGACCTCGGGGGCCGTCTTGGGGGTGGGGATCACTTCCAGCAGGTGCAGGTAGCGCGGCGGGTTGAAAAAGTGGGCGCCCACAAAGCGGCGCTGGAAGTCCTCGCCCCGGCCTTCAATCTGCAGGTGCATGGGAATGCCGCTGGAGTTGCTGGAGATGATGGCTGTCTTCTTCGCCACGCCCTCCACCCGCGCCCACAGGTCGCGCTTGGCGTCCAGCTTCTCGATGATCGCCTCGAGAATCCAGTCGGCGTCTTTCAGCTTCTTCAGGTCGTCTTCGAGGTTCCCAGGTGTGATCAGTGCCGCGCGCGCCGGGTCCATGAAGGCGGCGGGGCGGGCTTTCAGGGCGCGCTGAATGCCCTGCTTGGCCAGGAAGTTACGGTCGGGGTTGTCCGGCAGAACAATGTCCAGCAGAACAACAGGAATACCGGCATTGGCGAGTTGAGCGGCAATCGCCGCGCCCATGACGCCCGCGCCGATCACGGCAGCTTTCTGAATCTTCATGCGACCTCCTGCAGGATGCTTAAAAATTAGACTCGGTTCAAGTTTAAGGCGCCTCCGGGGCGTTTGTCCACTGAAGAGGTTGCGGGCCGCAGGGGGCGGGAGGCGGTGAAAAGCGCCGGGGGACCGCTCACGGAGAAGGGGGTGTTGGGTTGACCGCGTCCTGCCTCCCGCTTCCTGCCAACCCCGCCAGCGCCCGGTGTCCCGCCAGGATGTACGCCGGCTGGCCCTGTGCCGCCCCATACGCCAGGTCGCCCAGCGCGCGGCAGGTGGCGTACCACGCCGCGCGGCGCAGAAGGTCCAGGGTCTGGGGACTCACCAGCAAGGCAGCCCTGAGCAGTTCAGGCTTCGCCCAGTGAATCAGGCCAGCCCAATCCCGGGCCGGGTCGCCCAGCGCGGCGTCGGCCCAGTCCAGCACGCCGCAGGGCTGGCCCGCCCGGTCCAGCAGGACGTGCTCGGCCGCGAAGTCCCCGTGAATGGGCACCAGGGGCACGGCCAGGGGCGGCGGCGCCTGGACCACGGCCCGCCACCGCGCCGCGTCTGGGAGCAGGCCGGCCGCTTCGGCCACCTTCAGATCCGCCAGGGCGGCGTCCTGCCAGTCCCCGCCGCTGGGGTCGTGGTCGGTGGGGAGGACCACAGCAGCTGCGGGAAGGCCGTGGAGGGCACCGAGAAACTGGCCCAGCACCCGGCCCACTTCGGCAGGCCGGGCCAGGGGCTGACCCAGGGCGGGGGTGCCCGGCAGGAACCGCGCCACCGCAAAGCCTTCGGGGCACAGGGGCGCTGCGCTGCCCCAGGCGAGCACCTCGGGCAGCGGGAGGGGCAGCAGTGGGGCCAGGGTCTGCAGCAGGGCCGCCTCTAAGCGCAGGGCCTCTCCGCCACCCACCCACTTGGGAAAGCGAAGCACCAGCGTTTGCCCCAGCGCATACACCCGGTGGTCGGTGCCCTCGCCCAGCCAGCCCAGCGGCTCACCGGCCAAGTGAGGGGGCAGCAGGGCGGCCAGCTGGGCCAGGGTCAGGGCCGGAAGGGGCAGCATGGTCTACACGAAACTTTTGACCACGAAGACCACCAGCAGCCCGCCCAGCGCGAGCAGCGCCGCCACACTCAGGCGGCGGTCACGGCGCCAGCCGGTCAGGGCCACCCACAGCGCCGCCAGCACCGGCACCGCGGCCACCCACACCACGCCCACCCAGGCGAGGTCCGGCACCAGCACGCCCAGGGCCAGCAGCGCCACGCCCACCCAGAAGCCCGCCGGGTACAGCCACGCCGGCAGCCCGGCCAGTTCGGCGGACGGGGAACCGGGCGTCATTCGTCCCACTCCGGGTACTGCTCGGGGGCGGTACCCAGGGCGTCCAGCACGCGGGGCAGGCGCACACGCGGCGGGGCGTCCTGGGTGCCCTGATAGGTCACGTCGAACAACCAGTCGTCGCCGTAGTCAAAGAGAAAGGTCCAGGTGGCCTGCCGCGCAAAGGGGACCGTGGCAGGCACGCCCTTGACCCCGTGTTCCTCGCGGCCCGTCTGCTGGCCCGGCGCGGGCAGGCCGGGCCCGGTCAACACCGGCCCGACCACTTGCAGCTGGGCCAGCACCGCGTCCAGCCCGCCCGGCTGCGCCAGTTGTGCCCGGATCTGGGGCGGCAGCGAGGTGCCGGCCTCTTCCACTTCCTCGTCCAGCAGCAGGCCGTCAGCAAAGGCCCGCAGCTGGGCACTCACGGCCGCCTGCAGCCGTTCTGGCACGCGCGGCTGCAGTTCCTCGTCCAGGCGCCGGGCCAGAAAGCCGGCCGTCTCCCGCATCAGGGCGTGACGGTCCACCGTTTCCAGCAGCAACATCAGGGCCACTTCGGCCTCGTCGGGGGGTGGGGGCAGGGCCGGAAGGCCCAGCGTCGGGGCGCCGCGCGCCGTTTGCATGTCGTGAAACAGTTCGTAAGCCACGGCCGAGCGGTACGGATTCTTGCCGTCGAAAAACCCGAAGGCATGGTCCAGATCGAAATTAAACGCCGCCACGATGGCCGAAGCGAGGGCGTACAGGTCCGCGCCCTGCGGCAGCCCCACCACCCGGTAAGGCAACCGCCGCTCGCCCGGCACCTTTGCGCGGCTCACCACCTTGAAGACCTGCATCTGACGGCCAGCTTTTCTGGTTGCGGTCATGCACCCTCCCCTTTTCCCGCAGGCTCACGCCCAGTATTTCCACAGCAGCTGCGCGGCCGTAAAGATCAGCAGCAGGCTGAAAAAGAGCTTGAGCTGCGCGGCCGGAATGCGGCTTTGCAGCGTGGCCCCGGCCCGCGCGCCGATCAGCACGCCCAGCGCCACCCCGGCCGCCAGCCGCAGGTCCAGCAGCCCGCCCGCCTGATACACCAGCGCGTTGCCCACGGCGGTCAGGCCCATGATGAAGGTGCTGGTGGCAATCGCCTGCCGGATAGGCACCCCGGCCAGCAAGTTCAGCACTGGCACCTGCACCGTGCCGCCCCCAATGCCCAGCAGGCCGCTCATGACCCCGGCGAAGGTCATGGCCGGCGGCACGAGGCGGCTGGGGGGCCGCTCGGCCTCCACCCGTTTCAGGCCGCGCAGCAGGTTGTACGCCGAATACAGCAGCAGCGCGGCAAACACCGTGGCCACCGCCCGCCCCGGCAGCACCAGCCCCAGGAACGAGCCGGCGGCGCCCCCCACAATCGTGTAGGGCGAGAGCAGATACCCGGTGCGGGCGCGCACCAGCCCCTGCTGCAGGTAGCTGGCCGCCCCGCTGAGGCCCACCGCCAGCACGCCGATCTGGCTGACCGCCACCGCCTGCGCAATGGTGATGTCGCGGCCAAAGAGGGGCAGCACAAATTCCAGCGCGGGCACCACCACCACCCCGCCCCCCAGCCCCAGGATGGCCCCCAGCATCCCCGCCAGCAGCCCGATCCCGATCACCGCCAGCGTCAGGCCCGTTACCACCAGAACACCAGAGGCAGAGGCGCCCAGGCGCTGTTACGACGGGCAGGGCGCTGTAGGGAGGCACCGGGCCGCTGGGGCCCAGCTGGGCCTGCGCCGGACCGTCCGGCCAGAGGGGGCAGCCGTTTCACGCCCCGGAGGCTAACACGGCCCTCCCTAGCCCGGCACCTTCACCAGTTCGGCGCTGCGGTGTCCGCCCGCGCGCTTGGCCCGGTACATGGCGGCGTCGGCCTGCCGGACCAGGGTGTCTTCGCTGGCGCCCGCGCCGTCCATGCGCGCCAGACCCACTGACCCCGTGACCCGCACCTGCGCGCCCCCGGGCACCGTGACCGGCTCGGCCACCGCCGCCACCACCCGTTCGGCCAGTGCCTGCGCGGCCCCGGGGCTCTGGTCGGCCGGGCCCAGCAGGGCAAATTCGTCGCCGCCCAGGCGCGCCGCGCGCCAGTCCTCACCACTGCAGGCCGCCAGCCGCCCGGCCACCACGCGCAGCACCTCGTCGCCCGCCGCGTGGCCGTGATCGTCGTTGACGGGCTTGAAGCCGTCCAGGTCCAGCAGCAGCACCGTGGCCCCCCCCGGCAGCGCCGCGCGCAGGGCGCGGTAGAAGCCGGCGCGGTTAAGCAGCCCGGTCAGGCCGTCGTGAAAGGCGAGGTGCTCCATCTGGGCCTGGCTCTGGCGCAGGGCCTCGGCCTGGGCCTGCAGTTGCCGGTTCAGGCGCAGGCTCTCGGCGTGCGACAGCGCCTGGCGCAGCGTGACCATGCCGAACACGGCCGCCGTGAGCAGCACCACCCCACGGCCTGCCAGGGTGTCCTGGGGGCCATACAGCACCAGCAGCGTGCACGAGGCCAGCACCGCCACGTACGGCAGGGCGCGCAGCACCAGTTCCAGCCGGGCGTGGGCGGGGCCGGGGTCTTCGGGTTCGCGGGTGCGGGCCAGCAGCAGAATGCCCAGCGCCTGTCCCACAGCGCCCCAGGCCCACAGCAGGTCCAGCGGGCCGCGCGGCTGGTACAGGGTGCCCAGGTTGAAATACAGCAGGTCGGCCACCACGTAGGCCAGCAGGCCCAGCAGCAGCGGCCAGCGCGGGGCCGCCAGCGGCTGGCGCAGGGTAAAGAGCACCAGGGTCAGCAACACGATGTCCAGCGCCAGATAACTGAGGTTCAGCACCCGGAAGATCAGCGTGCTGCCCTGGTCCTGCAGCAGCGGCACCAGCGCCAGCACCCACGAGGCCTGCGCCACCACAAGGCCCACGGTCAGGCTGTCCAGCAGGGCGCCCGGGTTGCGCCCGCGCCGCTGGCCCAGCAGCAGCAGCCCCAGCAGCCCGGCGTAATAGATGAGGTACCCGGCGTCGGCCACCGAGAGGTCGGGGGCCTCGCGCCCGGGCAGATCGAACAGCAGCACCCAGGCGACCTCGGCCGCCGCCAGCGCCGAGAGACCCAGGGTGCCCCAGCCCAGCAGGCGCCGCCCTGTTCCGCGCGCCTGCGCGTACGCCTGCCAGGCCACCGCCGCGCACAGCAGCAGCACGCCCATGTACAGCAAGTCCACGGCGTGGGTGTCGTGGCCGGTCAGTCGGGCCAGCACCAGCACGCCGCTGTACAGGGCGCACAGGCCCAGCAGCGGAAACAGCAGGAGGGGCAACGGGGTCTTCATGGGTCTACCCCCACAGGCAGGGGTGCCCCACTGTAGGCCCCGCCACAACACAGGGCTCTGACAGCGGTGGGCCCGAACACCCTTCAGCCGCTTGAAGGGAACGCGGGCCCAGCCGCCGCGTCCCGAAAGGCCAGCCGCTTCGCCCTGCTCCTTCAGGCGCGGGTGGCCTCCGGGTAATCAAAGCGGGCGCCCAGGGCTTCCAAGTGCCGGAAAAAGAGCGGGTAACTCTTGCGGATGTGGTGCGCGCCCGTGATGCGCAGGGGCGCCTGGGCGCTCAGGCCCAGGATGGTGAGCAGCATGATCATGCGGTGGTCGCCGTGGCCGTCGGCGGTCACGCCCCCCGCCAGCGTGGCTGTGCCGCTCACGCTCAGGCTGTCTCCGGTTTCGCTGGCGTGCAGGCCCAGCCGCTCCAGTTCGCGCCGGGTGTCCGAGATGCGGTCGCATTCCTTCAGGCGCAGGGTGGCCACGTTTTCCCAGGTGGTGGTGCCCTGCGCCAGCGCAGCGGCGGCCGTGAGCGCCTGCACCGCGTCGGTAAAGCCGTCGCCGTCGCGCGTAACGGCCCACAGGGGCGCGCCGCCGCGCACGGTCAGCGTGTCGCCCTCGCGGGTGATGGCCGCGCCCATTTCGCGCAGGACCGCCACGGCCTCGCGCTCGCCCTGCAGGTCGTGTTCGCGCAGGTTCGAGAGGCGCACCTCGCCGGGGCGGGTGGCCGCCGCCGCCAGCAGGGCCGCGCTGCCGGGGTAGTCGCCCGGCACGGTCACGCGCCCCGATTGGTAAGTCTGCCCGCCCGGAATGGTCACCCGCCCCAGGTCCTCGCTGGCGCTCGCCTGCACCCCGAAGGCCGCCAGGGTGTCCAGAGTCTGGCGCAGCGGCGCGTGGCTCTTGATGTCGCCGGTCAGGCGCAGGTCCAGGCCCCCGGGCAGCAGCGGCGCCAGAAACATCAGGGCGCTGGCGTACTGGCTGGAGCGCTCGGCGCTGACTTCCACCGTGCCCCCACGCACCGGCCCGCTGATGGTGACCGGCAGGCGCCCATCCTCGCTGCGCACCCGCGCCCCCAGCCGGGCGAGTGCCTCCAGCAGGTCGCCCTGGGGCCGCCGCCCCAGTGAGTCCGGGTGGTCCGTGACGAAGGTGGTCTGCTCGGTCAGCGCCGCCACGCCCATCAGAAAGCGCGCCACCGCCCCCGCATTGCCCGGATTCAGGGTCACCCCCGCCCGGGGCCGCGCCCCAAAGCCGCGCACGACCACGTCCTCGCCGCAGTGCTCAATGCCTGCCCCCCAGTCGCCCAGACAGCGCAGCATCGCCCCCGCGTCCTCGCTGGTGGCCGCCCCCACCACCCGCGTCTCGCCCGGCGCCAGCGCGGCGGCCAGCAGGTAGCGCGTGGTGTAGTTCTTGCTGGGCTGCGCCCGCACCTCGCCCCGTAACTCGGCGGCGGGATACACGATCACATCGAATCTTTTCGGCAGGCCGTCCATGCGGGCCAGGGTACCGGGGTGGCGGGGCGCGGGGCGGTGGGTTGTCGAGAAAGGGGGGAGAGAGGGGAGTGGGTTGTGGGGAGTGGGAAAAGATTGGGGGGCAGGGTGCGGGATGCGGGAAAAGAGGGGAGTGGGGTGTGGGGTGTGGGAACAGATGGGGGTGGGCTGGTGCGGGGGTCTGGACGCCCCCTCACCCCTTGCTGCGCAAGGCCCTCTCCCACGAGGGGAGAGGGTCAGAACACCATCCCTTCTCTTCAAAAGTAGAACCTTCTGGGCCGCATCAAATTCCCTTGCCCCCTTACCGCCCGGGTCCAGACGAAGCCGTCGTGCGCGAAGCGCGCGGGCGTACGACGATGGGCGGAGCCAGGCAACGGCGTACGACACAGGACGAAGGAAGGCCGCCCTAACTCGTCAGTCAACGTTTGCCGAGCGCAGCGGAAAACTCCCCCCTGCCCCTCTGGGGTAGGGGGGCTGGGGGGGTGGGGCCAACCGGGTCAAGCCACCACCTACACTTCCAAAATCACCCCCCCCGCAATCAACCCCGCCCCCGTCCCCACCAGCAGCGCCGTCTCCCCTACCCCCAACCGCCCCGCCCGCAGCGCCTGGTGCAACGTAAGCGGCACACTCGCCGCAATCACATTCCCCAGCGTGGGCAACGTCACCTCCACCCGCTCAGCCGGCCACCCATAGCGCCGCAGCAGGTCCAGCCCCGCCTGGCTGGCCTGGTGCGGAATCACCCGGTCAATCCCCGGCAGCCCCGTACTGAGCCCCGGCCGCAGCCGTTCTAGAAACCCCGGCACCACCCGCGAGGCCAGTTTCAGCACCTGCAGCCCCTGCATATCGAACGTGAAGTCGCGGTGCTCTGCGCGGGGGTTCTGCGGCATCAGCAGCGTGCCGCCGCCGCGAATCCGGGTGTGGTCGGCGCCCTCGGGGTAGGTTTCGATCCGTGCGGCGTGCAGGCCCTGGCCGGGGCGCTCGGCGGGGCCCAGCAGCACAGCGGCGGCGCCGTCGCCAATCAGCAGGGTGCTTTCAGGCTGCGCGGGGTTCAGGCCCAGGCTGCCCCCCTCGCTGGACACGATCAGGACGTGGCGCGCCTGCTGCGTATGAATCAGCAGGGCGGCGTGCTGCAGGGCCACCAGAAAGCTCAGGCAGGTGCCGTGCAGGCTGTAGGTGGCGGCCCCGCGCAGGCCCAGTTCGCGGGCGAACAGGGCGGCGCCGTCAGGAATGGGCTGCAACTGGCTGCCGCTGGCATTCAGCAACACGTCCACTTGCTCAGGGGGCAGGCCCGCCTGGGCCAGGGCCTCGCGGGCGGCCTGGGCGCCCAGGCTCAGGGCCGTTTCGCCCTCTGAAAGCCAGCGGCGCTCGCGCACGCCGCTGCGCTTCTGGGCAAGTTCAGCGGGCACGCCGCACAGGGCCGCCACCTCGGCAGTGCTCACCACCCGCGCGGGCAGGGCCTGGGCGGTGGACAGAATGCGGACGCCCAACGGCGGCGCCGGACGGAACAGGGCGCTCATGGGGTGACCTCCGGGGCCAGGGGCCGGGCGCGGCTCACCCGGCGGCGCTTGGTGCCGGGGGCCAGAGGGGGCAGGGGAACGGTGCTCAGCGTCACCTGGGCGGGGTCGGCGCCGCTGCGGCGCAGGGCGGCGCGCACCTCGGCCAGGGCCCGCGTGTCCAGGTCGGGGGTGCAGGGGTTCAGCGCCAGCGTCAGGGCGGCCGCGCCCGTCTGCTCGGCGCGGTAGTCGCGCAGGCCCGGCACGGCCGAGAGCGCGCCGCGCAGAAAGTCGGGCCAGATGGTGACCGGTTCGCCACCGGGCCCCGGCAACTGCAGGGCGTCGTCCTGGCGGCCCACAATCGCCGCCACCCGGCGCGCGGCGCGGCCACAGGGGCAGGGCTCGGGGTGCAGGCGCAGCAGGTCGTCCAGGCGGTGGCACACGAACGGCTGCACCCGGCGGCGCAGGTCGGTGATCACTGGCCGCACCAGCCCGCCGCCCACCGCCTCCAGGTCAAAGTGCACATGCGCTTCGGTGAGGTGCAGCTCGCCGTGCTCGCAGGGCAGGGCCAGCAGCCCCTCGGTGGCCTGATACACCTGCACCACCGGGCCCCAGGCGCGCAGGTGCGCGGCGTCATCGGGGTCCAGCACCTCGGCCACGCTGACCACCCGCTCGGCCTGCACCCCGGCCCCCTGGTCCTGCACGGCGCGCAGCACGGCGGGCGGGCCCACGATCAGGGTGGGGCGGTAGGCGGTCAGCTCGCGGGCCAGGTCGGCCACGGGCCGCAGCAGGTCAAAGAAGCGGAAGTCCAGCCAGCGGCTGCCCACGCTGCGGTACAGCGGGCTGTCGGCGCGCAGGAAAAAGGCCACGCGGTGGCGCTGGGTCAGGCCGCGCCAGCCGCCGGGCAGCAGCGCGCGCAGCACCGTGCCGGCCCAGCGCGCCTGCTCGGCCTCGCCCACCAGGAACACGCCCTGCGTGCCGCTGGTGCCGGTAGACAGACCCACCGTGACCGGGCCGCGCGGGGTGGGCAGCCGGGGCGTGAAATCGCGCGTCTGCTCGGCCCGCCGGGCGGCAGTCAGGGCCTGGGCCAGCGTGACGCCCGCTGTGTTCAGGGTGTCGAAGGTGGCGAGCATCTGGGCCTTGGTCGTAGGCGGCAGTTCGGCCCAGCGCGAGAGCGGCAGCCCCGCCGCCCGGAAGCGCGCCGCCACGGCCGGGCTGTGGGCCGCCACCCAACGCAGGTGCTCGTGGGCCAGCCGCCGCTGGTGGGCCTCCAGCGCCGGGCGCGAGCGGAAGGTCAGCCGCGCGTCGTCCAGCGCCGCGTGCAGGATGGGCAGCGCCTTCACCGCCAGGCCTCCGGGGCGTCGTGGCTCACATGGACCCGGGCGTGGGGACGGGCCTGCAGGAACGCGCGCAGCTGGGCGCCGCTGGCGGCCTCCTGCGTCGGGTCGAAAAACGCCGCGCGGGCCAGCGGGTGGGGTGGGCGGGCCTCGCGAGCGGCGCGCACGCTCCAGGCGGCGTCGGCGGCCAGCACGCTCAGGCCCTGGGCCTCGGGGACCAGCAGGCCCACCATGCCGGGGGCGTGCCCAGGCAGCGGCACCGCCCACACCGAGCTGTCCCCGAAGACGTCGGCCACCTGGGCAAAAGGGGCCAGATCGGGGGGCGCCGCCTGGAACGGCAACCAGCGGGCACGGGCCTCGAAATCGGCGGGCAGGGCCTCGGGCAGAAAGGCCCGGCGCACGGCCTTCAGGCCGCGCAGCGCCCGCAGCGTTTCGTAGGCGGCGCGGTCCAGATGAAACGTGGCGTGCGGAAAGTCGCGCAGCCCCCCCACATGGTCGGCGTGCAGGTGCGACACGATGATGTGCCGTACGTCCTGCGGCGCAAAGCCCATCACCGCCAGCTGGGCGCGGGCGGTGGCCTGGGGGTGCAGACGAACCGGGGTGACCAGGCCGTACAACACGCCCGGCCAGCGCCGCATGGCCCGCACCACGCTCTCGCCGTAGCCGGTATCGAACAGCACCGGGCCGTGGACGGGGTGCAGCAGCAGCGAGAACCCCGCCGGGTACGCCTGCAATCGCCAGGGGGCCCCGCGCTCGGTGAGGGCCGCGAGGTTCAGGCAGTCGCCCGCCTGCAGAGGAATCACCCGCACGGCGCTCACCGCTGCCCCCGGATGTGGGCAAAGACCTCGGCCAGGCCGTCGTCCGGGGCCACCACCGGGGCGTAGCCCAGGCGCTCGCAGGCCCGGGTCAGGTCCAGGGTCATGGGGCGGGTCAGCAGGCGCACGCCGCTGGCGGTCAGCGGGGGTTCGGGCTGGGCGGGGTGCCACCGCGCACCCAGTTCCAGCAGGGAGGCCGCGCCTTCCAGCAAGCGCGCGGGCACCACACGCCCCGGGCGGGGCGCCCCCAGCGCGTCGGCCAGCCGGTCCACGGTGGCCCAGAGCGGGATGGGCTGGCCGTCGGTCACGTTGTAGACACCGGGGGCCGGGCGGGTCAGGGCCAGGCTCACCGCGTGCGCCGCGTTGCGCACCTGGGTCAGCTCGGTCCACACCTCGTCCCGGGTCAGGCGGGGCAGCCGCCCACTCTGCAGGGCGTGGGCCAGCCGGGGCACGAGGCTGGTGTCCCCCACTCCGTACAGCCCGCGCGGGCGCAGGATGGTGGCGTCTGGCAGCGCCGCGCGCACGGCCTCCTCGGCCTCGAATTTGCTGCGGGCATACAGGCTGTCAAAGCGCGGGCCCACGGGCGTGTCCTCGCGCACCGCCTGCGTCTGCCCGGTGGCGTTGTACACGCTGGGCGTGCTGACGTGCACGAGGCGCACCCCAGCGGCGGCGCAGGCGCGGGCCAGTTCGCCGCTGGGGCGGATGTTGTCCGCTTCAAAGTCGGCCCAGCGGCCCCACAGCGTGGCGCGGGCCGCCGCGTGAACCACGGCGTCCACACCGCGCAGGAGCCCGGCCCAGTCGGCCGCGCGCAGGTCGGCGGGCACAAAGGCCACCCCGGCGCGTTCCAGCGCGGCCCCGCGCGCCACGTCCCGGCCCAGGCCGCGCACCTCGTGGCCCTCAGCCCTCAGCTCGCGCGCCACCACGCCGCCCAGAAAGCCCGTTGCGCCGGTCACAAGCACTCGCATCTGGCCTTAGAGTATGGGGCCCGCGTGACCGGGCCGGGCGCAGATCGGAACGCGGTTGAAGGGCGCCTTTGACACCGCAGGCCAGATAAGGGAGCGGGTGGAGCGGCACAATGCCCATATGTGGGGGGCCCTCCCCACCCTCTCCTGGGCCCCATGACGCCCGTTGCCTTTGCCGCCGGCCAGCGTTGGCTGTCTTGCACCCACCCCACGAACCCACCCGCACGGTCCTGATTCTGCGCCACGACGACAGAATCCCTGCTCGAAACGGGCCACATTCCTCAGCGTGCGGCAGACCTCAGCGTGACCCGGCCCAGGGTCAGGTTCACCTCAAAGCCCACCGGCAGGCGCGTCACCTCGCAGTTGCCGAGGCCCTGGGGCGCCCGCACGCCCCGGTAGGCCGGGCCCCCGCAGCTTTCGGCGCTGCCCACCTCCACGAACGGCCGCCCGGGGTCGCTGCTCCAGGCCTGCTGGGCGGCGGCCCGCACCGCCTGGGCATAAGCGCGGGCCGCCTGGGCCTGGGCCGCCCGGCCTTGCCGGGCCTGCCACTCCGCCGCTGCCAGCAGCCCCAGCACGGCCACCAGCGCCAGGGGCCGCCACACGGCGCGCTTCATTCCGGCCGCGTGATGCGGTACTGCCGCTCGCCCTGCACCGTGACCGTGACCGTGACCCGGCCGCCGTCCACCGTCACGGTGCAGTCTTCGGCCCCGCGTGGCAACGGTTCAGCGAGGGCCTGGGTACAGGGCTGGGTGTAGCCCAGCTGCTTTGAGGGCTGGGTCACCAGCACGGCGTCGGCCACCCGCACCGCGTAGTCGCGCACCGCACGCCCCTGCCAGGACAGCGTGGCGACCATCAGGCCAATCAGGGCAAAGAAGCCCACCAGAATGCCCAGAAAGGTCCGCTGGGTGCGGGCGCGCATCTCGGGGGTCACCTCGCGCAGTTCGCCGTGGCCGCCCAGACCGGCTGGGGGGGTGGGCGGCGGCGGAGACGGGGCGGGACGGCGGCGCTTGCTCACAGCGGCCAGCCTAGCGCGCCCGCCCTGGCCAGAAGCCTCACGGTACACTGCACCCCATGAGCAAGGTCATCATCATCGGAGCCGGCGGCGTGGCCAACGTCACCGCCAAAAAGTGTGCCCAGAACGACAGCGTGTTCACCGAGGTGCTGATCGCCACCCGCACGGTGAGCAAGGCCGACAAGATCGTGGCGGAAATCAAGGAGCATTTCCCCCAGAGCAAGACGGTCTTTACTACCGCCACCGTGGACGCCGACAACGTGCCGGAACTGGCCGAGCTGATCCGGGCCTTTGGCCCCAAAATGGTCATCAACCTCGCGCTGCCCTACCAGGACCTCACCATCATGGACGCCTGCCTGGAAACCGGCGTGCACTACCTGGACACTGCCAACTACGAGCCCAAGGACGTGGCGAAGTTCGAATATTCCTGGCAGTGGGCCTACCAGGACCGCTTCAAGGAAAAAGGCCTGATGGCGCTGCTGGGCTGCGGCTTTGACCCCGGCGCCACCCAGGCCTTTACCGCCTACCACGCCAAGCACCACTTCTCCGAAATTCACTACCTGGACATCGTGGACTGCAACAACGGCAACCACGGCAAGGCGTTTGCCACCAACTTCAACCCGGAAATCAACATCCGCGAAATCACCGCCAACGGCCGCTACTGGGAAAACGGGCAGTGGGTAGAGACCCAGCCGCTGGAAATCAGCCAGGACATCTACTACCCCAAAGTCGCCACCCGCAAGAGCTTTGTGCTGTACCACGAGGAACTCGAGTCGCTGGTCAAGCACTTTCCCACCATCAAGCGCGCCCGCTTCTGGATGACCTTTGGCGAGGCGTACATCAAGCATCTGTCCGTGCTTGAGGGCATCGGCATGACGTCCATCGAGCCCATCAACTTCCGGGGCCAGCAGATCGCCCCGATTGAGTTCCTGAAGGCGGTGCTGCCCGCGCCCGAATCGCTGGCGGCGGGCTACAGCGGCCAGACCTGCATTGGCGTGCAGGCCAAGGGCATTGGCAAGGACGGCCAGCCCAAGGTGCATTTCATCTACAACGTCAAGGACCACGCCGAGTGCTACCGCGAGGTGCAGGCCCAGGGCGTGTCGTACACCACTGGCGTGCCCGCCATGATCGGCGCCATGCTGATGCTGCAGGGCGAGTGGATGAGGGAAGGCGTGTGGAACGTGGAGCAGCTGGACCCCGATCCCTTCTTCGACGCCATGAACCAGTGGGGCCTGCCCATTGACGAACTGACCGGCATCGAACTGGTCAAGGACTGAGAGCGGGAACCACATGACCTGAAGGTGAACCCTTCAGGTCATGTGGGGCGAGAGGAGCGAGTGCCCGCGACAGACAGCGGTTGGCGTGGCGTTGACTTGAATCTCAGCACGCGCCAAGGCCGGTCAAAGCCCGCCCCCCCAGGAGATGTCCATGCACTTTCTGCTGTTTTACCGAGATCTGGTGCCCGATTACCTGACCCGGCGCGAGCCGCTGCGCGCCGCCCACCTCGCCCATGCCCGCGCCGCCGAGGCGCGGGGCGAACTGGTGCTGGCCGGCGCCCTGGCCGACCCTGCCGACGGCGCCGTACTGCTGTTTCAGGGCCAGGGGCCAGAAGCGGCGCAGACCTTCGCCCAGACCGATCCCTATGTGGTCAGCGGCCTGGTGGGCCACTGGGAAGTGCGGCGCTGGATGACCGTGGTAGGCCAGGACGCCGCCCACCCGGTGTAAGCAGCGGAAAGGGTAGGTAGCGGGGCCGCTGAAGCGATATCAGCGGCCCCACTCTTCTGGTTATGCCCATGCTCTATGACAACGCCGAGGTTCGCCCCTGCATGCCCGTTCCACCGCTTCACACCCTGCCGCCCCTACGCAGAATGAACTCGTGGATGGACAGCCTTGCGAACAGGTTTAACCGTTCCGCTGGCGTGGCGCAATGCACACGCCCTTTGCCCCTCTCCCTTACCAGAGAACTCGCAAGAGACGTGTGGGTGAAGCGGCCCACCCGACCTTTTCGTCAAGGCCACCCAGCTGAAACCTGCCCCCTCACTGGATAACACCAATTCACTGGGAGACCACGGCAGCGCTCCCTTCTCCACTCGCCAGGGCCCGGAATTCAGCCAGCCGGGGATGCTCGGGGTAGGCCTGGGCAAACTGGGCCACAAGATGTCCCATGTTCGCGCCCAGGCGCTCGCGGCGGTACACCGTCAGCAGGGCAGGGACCATGCCCTCCAGGGCGGCGTCCACCTGCGCCTGCACGCCCCGGCTCCAGTCCGAATCTACGCCTGGCAGAAACGCGCCGCGCAGGCCCCCAAAGGCCCGCACCGGGTCCAGGCTGGCCGCGCCGCGCAGCACCTCGGCCACGTCCAGCAGCCAGTGATAGGCAGGGCCCAGCCGGTAGCGCTTGGCGTGGTGCGCGCCCTCGCTGACGATGCTCTGCGGCCCCAGCGCCTGACGGCAGCGGTAAATGTCCTGCTTGACGGCGCTGCTGGCGGCGGCGGGCGCCCGGTCCGGGTAGAGGTGCAGCTGCAGGGTGGCCCGGTCCAGGGGTCCACACAGGCCCAGACAGGCCAGCAGCGCCGCCGGGGCCCGCACCGGCTGACCGGCGAAGCACACCTGCGCGCCGCCCAGGGTCTGCACCTGCACGGTGGGCGGCGGCGCTGGGGGCTGCGCGTGGGTGCGGGCGGCGTCCAGATAAGCGCGCAGGGCGGCAGACGGGGGCTGGTCCGCCAGGGCCGCCGCCACCTCGTCCACCACGGCGCGCACCGGCAGCAGCAGGGGACTGCGCAGCGCCGCGTCCAGGGCCTGCCGAGCAAGGTCCGGCGCGTCTGGAGTGCCGGCCGCCACACGGCACAGCGTCGCCAGCGTCTGCGCTTCACCCAGGGTCTGTCCCCGGGCCCGAAAGGCGGCCAGCGCCGCTTGCAGCGCCTCGGTGGCGGCTGGCCCCTCGCCCAGGTCGGCCAGCAGGGCGCCGCGCTGCCACAGGGCTTCGGCGCCTGGGGGCAACAGGGCCAGCGCCCTCAGGGCCCGGCTCCACTGCCCGGCGCGGCGGTCCAGGGCCACGCGGCGCAGGCCTACCCAGCGCGCCCAGCGGCTTTCGGGCGGGGTGAGGGGGCCCAGGGTGGCGGCCACCCGGTCCACAAACACCTGCTCGGCGGCGTGGTCGCCCGTCCAGGCGGCCACATCGGCGCGCACGGCCCACACGAACCGCTGCGCCTGCACCTGCTCGGTGCTCAGCAGCTGGCTGGCGCGGTCCAGGTGGCCCTGCGCCTCGGTCAGGCGACCCGCCACCGCCTGGGTCCAGCCCAGGGTGGCCAGGGCCGTGGCCCGTTCGGCGGGGTCGGGATATTCGGGCAGCACGCTCAGGGCGATCTGCAGCGCCCCCTCGGCACGGGCCAACTGGCCCTGGCGCGCGCAGGCCCAGGCCATCGTGACCAGCGGTCCGGCGGCGCGGCGCTCCAGGCCCAGGGCCAGCAGGTCGCGGGCGGCGGCCTCGGCCCGCTCGGCGGCGCGGGCCCACCAGCCCTCTTCCAGGTCCAGCGTGGCCAGCACCTGCTGCGCCTCGGCCGCCCAGTCTGAGCTGAGGCCCGCACGGTGCCCCTCCAGGTGCGCGCGGGCCTGGGCCCAGCGCCCCACTTCCAGCAAAACCGCTCCGTAACCGACGGTGGCGCGCATCTCGCCGGCCAGATGGGGCCGCAGCAGGTGAAGTTCGGCTTCGGGATACGCCCCCAGCGCCAGTTCCGCCGTGCCCAGCACCGCCAGTTCAGCCGGCGAGAGGTCCAGGCGACCCCGCAGTTCGGTGAGCACCAGACCAAACCGACCCCCCTCCAGTGCCCCCAATCCCCTTACCGCCGCCATAACCTGACCATAACCGATGGGCGGCTATGCTGCCCCCAGCGTTGTCCTGCTGCGTTCTCCTGTCGGCCCTGGCCCACTTCCCTTTTTCCCCCAGAGACGTGATTCATGACCCCACGGCCTGCCCCCCGCGTTTTCCCACCCGCCACCCAGCTGTACCACGAAGCCGTGGTTCAGGCCCGCGCCGGGCACCTGGCCCAGGCGTGCGCGCTGCTGGCCCGCGCCTACACCCTGACCCCGCCCCAGGCCCTCAGCCCCGGCGAGGGGTTGGCGTTGCTGCCGCTGCAGGATGATCTGGTGTTTCTGGGCCAGTTCCTGCCCTGCCTGCGCCCCACCCTGGCCCTGGTGCAGACGGTGGGCCGCTGCACGCCGCCGACCGCGATTACCCACGCCAGTTAAGGCTCAGACCTCCGCGTCGGCAAACGGGCCTCATATTGCGAAGGCAGCCGCCCTGCGACGAGGACGGCTGCCTTCCTACCCTTCAGGCTCAGAGGTCTTGCAGCGCCCGCAAGCCGTCGGCCAGGGGGCGCTGCCCGTCGACCACGACGCGCCAGACCTCGACCACGTCAGCCAGGGCAGGGTCATTGTGGTTGCCAGTGGGCAGGACCCCGAAGTCTTTCCAGGCGCGCCGCGCGGTGGTCAGGTGGTCCGGGCCGCCGCGCGCCAGGGCCACCAGCATGGGCAACAGGGGCAGCACCGGCCCCCAGATTTTCACCCCGTTCTCCTCGCGGCCCAGCCGGGCAATCTGGTAGGCCACGTTGCCGCCGACACTGAGGCCAATGGTGGGGACCCGCAGCCCCAGGCGGGTGAGATGAGCGACCAGCGGCGCCGGAACAGCCTGTCCGCGCCAGGAGGCCCGGTTGGAAACCCGCAGGATCAGGTCAAGTGCGGGGAGAAATTCCAACACGGGCTGAGGCATCAGCGCGGCGTACACAGCCGCCTGGGGATGCCAGCGCCCCACCAAGGCCGCCAGCCCTTCAGGATCTGCGTAGGGAATGGTCCGCGCGTCCTCAAAGACCGCTCGAAAGCGCTGCTCTGCTTCGTGCAGCGGCAACCGGAGCTTGTCCAGAGGGGTCATGGCCAGTTCCAGATCGAGGGCAGCCAAGAGGGCGCGGTTAAAAAGGTCTTCGGCTTGTGCCTGGGTGCCGCCTGCCAATTCTTGAACCGCAACCCCGTATTCGCCGAGCAGCAGCCGGGCGCGGCCGCGCACCCAGCGGCCAAAGAGCTGATCGCTGTCAAAGATGTCACGCAGGACGGACTGTTCTGAAATCGCAAGCACTTCCCGGAGCACCTGCTCGCGCTGCGCCAAGGCTTTGCCTGCGGGCGGCAGACTTTCGGCGGCGGCAAAGAGGTGCCCGGCCTCAAGTTGCCACACCTGCTGCGCTGGGCCGTCACGTCTGATTTGTTCGTCAGCAGCCAACCGGCCATAGAGGGCCTGAACCCATTGAGTGTGGGCCCAAAGCAAGGCGTTATCAGGCTGAGCGTTAAGGGCGGGGCGCAGGCTCTCTAAGGCCGAATCGAAGGCACCAAGATTCATCAAGCCATTCGCCAGGTTAATCGCCGACATCCTGACCTGCATTGGACTTACTCAGGAGTTGCACCTTGTATAGCGGAGTGAATAGCCGTGCTGGTGGAGAAATTCCTTGTTTTTGAGGAAGGTTCGGAGCAGGCGGTTCAAATACACGCTCGGCATCACCGTCATCAGGGCCAGAGCCGCACACGCTTCCAGGGTCATGCCACTCTCCCGGTGCAGGATGGCCAGCGTCCAGGCGAGGCACACCAGCAGCACCCAGCGGTCCAGGCCGATGGCAGTTCGCAACGCGAACTGCGCTAGACCGAACTGATGCTTGCCCGCCTTGAAAAACGATTCCTCGCTCCACCGCGCCTTCCCTTCGGCCACGACCTCATCGCCTTCCAGCAACTCGGAGGAAACCGCATGGAACACTCGGTCGCCACGGTCGACACGTCCGAGAACCAGCGTGTCATGCGGCCAGTTCCTTAGCTCGACATCACCTCCATGCGGACCATCAGCCACGGTCACCTCGCCAGGATGCAGTGTCCTGCGGGTCGAGCGCACACCGACCACGAACTCAAACCCCAGCTGCCTGACTTCATCCAGGAAAACAGCGGCTTCGAAGCCGCTGTCCGCCAGGACACGCACCCGAAACCGATGTTTGATCGAATCGGGCACGGTCCGGAGCAGTTCTCGGACCAGCGTGACCGGAGTCGCCGTCCCTTTGCCCTTGTATACGCGATACCCAACGGGGAACTTGACCGCACCGTATTCGGCGAACAATACGACCAGATGGATACCGTGAACGTCGTTGTAGACGCGAACGAAGGGCAGCGTGCTGCCCTTCTTTTCGATGCTGGTCAGGTCGACACTCAGCCGGAGGAGGGGCCGGTGTTTGCGGCGAGCAGACAGGAGCAAGGTATCCCACTGGGCACTTTGCAGCACCGCCCAGCCCTGCGCCGTGTCCCAGGTGTACTCGTTCAAGAGGCGGCTGAGCGCACTCTTGCTGACCAGTTCTGCACGGTGGAGTGCCGTTTTGGTGGCCGTGTCGAGAAACAGAGCGAGCGCAGCCCCGAGGCTGCGCTACTGGTAGCAGGTGGTGGGGATGGCCAGAAATGCATCTGCCAGAATGCGAACGCGCTCCCCCGGAATCTGTGACGTAGACACTCCCAGAGTCTCCCGGCTGGGAGCGCTCTCCTGCTGTTATGCAGGTGCAACTCCTGAGTTGACACCATGACGGCCCAGAGCACCCCACACCTCATTTCATATTTTCTGGCAGCTGTGGCCACACAAACTGGAGACCTCTCTGCTGCCTGTGTCCACCTTTTGAAGGCTTATCTCTCCACCCCTCCCTCCACCTTTTCCGCTGAGGACTGCTGCCTGCTGGCCTCAATCGCAGATGATCTGGTGTTTACTGGACAGTTCCTTCCTGATCTTGGGAACACGCTCGAACTGGTGAGGGTTCTTGCAGGGCCCAGACAGGCGGCTTGAACCCCCCCTACTCCCACCGCTCCAGCCGACCCCACCCCAGGCGCAAACTGAGCCACGTGCCCAGCACGGTCACCAAGGCCAGCCCCAGCAGGCCCAGCCCCCCTTCCAGCGTCCCCAACGCGGCGTAGCCAGGAAACAGGTCTGGGCGCAGCACACTGGCGGCAGCCGGGCGGGCCAGCAGCAGGAGGCACACCACCGAGTACAACAGACTCAGGCCCATGAAGGCCAGTCCGCCGGGGCTGACGCCGATTTCGGCGGGGTTGTCGGCGTCGAACTTGGGGGCCGCCGCGCCCAGCCCCACGCCCAGCGCCGTGATCACAAAGGCGTTGCTGACACTGACGAGGGCGCTGAGCACAAACAGCGTGGGCCCCAGGCCCATGGCCGCCGCGCTGGCCAGCCCCATCACCAGCCCCAGAACCAGCGTGACCGGCAGCACGCCCAGGAACTTGCTGAGAACAATCTGACGCGGTGAAATGGGCGCGGTGCGCAGCAGCCAGTACGCGCGGCCTTCCGTGGAAACGGCGGGAAAGGCCAGGCGCACCGCCACCCCAGCGATGATGAACCCCTGAAAGGCCAGCTGGATATACCCCAGAATGCCCCGGAACTGCGGCACCGGAATGGGCACCGCCCGCACACTCACCAGATACACGCCCGCCAGCGCCACCACCACCAGCAGCTGGCTCCACTGGGTGGGGTCGCGCAGGGTCACGCGCAGGTCCTTGCTGGCGAGGCTGCCGCCACGGCCAAGCCCGGCCAGCAGCCGTTCAGTGGCGCCGGCGCGGCGGGGGCGGGGGTCCAGCTTGGGGGTGCTGGAATCCAGCGCGCGTGCCCAGCCCTCCTGGTAGGCGCGCGCGGCCAGCCACGTGGCGGCCACCAGCAGCGCGGCCGTCAGCCCGGCCAGCGGCAGCAGGGGCAGGGCCAGGGTGCCGTGCGCGGCCTGCCAGATACCCTGCGCGGCCCAGGAGGGCGGCAGCAGGGGACTGCCCGGCCCACCAAACTCGCGCAGCAGGGCTTCGACTTTCGTGGGGTCCTGCAGTTTCTGCACCAGCACTTCTGGCCGCAGGGCGCGGATGGCGTACACCAGCGCCGCGCTGATCAGCACGCCCAGCCCGGTGCTGATTTCCCGCACGCGCCCGGCTGGGGCCACCCGCATGAGCAGCACGGCCAGCAGGGCGCCCAGGCCCACGGGCGCGGCAAAGACCAGCGTGGCCGCCCCCACCATCACCGGGTAGGCCCACCAGGGCGCATGGAAGAACACCGCCACCGTGATCAGCAGCGGCAGGGTGAGAAAGAGGGGCGCCAGCGCGGCATTCAGGAAGGTTTCCGTGACCTTCAGGGCGAAAACGCGCACGGCAGAAAGCGGCTGTGCCAGCAGGAAGTTCAGGTCGTCACTGAGGTACAGCGTGCTGATCGCGGCGGTGGTGGCGCTGAAGGTCACGCCGCTGGACAGGGTGATCAGGCCGATTTCCAGCACCCGCGCGAACACGTTCAGGCCAATGTCGCCGTACCGGCCCAGAAACGTCAGCGCGCGCCAGCTGCCGTACACCTCGGCCGTGAGGAGCAACAGGGCCAGCAGGCCCACCAGGGCGTAGCCCCACTTTGGGGCGCGCTGCACGGTGCGCCGCAGGGCCCGCAGCTTCAGGCCCCACAAGCTGGGCGAAGCGGGCGGGCGCGGGCGGAGAACAGGGCGCGTGGTCACCGCTGGGCCTCTGCGGCGCGCCGGGCTTCGGCCTGTTCTTCTTCCAGCAGCCGGAAGAAAATGCGCTCCAGGCTGTCGCCATGAACGCCGCCCGCCTCGGTGCCCGTGCGGGCCCGCAGATCATCCATGGTGCCCTGCCCCAGCACCCGGCCCCGGTCCAGCACGACCAGCCGGTCACAGACCGCCTCGGCCAGCGGCAACGAGTGGGTCGTGAGCAGCACCGTGCGGCCCCGGTCCGCGTGGGCACGGAACAGCCCGCGCACCTGCCGCGCCGCATGGGGATCCAGGCCCACCATGGGTTCATCCACGATCAGCACCGGAGGGTCGGGCAGCAACGCGGCAATGATGGCCACCTTCTGCCGCATGCCGTGCGAGTACGTTTCAACCGGTTCATTGCCGAAATCCGTCAGGCGGAAAAAGTCCAGCCAGTGGTCAATGCCCGCTTCGGTGTTTGGCACGCGGTAGAGCTGGCCCACAAAGCGCAGCAGTTCCCGGGCGCTGAGCTTGCCGTACAGGTAAGGCCGGTCCGGGATGTACCCGAAGGCGGCTTTGGCCTGCAGAGGTTCTTTCCAGACATCGAACCCCGCCACCCGCACGGTGCCGCTGGTGGGGCGCGTGAGGCCCACCAGCGCGCGAATGGTGGTGGTCTTGCCCGCCCCGTTGCTGCCCAGCAGGCCGAACACCGCGCCCGGCTGCACCGTGAAGCTGAGGTTGCTGACCGCTTCGTGCCGTCCGTAGCGCTTGGTGTACCCCTGAACCTCGATTCCCCGCTGCCCGTCGGTCATGCCGGGCAGCGTAGGCGCTCGGGTCTGACGGAAGGGTGACAGCCCGGTGCAGCGGCAACCAACCGGGCGATCCCCGTGGCCGCGCCCTCTCCATCACGGCCCACCCTTGCGGGGGTGCGGCCGCCGTTCACGGCCGCTCACACGGACTCCGGCTGATCCGTTGCAGCCCCTGCGCTTCGCTGCGGTGTTTCCACTCCGTCACCGCTGTTCCTGCTCTGCGGCGCCGCTCTGCGCGTCCCTCCGGTTGGGTGAACCCGTTGTTCCACAACGGATGAACCGGAAGCCTGATCACACCCGAAGGCCCAACTCCTGTGGCCCCTGGTGGCGGGCGCCGGCGGACACGGCCGGCCCCTTGTGACCTCACAAGGGTTCTGCTTCCGCCAGCCGATAGAAACCCAGGGCAACAATGCGGCGGGCCGCAGCCGCTACCCTGGCAGGGCGAATGACGTCGCCTGCCATCCACGTGCTGCCCGAGCATGTCGCCCGCCTGATCGCGGCCGGCGAGGTGGTGTCGCGCCCGCTGGACGTGGTGCGCGAACTGGTGGACAACGCCCTGGACGCTGGGGCCACCCGCATTGAGGTGGAACTTGATGGCGGCGGCCTGACCCTGGTGCGCGTGCGTGACAACGGCGGCGGAATCCCGGCGGCGTCGGTGGGACTCGCGCCGCTGCGGCACGCCACGAGCAAGCTGTCTCCCGACACTGGACCGGCGCTGCAGGTCACCACCCTGGGCTTCCGGGGCGAGGCGCTGTGGGCGGCGGCGCAGGCCGGGGACCTGCATCTGGTCACGCGGCCCGCCGCGCAGGTGGGCGCCTGTGAGGTGCTCGCCTGCGGCGACGAGGTGCAGGTCAGCCGCACCTCTGCCCCGGCCGGCACCACGGTAACGGTGCGGCGCCTGTTTGCGCGTCTGCCTGCCCGGCTGCGCACGCAGGCGCCACCCGCCACGGAAGCGCGGGAGGTCACCGCCCTGCTGGGGCGCTACGTGCTGCACTGGCCGGGCCTGCACTGGCGGCTGAGTGTGGACGGTGAGGTGCGGCTCTCGCACGCGCCCAGCGACCACCGCGGCGCCGTGGCCAGCGTGTACGGCCCCCTGAATGCCAACCGGGTCCTGCCGGTGACGCACGGGGCGGTGTGCGGCGTGGTGTCCCGCCCGGAACTCACGCGGCCCCGGCGTGACCGCATGCACTTCAGCGTGAATGGCCGCCCCGTGCTGGCCCCACCAGAGCTGGAACGCGCGGTCATTGAGGCCTATGCCGAGCTGCTGCCCGCTGGCGCAGCCCCCCTGTGCGTGCTGGACCTGAGCCTTCCCCCTGAGGGTTACAACCCCAACGTGCACCCGGCCAAGCAGGTGGTGGCCCTGGCCGACCTGGGCAGTGTGGCCGCGCAGGTGCGCGCCGCTGTGGCAGCGGCCCTGAGCGGTCATCCGCTTGTACGTGCCGCCCCGGCCCCACTTTCCCCGGCGGCCACGCCCACCCCACCCACACATGACCATTTTCCGGCCCTGACCCTGCTGGGCGTGTACCAGGAGCTGTATCTGCTGGCGCAGGGTGAGGGCGACCTGTGGATCGTGGATGCCCACGCCGCGCATGAACGCGCCCTGTACGAGCATTTGCGCCGTGACCTTGCCGCCGCGCCCCCGGTGGAACTGCCGGAACCTGAACTGCTGCACCTCACCCCGGAGCAACTGGCCCGGCTGCACGAACGCGCCCCGGAATTACAGGCCTGGGGGCTGACCATTGAGGACTTCGGCGCGGGCCTCGCGCGGCTGCGCACCCTGCCCGCCACGCTGGCCACGCTCGCTGTGCCCCGCCTGCACGAGCAGATTGTTGAAGCGGCGCTGGGCACCAGCCCCGACCCGCAGCGGGACGTGCTCGCCCGCCTGGCCTGCGCCCCGGCCCTGAAAGCCGGCATGCTGGACCGCGCCCGGGGTGAAGCGGTGCTGGCGGCCCTGGCCGCGTGCGAGCAGCCCTGGGCCTGCCCACACGGCCGCCCCACCGCCGTGCGCCTGCCCGAGCGTGACCTCGCGCATACCTTTGGGCGGCGCGGCGTGCGCGACATTCCCCGGGGCCGAGACGCCGCGCCGCAGAAGGGGTAGGGCGGGTCCCCTCTTCTTTGGGCAAAGTTGGGTGCGCTTGGCCCACCCTCACGGTGCATCTGCTCTGCTTCAAGCGACCAGACGGGCGTGCCTCCTGCCTGTGCGGGACGTCGGCTTTGCCGGCCAGGACAGGCGGACCCCGTTACGCCACCCACGAGCCGCGTCCAGGCTCAGGACCTCGACGTTGGTCTGGAGGGCAACCGAGCGACGCGCGTCTCGAACACAGGATGTTGAACTGTTCGTGGCGGTGGCCTTAGCGCGTGCTCAGGGCGCTGCGCTGGCCGCTGAACAGGGCGGGAAAGGTGGCTTTGGCCGCGCGGGTGATCACCGGCTGCACCCAGTAGGGCAACCGGGCGGCGGCATTCGTCACCTCAAAGCGCCCATCTTTCGAGACGGTCATCACCCCGGTCCACCCCTGGCGCAGCGTGAGGTTGTAGTAGGTGTTCAGCCCGGCGCAGCGTCCCTTGAGGGTCACGGTGCGGTCGCTGTACATCCACTGACCACGCCGGGTGGGCGTGGTGGGGTGGTCAGCCTGCAAGACGGTGGCCAGCCGACCACTGGCCGCGTGGTAGGCCAGCAGGGTTTCGGCGGTGTAGGTGCGCGCGCCGGCGGGGCTGACCTTGACGCCCGGGCAGATGTCGATTGGGCGCACGGGCGGCTGGAAACTCTCGGGGATGGCGACATTGAAGCGCGTGCCGGAGACAGCGCCGGCCCCCAGCAGCCAGCCTTCGCTCAGGTTGGTGAGGAGAATGCGCACGTCCCCGGCCCCCACCTGTGTCAGGGCGGCCGGGTTGCGGATTTCACCGCCAATTCCTACCGCCACGGCGGCGGCAGGTGAGGACAGGAGGCCAAGCAGAAGAGCAGCGGGCGCGGCGCGGTTCATACCGTGCAGGATGGGTGGCGCGGGTCAATGGCATGTCGGCCGAAGTGAAGTTCGTTACAGGGTGTCTAGGCCTTGCTGACAGGGCAGAGGGACCTTGGCCTGCTCCTGCTCACCGGTCCAGACCTTTGTGGTGAACCCATCCGCCATCTGGCGATGCCGCGGGTGGGCAAGGCAGTGGCAGCATGGGCGGCAGTGTGCCGTCAGGGTTCTGCCTGCGGCCACTGGAGGACGCTGCATGCTGCACATTTCTGTTCTGGGCCGCCCGGCGGCCGACAATGCCCTGCTCGTGACGGCCGAGTCGGGGCAGGGCCGCACCCGGCTGCTGCTGGACTGCGGCGCGGGCACCGCCGACACGCTGCCGCTGGGCGTGGTGCAGGACATCCGGCACCTGTGCCTGTCGCACCTGCACATGGACCACATCAGTGGCTTTGACGCCTTTTTTCGCGCCACCTTCGACCGCCCAGGAGAGAACCACATCTGGGGCCCGCCGGGCAGCGCGCGGATCCTGCAGCACCGGTTTCAGGGCTTCTGGTGGAACCACGCCCCGGAACTCCGGGGCACGTGGCTGGTGCATGAGGTGTGGCCGGAGCGTGTGGAGACGGTGCGGTTTGAGGCGCATGAGGCGTTCGCCGTGCCGCACCCCATGGGGCACGCGCCGCAGACCGGCCTCCTCCTGACCACGCCGGAGCTGTCGGTCTGGGCGCTTACGCTGTCACACCACGGCGCCAGCCTGGGCTTCCGGCTGCAGGAGCCGGAGCGGGTGAATATTGACGCCTCACGCCTGCGCGCCCTGGGCCTGACTGGTGGGCCGTGGCTGGCGGCGCTGAAGGCCAGCGCCACGGGCATGCTGGACACCCCGGCCGGACCGCGGGACGCCGATGAGTTGCGTGCGACCCTGCTGCGCCGCGAACCCGGCCAGAGCGCCGCCTACCTGACAGATTTTCTGCTGGATGACGAGGCGGTCACGCAGCTGACCCCCTGGCTGGCCGGGGTGGACACGCTGTACGCCGAAGCGCAGTACCTACCGGAGGACGCCGCGCTGGCCGCGCGGCACCACCACACCACGGTGGATCAGGTGGCGCAGCTGGCGGCGGGCAGTGGGGTGGGCCGACTGCGCCTGCTGCACCTGTCGCGCCGGTACCCGGCCGACCGCTGGCCGGAGTTTCTGGAGGTGGCGCGCCAGCAGTTTGCGCCCACGGCATTCCCGGACGAGTGGGCTTGACCCCGCGCTAGCCCGCACCTCAGGTCAGCCGCTGAAGTTCCCGCGCCGCCTGCCGCAGGTAATAGGGCACGTAGTTCGGCCGCGTGCCGGGCACCGTGCCCGTCCAGGTGCGGAACGTGGCGTCATAGACGGCGGCGCGGTGCAGCAGGGCCAGGGGCAGCGCCCGCCAGAGCAGCGGCGCCGCGTCGGCGGCGTCCAGGGCGCGCAGGTACGCGGCGCCCATCCGTGCGGCGGCGTCCGGGTGGGCCTGCCACACCGGCAAGGCCGCGCGGCTGGGATGCAGGGCGAAGGCCAGAAACCAGCCGGCATCCATGAACGGGTGGGTGGCGCTGGCCGCTTCACTCCAGTCGAACCAAACGCTGCCGCGCGCCGCGCTGTGCAGGGCGTTACGGGGATGGGCGTCCCCATGGGCGGGTAAATCCGGCAGGCCGTGCAGTTGCAGGTCACGCAGGGCCGCCCGGAGGCGGGGCCGCGCGGCGGTCAGGGCGTCAGCCACGGCCGGTTCCAGATTCCAGCCGCGCAGCGCTGCTCGGTCACCCAGGAGGGCGTCCACCTGCTCGGTCATCTGCTGCAGGGGCAGGGCGGGAGCGCCGGCCGCAGCCAGGGCCCCGGCGTCAGCGGTGCGCTGAAACCGGGCGAGTCTCGTCAGGGCCTCCGTCCAGGCGTCCAGTGCCGCTGCGCCGTCCAGCAGGGCGCCGCCGTCCTGGGTCAGCAGGGCGCCGCGGGCCGGGTCGGCCGCCAGCACGGGGGGCAGCAGCTCGGGGTGCCGGGCCCACAGGTGCGTGGTCAGGGCTGCTTCCCGGCCACTGTCACTGACCTTCAGCCACGCGCGGCCCTGTGAGGTGGCGAGGAGGTGGGTGGCGCTCAGGTCACTGGCGAACTGCAGGTGAGGGGCGCCGTCCAGGGCGACCCCCGTCCCCTGCAGCAACTGACCGGCCAGCTGATTGACGGTCGCGGGCCAGCCGGGGCGCTGCCAGCGGCGAACATTGGGAATGGGCGGCGGCCGCTCGGCACGCCACCCTCCCCCACCCGTGGGTGTCCCCTCGCCCAGCGCCTGCACATGAACCAGGCCGGCCTGCCCGAACAGGTGACCGCCGTCATGCAGCAGCCACACCGGGCCCAAGGCGGCGCTCAGCGCCTCTTCCAGCGGCTGCTCGGCGCTCAGCAGCACCTGCGGCCAGCCGCCCTCCGGCGTGCGCCAGACCAGGAGCGCCTGCGCGTGCCACAGGGCCACCGCCCGCGCTTCAGGGGCCATGCGTCACGCGCTGCTCGGTGGTGGTCGTGTACACGCTCCGCCCCAGGTAAATGGCGGGCGGCGCGGTCAGCAGGCCCTGATCGTCGTAGGCGTCCGGGTCGTAGTACACAGCCTGCACCTCACCCACGATCAGGTCGTGGTCGCCGGTGGGCAGCACCTGCGTGACCCGGCAGGTGTAGTGCAGGTAAGCGTCCCGCAGGGCCAGCGGCTGCTCCGCCAACGATTCCAGGGCCAGCAGCGCGTGTTTGTCGTGGCCGTCATGCAGGCTGTAAATGCCAGTGCCCTGCACGGCCCCCGCCTGCGCCAGCGGCAGGAAATTCACGCCGAAGGTGCCGCTGGCCAGGATCAGCGGGTGGGTGGCCCGTTCACGGCCCACCGCCACCCCGTACAGCGGGGGCTGGGCGCTCAGGGCGGTGTGCCAGCCGGCGGCCATCACGTTACGTGTCTCGCCGTGCCGGGCCGTCACCAGCGCCACAGTGCCGGGGTAGTAGCCAAAAAAACGGTCGGTGACCTGACGCAGCATGACGGCGAGGATAGCGGCCCGCCGCCCCCCCGGCGCGGGTGGCCGCCGGGCTGCGCCGCGTTGCCCGCGCCCCGTATCCTGTGCCCCATGTCTGTTGTCACCCGCATTGCCCCCAGCCCCACGGGCGACCCGCACGTGGGCACCGCCTACATTGGCCTGTTCAACCACACCCTGGCCCGTCAGCAGGGCGGCACCTTCATCCTGCGCATCGAGGACACGGACCGCAACCGCTACGTGCCAGACAGCGAAAAACGCATCTTCCAGATGATGCAGTGGCTGGGCCTGACGCCCGACGAGTCGCCGCTGCAGGGCGGCCAGAATGGCCCGTACCGCCAGTCGGAGCGCTTTGACCTGTACGGCCAGTACGCCCGCCAGCTGGTGCAGAGCGGCCACGCCTACTACGCCTTTGAAACCCCCGAGGAACTGGCGGCCCTGCGCGAAGCGGCGCAGGCCGAGGGGCGCGTGATCGCCGTGCCCAGCCGCGGCCTGGACCCGGCGGCGGCCCAGGCCCGCGCAGACGCCGGTGAAGCCGCCGTGATTCGCCTGAAGGTGCCGCGCGAGGGCGAAACGGTGGTGAATGACCAGCTGCGCGACCCCATTCACTTTCAGAACCGGGAAATTGACGACAAGGTGCTGCTCAAGGCCGACGGCTTTCCCACCTACCACCTCGCCAACGTGGTGGATGACCGTCTGATGGGCGTGACCCACGTGGTGCGCGCCGAGGAATGGATTACCTCCACGCCGATTCACGTGCTGCTGTACCAGGCGTTTGGCTGGCCGGAGCCCGTGTGGGCGCATATGCCGCTGCTGCGCAACGCCGACAAGTCCAAGATCAGCAAGCGCAAGAACCCCACCAGCGTCGAGTGGTACCAGCAGCAGGGCTTTCTCCCCGAAGCGATGCTGAACTTCCTGGCCACCATGGGCTGGACCCACCCGGACGGCCTGGAGGTGTTTGACCTCGCCGAGTTCCAGCGCGTGTTCCGCCTGGAGGACGTGACGCTGGGCGGCCCCGTGTTCAGCCTGGACAAGCTGCGCTGGTACAACGGCAAGTACCTGCGCGAGGTGCTGGGTGAGGACGAGGTGGCCCGGCGCCTGCACGCGCATCTGGCCGGGCAGAAGGTAGAGCTGCCCCTGGACGACTACTTCCGCGCCGTGACCCGCCTGATGATTCCCCGGATGGAGGTGTTCAGCGAGTTTCTGGACAAAACCCCGTACTTCTGGCGCGAGGAGTACCCGGTCACCGAGAAGGCCCAGGCGGCCATTGATGGGGCCAAGACCCTGCTGCCCGACCTGGCCGCGCGGCTGAAGAACCTGCCCAGCTTCGATGCCGTCAGCATCAAGGCCGCATTTGCCGCCTACGCCGAGGAGCAGGGCCTGAAACTGGGCAAGGTGATGCCCCCGGTGCGCGCAGCCGTGGCCGGCACCATGGAAAGCCCCGACCTGCCCGAGTTGCTGGCCACCCTGGGCCGCGAGCGCGTGGTGGCGCGGGTGGAGCGCGCGGCGCGGTAAGGACCGGATTGACCGCAAAACAAAGCCAGGGCGAATCATGATCCGTCACCCTGTCTTTGTTTTGCCCCAGCCGTCACAGCGGTATTCCGTTACGTTGAGGGGAGGGAAGGACCCCCTCAACTCCACTCCAACCGCTGTCTGTCGCGGTCACTCGCTCCGCTCGCCCCACATCACCTGAAGGTAAACCCTTCAGATGATGTGGTTACCGCTATCAGTCCTGCTCGAACACCCAGGTCTGGTCGTCGGCCTGCAGGGTCAGAGTCTTGCCAGTCACGGTCAGGGCGGGACCAGCCTCCAGCAGCGCCACCAGCGGCAGGGTCTGCTCTTCCGGGCACATCATGCGGGTGCTGGTCACGCCGCCTTTGACGCTCAGGCGGCCGGCCGCCACAGCAGCGGCAGCGCCAAAGGAATTGCAGCCGTCCACCCCGCCCACACGGCCATTTTCAAAGGTCAGCACCACGGGGCGGGCGGTCTGCGGGGCGGGCTGGCCCCCCAGGGTTTTCAGGCGGTAGGTGCCGCTGGGCAGCGGGGTGGCCACAGGCGGGTTCACGGGGGCCAGGGCGCTGCCGCCGGTTATGCGGGTCAGGGTCAGGGTGCCCGCCTGACCAGTCAGGGTCAGGGTGGCGCCGCTCAGGGCCGGGGTCAGGGGGCCACGCAGCACGGCGCTCAGGGCCTGCTCGGCCTCGGCCTGGGGGGCTGGGCACAGCAGCCGCGTGCCCGCCACCCCCATGAACTGAAACTCACCACCCGGCAGGCGGGTGCCCGGGGCGCGCAGGCTGTTGCAGCCCACCACGCCGCCCAGGCTCAGGGCCGGGCCCTTGACGGTCACGCTCAGCACGCCGCGCAGGGGCAGGGCGCGCGAGCCCAGCTTCAGGCCACTCGCCACATAGGTGCCGTCCAGAGAGGCAGGCTGCGCCGGATTTCCAGAAGAAGGGGTGTTCACAGCGCCTCCAGCGGTAAAGGTCAGGCGGCCCGCTCCGGCCACCAGGGTCAGGGTGTTGCCTTTCTGCTCAAAACGGGTGGTGCGCGCCAGAAGCCCCAGATAGTCCTCACGCAGACTCAGGGCCGCGTCGGGGCAATTCATGCTGCTGCCCCCCGAGAGGCCGCGCAGCAGCAGCGCCTGCCCGTTCAGGGTGCCGGTGCCCGTCAGAGGGCTGCACCCAGTCGAACCGCTGACCTTCAGGGCCCCGCCGCTGGCGTCCAGCCGCAGGGTGGGGCGGGCCAGGGCTGGCCCCGGGGTGATGGGCGCGCGGCCGGGCAACTGCACACTCTGCAGGGTCCAGGTGGTGCCCACAGGGGCCGCCGGGGACGGCGCACTCAGGGCGGCCAGGGTCAGGCTGGAGAGCAGGGCGTTCATGAGAGGGTTGTACACCGCGAAACTGATGACCGTGTGATGACCTGCGCCCAGTTGCCGCGTCCGGACACCCCCGGCCCGCCGCGCCGCGCCAGCCCGTAGAATGCGGCAAACGCTCGTTAGGCTCCTGCCCAGAGCCGTTCAGATTGACCCCCCGCCTGCCCCCAGGCGCCCCAGGAGGACTGTATGGAAGACCGCCGTATTCGGGTACTGATTGCCAAGCCGGGCATGGACGGCCATGACCGGGGCGCCAAAGTCGTGGCGCGCGCCCTGCGCGACGCGGGCATGGAAGTGATCTACACCGGGCTGCGCCAGACCGCGGAGATGATCGTGAACGCGGCGGTGCAGGAGGACGTGGACGCCATTGGGCTCTCGGTGCTGTCCGGCGCGCACATGCATTATTTCCGCGAGGTGATGGGCCTGCTGCGCGAGCGCGGCGCCGACGACATCATCGTGTTTGGCGGCGGCATCATCCCGGACCAGGACCTGCCCAAGCTGCAGGAGCTGGGGGTGGGGCGCGTGTTCACGCCCGGCGCCAGCACCGAGGACGCCGCCGCGTACCTGCGCGGCGCGGTGCAGGCCCGCTGGCAGGCGCAGGGCGAGGCGTGAGCCGGCGCGGCCCCGCCCATGGCTGAGGCCGCCCCGGCCGCCGAGGCCCGGCCCGCCCTGGGCGCGGGGCGCGTGGCCCCGCTGTACGCGGCGCAGGCGCTGGCCACCGGCGCCACCACCGTCAGCACCGTGCTGTCCAGCCTGATCATCAGTGGGCTGGGCGCCGAGCATCTGGCCGGGCTGCCCGCCACCCTGATCAGCGCGTCTGGGGCAGTCTCGGCGGGGTTTTTCGGGGCCTGGATGCTGCGCCGGGGCCGGCGCAGCGGCCTGAGCGCCGCCTTCGCGCTGGGCATGCTGGGCGCTGTGACCGGGTTCGTGGGGGCGCGGCTGGGGCTGCTGCCGCTGTTTCTGCTGGGGGCCGCCCTGATGGGCGCGGCGCAGGGCGGCTACCAGCAGGCCCGCTACGCCGCCGCCGAGAGCGTGCCCGAACCCCAGCGCGGCGCGGCCCTGGGGCGGCTGATGCTCATGAGTGTGGCAGGCTCGTTTCTGATCACCGGCGCGGCGCGGCCCATAGAGGCGCTGGGCGCGGCCCTGGGCACCAGCCCGGAGGTGGCGGGCTGGCTGGTGGCCAGTGCACTGCTGGGCGCAGCCGCCCTGCTGTTGCGGGCGTGGCGCCCCCTGCGCGCGCCCACGCAGGCGTCCAGCCCCCGGCTGGGGCTGCAGGCGGCGTTTGCCATTCCAGGTGTGAAATCCACGGCGCTGGCCCTGGCCACCGCGCAGGGCCTGATGGTCACCCTGATGAGCCTGACCCCGCTGCGCGCCCACCACATGGGCATTGAGCACGCGGGCGTGGCCGCCCTGATCAGCGGGCACATTCTGGGCATGTTCGGCTTTGGCTGGCTGACTGGCCCGCTGATTGACCGCCTGGGGCTGCGCTTTGGGTACGTGAGCGGCGCGGCGCTGCTGGCGGCGGCGGCCCTCACGGCCCCGCTGCACGGCACCCCCTGGCTGGCGCTCAGCCTGTTTCTGCTGGGCCTGGGCTGGAACCTTGCGTTCGTGACCGGCAGCAAGGCCCTGACCCGCTTTCCTGCGGCCCAGGGCGTCACCGATGGGCTGGGCTACGTGGCGGCGGGCACCGGGACCCTGCTGGGCGGCGTGGTGATTGCCCAGCTGGGCTTTCCAGCACTCGCGCTGGGCTGCGCTGTGCTCTCGGGCCTGCTGCTGGTGAGCGCGTGGAGGGTGTCAGCAGGAAGTGGAGAGTAGGAAGTGGGAGGGGGCCATGCGCGGCCACCCTCCCACTCGCTTTTTGAGAGCACAAGCCTCCTCGGCACTGGCGTACCGATGCCCTCCCCTGCTTCCCACTCACCACTCCCTACACCCCGCCTTTATGGATTTGGCCCACTGACGAACGTGTCGTCACCCGGGCTCACGGTGCTGCGCCCGCCCTGCTGGTCGTAGCGCACGCCACTGTTCATGCGGCCCACCGCCGCCGCCAGGGCATTGGCCGCACTGACGGCGCCGTTGGGGGCAAATGAGCGGGTCCACATGTACCAGCGCGGCGCCACCCCGTGCTTGCGGGCCAGGCCGCTGGCGGGATTCAGATCAAACACGTACTCGGGGAAAATCTCGGTGCGGCTGATGAACTTGGCCATCGCCAGATTGTTGTCACCGCCCAGGTCGTTCAGGCGGCTGGACTTGATCCATTCCACCGCCACGCCGCTGTTTTTCAGGGCCTGGGCAATGCGGGCGCTGCGGGCGGCGGGGGTGGCGTCTGGGCTCAGGAAGCTGTAGCTGTGGCCGCCCCCGGGACTGGCCGGGGACCAGTAAGGATCGGCCAGAATGATCCGGCTGGGGCGTTTGCCCGCTGGCAGCGCGGGGTCGGCCGCTGCCCGGTCAGCGAGTGCCAGGGCCATCTGGGCGCCCAGCGAGTGCCCCATCACCCGCACCCCCTCGGCGCCGCTGTAGGTCCAGGCCGAGAGCGCGCTTTTGTAGGCCGCGTAGAACAGCTGGCCCGCGCTGACCGTGGGCATCCCTGCCTGCGTGTAGCTGCCGTCGGGCTGGCGGTAGCGCATGCGGATGTCCTGGGTGCGGCCCAGGGCGTCGCGGTAGGTGTACGCGGCGGTCCAGATTTTGGCCTGGGCATGGTACGGCACGCCCGCCGTGCCTTCGTCGTCGGCCAGCTGGGTCCAGTGGTACAGGGCCACGTTCCACCCGGCGGCAATCCAGGCGTCGGCCACGCTCTGGTTCGCCTCGCTGAAATAAAACGAGTCGCGTTTGCCCGCCTTGGTGCTGCCGTCCTGCCAGCCGTGGACGAAGATCATGACCGGGCGCGCCGGGTCGTAATACCCGGGGATGGCGGCGCCGTCGGCCCGCGCCTTGCAGCCCACGCCGCCTGGGGCACCCGTTTCGGCGCGCGAGTACCAGTAGAGCCCGGTGTCCAGCCCCGAAGCGCCGTAGGGCAGCGCCAGTTGCGTGGGGCAGGCGGCGGCCTGGGCCCCCAGCGCCGGGGCAGGCGCGGGGCTGAGGGCCAGCAGCGCCTCACTGAAGCCTTCTGGCAGCGCGCTGGCCTGGGCGCTGGGGGCCGGGCGGGGGGCGCCGCAGGCGGCGAGCAGACCGCACAGCAGCAGGGCACAGGCAGATCGGGCGGGACGTACAGGCATGACAACCTCCAGGCAGACGGCTTGCGAACTGTGGTGTGGGGTGAGGGCCAGCGGGACGCGGGGCGCCAGAGCGCCAAGTGGGCACAGGAACAGAGAGCCGGAAAGTGGGTTTGAGCGCCGACGGCGGAGAAGACCCCGCGCTGCATAGTCCAGCCAGGACGCTCAGGACCTGGGCGGCCGGGCGTTCGGCGGCGAAACGTGGCCGGAAGCGGGGTCAGTCCGGCCGGAAGGTGGATTGTGGGTTACGGGCATCAGGCTACCCGACCCGGCCCCCGGCTGCCTAGAGTCTGCAGTTCAAAATTCGCCGTTTTTTCTGCCGTGGGCGTGGAATAACGGCAGACGCTGCGTTGCGCCCGTTGCCCTGGCCCCCCTCAACCCATCTGCAGGTGCCACCACGCCTGAAAGGCCTGCGGCAGCAGCGGCGGGGCAAACGCGTAGCCCTGGGCCGCGCCGCCGCCCAGCCCCAGCAGCGCTTGGCGGTGCGCCTGGGTTTCAACCCCCTCGGCCACCACATGCAGCCCCAGTTCGGCCGTGAGGTTCAGCAGCGCCGTGATCACCGCCTGGGCCGCCGGTTCGCCGGGCACGTCACGCACAAAGGCCTGATCCAGCTTCAGGGTGTCAATGGGCAGGTGGCGCAGCACCGCGAGGCTGCTCTGGCCAGTGCCAAAGTCGTCCAGGCTGATGCGCACGCCCAGCGCCCGCAACGCCGAGAGCCGCTGCCCGGCTTCGCGCAGGTCCGTGACCGCCACCTGTTCCGTCACTTCCAGGCTCAGGGCGTGGGGGGGCAGGTCAAAGTCGGCCAGGGCCGCTTCCACAGTGGCCGTAAAGGCGGGGTCGGCCAGTTGCACCGGCGACACATTCACGGCCACCGACAGCAGCCCCAGCCCCTCGGTGCGCCACACCTGCGCTTGGCGGCAGGCCTCGCGCAGCACCCACTCGCCCAGCGGCCGGATCAGGCCGTTGTCCTCGGCCACCCCGATAAACTGCGCCGGGCTGACCAGGCCCACGCCCGGCCGCTCCCAGCGCACCAGGGCCTCGGCGCCCACCGGGCGGCCGGTTTTCAGGTCGCACACCGGTTGGTACGCCACCCGGAACTCCTGCCGGGCCAGCGCGCGGCGCAGGGCCTGGTCCAGGTCCAGCCGCTCCGTGACCTCGCGCTCAAAGGCGGGCAGGTAGCGCACCAGGTGGCGCTGGGTGCGCTTGGCCACATACATCGCCGTGTCGGCCCGGCGCAGCAGGGTGGAGGCGTCGTGGCCGTCGGCCGGGTAGCTCACGAGCCCCCCCGACACGCGCAGGGTCATGGCCCGGCCGTCCAACCACAGCGGCGCGCCCAATTCGTGCAGCACCCGCTGGGCGCGCTCCCACGTGCTAGCCGCGCCCCCCGCCGTGGGGAACAGCACAATAAACTCGTCGCCGCCGAAGCGGGCAGCGTCGTCGCCCACCAGCGCCTGCAGGCGCGCGGCCACCTGCCGCAGCAGGGTGTCGCCCGCGTCGTGGCCCAGGGTGTCGTTCACGCGCTTGAAGTCGTCAAGGTCGGTGAACAGTAGGCCGAACGGCTGCTGGGCCTGCAGCAGCGCGCCCAGCCGGGCCTGCAGGCCAGCGCGGTTGGCCAGCCCGGTCAGCGGGTCGTGCACCGCCTGGTGACGCAGGGCCACCTGCACCGCCTGCAGTTCGCGGGTGCGGGCGCGCTCGCGCTCGGCGGCCAACTGGGCCTTGAGCAGCTGCGCGCGCTGCTCACCGGCGGCGTCCAGCTGCGCGCGGTCCAGGGTGCGCGCCTCTTCAAGGTGACGCAGGGCCTCGTCCAACTGGCCCTGCGCCCGGTGGGCCGCTGCCAGCGCCGCGTGGGCGTCGGCGGCCTCGCGCGGCAGGTTAAACGCCTGGGCCAGTTCCAGCGCAGCGCACAAAAAAGGCTGGGCCGCCGCCGGGTCGCCGCATTCGGCGTGGGCGCGCCCCAGCGACAGCTTTAAGCGGAACTGCGCCAGCACCGGCAGTTCGGCCGATACCTTCAGCTGCAGCTGGCGCGCGCGCGCCAGCACCTCGCCGGGGCGCCCCAGGGCACACAGGCTGCCAAACAGCCCGCCCAGCACCAGCGCCTCAAAGGCGTACAGGCCATGCTCGCGCACCTGCAGCAGGGCCCGCTCGTAGACGGCCAGCGCCGCCCGGTGCTGCCCAGAGCGGGTGTGCACCACCCCCAGGGCATGCTGGGCCTGCACCTCATACTCGGGCCGCTCGGTTTCGCGCGCCAGGGCCACGGCCTCACGGGCGTAGCGCAGTGCCAGATCACGCTCGAAGGCGTCGGCGTGCAAGCCGCCCAGATTGACCAGGGCGCGCAGTTGCCCCGGCACGTCGCCGCGCGCGCGGGTGCGCTCCAGGTTGGTCAGGTGCAGCTGCACCGCGCGCCCAAAATCCCCCAGATCGGTCAGCACGAGCGCGGTGGCATTCAGGGCGCGGCACGCCAGCGCGTCGTCGCCCAGGGTCTGGGCGCGCGCGGCGGCCGTGTTCAGCAGCCGCAGCGCGCTGTGCGGCTCCTTGTTCTCGTACTGCGCCACCCCCATCAGAAACAGGGCGCGGGCGGCCGTGTGGCTGCGCGCGCCCTCGCCCACCTGGGTCAGGGCGCGCTGCGCCAGGGCGTAGGCCAGTTCAGGGCGCACGTTGCGCAGTTCTTCGGCTTCGTCCAGCAGGGCACCCAGCAGTCCAGAGACATCATCCGTGGGGGGCGCGGGCCGGGTCATGGTGGGTGCGGCCAGTGTACGCCCGCCCCGCCGCCCACCGCCAGCCACCCCCCAACGGACGAAGCCCCCGGGGAAAAACCCGGGGGCACACTGTGGCGGAACGGGAGGGATTCGAACCCTCGATAAGCTTGCACCTATACACGCTTTCCAGGCGTGCTCCTTCAACCACTCGGACACCGTTCCAGCGCAGAGCAGCCTAGCGGGTCGGGGGCGGAAAATCAATGCGGGGACCAGCGCGCGCTGGCCGGCCCATCTGTGGAGTCGGTTCAATCCGGGCAATCACCTATCATGCCTGCTGTGAGCCTGCTTGCCGTGCTGACGGTTTTGCTTTCCTACCTGCTGGGCGCCATTCCGGCGGCGGCCTGGGTGGCGCGTGCGCGCGGGGTGGATATCCGCAAGGTGGGCAGCGGCAACAGCGGGGCCACCAACGTGCAGCGGGCCCTGGGCAACGGCCCGGGGCTGGCGGTGGCTGTTTTCGACATCCTCAAAGGCGCGCTGGCGGTGGGGCTGGCGGGTCTGCTGGACCTGGGGCAGCCGGTCATGGCCGCGTGCGGCGTGGCCGCCGTTCTGGGGCACAACTTCAGCCCCTTTCTGGGCTTCCGGGGGGGCAAGGGTGTGGCGACCTCGTTTGGCACCATGACGGCCCTGCTGCCTGTGGCCGGGCTAGGCGCCGCCCTGCTGTTCCTGCTGAGTGTGTGGCTGACCCGCTTTGTGTCGCTGGGCAGCATACTGGGCGCCGTGACGGCCGCCTTCGTGTGTTTCGTGGCTGGGCCTCTGTGGCTGGGGCTGGTCATCACCGGCCTGAGCGCCCTGCTGATCTGGCAGCACCGCGACAACGTGCGCCGGTTGCAAGCCGGCACCGAGCGGCGCTTTGGGGAGAAGACAGCCGGGGCCAAGAACTAACGACTCTGGCCAACTGCTATACCTGACTACCAGTCAAAACTCGTGAGGGAATGGAAAAGTCGGCTCGTGTAGCGTGCTTTCTGCGATGAAGACACGACCGAGCCGACACCCACACGATACCTTGCAGACCGCAAGGCGGTCTGCTTTTCCTCTCGATGCGCGCCACCTCGAGGTGCTGGCGGCGCTGATCCTGGCGATGATTCAGGCGCGCAGTGTCGTGCTGTACACCTTGAAGACGCATGTGCACCTCCCCGGCTCGCTGGAGACGCGATACCAGCGACTGCGGCGCTTTGTCCGGTTTGACTTCCCCGAGCATCTGTTTGCGCGCTTCGCCCTGTCCTTCCTGCCCGCCGGTGAGCTGCACCTGATCTTGGACCGCACCCATTGGAAGCTCGGTAAGCAGGATGTCAATATCCTGCTGCTCTCTGCTGTGTGGGACAGCTTTAGTCTGCCATTGATGTGGACGCTGCTCCCCCACGGGGGAAGCAGTTCGCAACAGGTGCGCGAAGCGCTCCTGACCCGGTTCCTTCCGTGTTGCCCGGACCGGTCCATTGGGAGCCTGCTGGCAGACCGGGCGTTCATCGGCAAAACATGGTTCACCTTTCTCGATCAGCACGGCATTGCCCCCTGTATCCGCCTGCCGGCCACCGCCACCATCGGGACCGGCAGACTGCCGGTCTGGGCCTGTTTCAAAAAGCTCCAGGCGGGCGAGCTTCGCCGCTGGCACCGTCCTGTGGTGGTCTACGGCGTCTCGCTGCGCCTGTGCGCCACCAAGAATGCCGCTGGCGACGTCCTCTACCTCGCGTACCGTGGCCATGCGTCCATCAACCTGCGCCGGTATGCCCAGCGCTGGCAGGCGGAACACCTCCACTCCGCCCTCAAAACCAGAGGCTTCAACTTGGAGGATACGGGGCTGACGCAGGCAGAGCGCGTGTCGACCCTGCTTACCTGCGTGTCGGCTGCCTTCATCTGGGCCTGTGTGACGGGCCAGCTCCTGGCCAGCAAGCAGCCCGTGCAACGCAAGACACACGGACACCGTGCGGTGTCCGTGTTCCGATTGGGCCTCGATCATCTTCAGGATCTCCTGCTCCACCCCTCGCCTTCGTCCTGGCGGGCCTTATATGCCCTCATGCCGAGTTTTGACGGGTAGTCAGGATTGCATCACCTGTACCGAGCATGAAGAATCAGCAGACATGACGCCCGTGTTTACGCCACCTGAAACTTGGCGGGGAGGGTTCCTCGAGTTGGCGCTCGAACTTGGGCCCACCGATGATGCTCAGCTTCAGAAGGCATTTGAAGTGATCTGGATCCACCCAAACGTGCAGGGCGTGTATGTTGACCGCAACACGGAACCGGAAAACCAACTTCTTTTTGCCCCAAGCCAGGTTACACCACGATCTCAAGGCACATATGGCGTGATAAGTCTGCCGTCCGGAGTGATATTGCCCTTTACAGTTCTGGTTGTACGTGGGGATGGAGAGGATTGGTTGGACATTGATATTCCGATGGGTGCCGTCCAACATGCTGTGGGTGATGATGAGCTAGCATTTTACTCAAACGGAAACGTGTCGGATGCGTCACCTGTTGCTTGCGTACGAGAGCTAGAGGACTTTCTAGCCGAGTTGGCATCAGTGGTGTTCACGCACGTTAAGTACAGATTGGGGTTGATAGGTTGGGAGGTTTCTGGCACGCAGGATGCACAAGAGATACGAGAGCAAGGCATTCCCACTGTGCGGCACGTAGGGTATGTCCTACCTGAAGAAAGCACGCTACGGTATTACCCAAGAACTGCCTATCCGCACCTCTGACAACACTCGCGATTTTTGTTCGGTACTTTTAACAGTCTTTAGCTATTACGTAGCCCTTCAAGTGTAAGCAAAACGGGGACCTCACGGTGTCCGTGTCTCGACTGGGCCTGAATTGTCTTTGTCCTTGTGGGCCGTGTGAACTCTCATGCCGAGTTTTGACGGGTAGTCAGCTGCTATACACACTTTCAAGTCCCACAACACTTGAAGGGAAGCGACGTCCACCATCCTGTCGGCCAGCAATAACTATGTCTTTGTATTTTTAACACCGACAGCGGAGCAACACCATTCTGCTCACCAACTAAGCAGAGACAGTGTAATGGTGGCTAAATAATATGTCCGACGGCTGCGTAAGTAATTGGGCATTTTGGTAATGAAGTTTATATTATTTTTATCTTGCATTAAAAGTATTGGGATGGTAACAGCATTTAGTGTTCTCCACTCATTCAAATTAACATCATAGATGGGCAATGTATCACCTTGTGAAAACAGAAGAAACTTTGCTCCCTCACTCCAAAGAACTCCCTCCAGTATTGAGGTTCCATCATCACAAGGCCTCTGAACAGTGTGGGTTATAGGCTCAGGTGGTGACCAAGTCCGAGACCATGAGTCAGGAAATACAGCGCGAAAGAGGTTCAGGTCGACCGCTTCTACCGTGGTCGTTGATGGGTCGCAGCCAAAATTATCTAATCTATTAAGGAAGAGTAGGTTATCTTTTATTGTAACCGCCTCACCGGTAATATCAGCAACGGCTCCAGAAACTGGGTTGATCATCCGATCACGCGCGCCGACAACAGTTGTGACTGCTCCATTCTCAGTAGATTTATCCGACATATAGATGAAAGGGGCACGCCCCACAGCTTCAATGACTTTGTAAGCGCACGTAGCTTGGCAAGGCGGCAGCTTGAATGTCCTCTGCATGCCACTCCTCTTGTCAACAAGGACACCAAGGCCGGCAGCCTCAGCAAGCAGCCAGGAAGCCGACTCAGACAAATCCCAGGTGAATCCATTTGGCGCCTTGTGCAGAACAGTAGAGCGGCTCACTGCTGAACTTGTCAGATCGTATTGCAACAAGCGCTCCTGATCGGCCACTAGGACTCTATGACCGTAGATGGAAAGGACGTTCCCAGGCAGCTGAACGCGTTGCAGAAAACGGCGGTTATTGCCATCGTACGTATTGATCTCGCTGATTTCCTCTTTCTTTAGCACCGTGGAAACGAAGCCATTCTGGACAATTAACGCCGCTGGAGACCTATCACGGACGTCATAAGGAAGTCGAGCCAGCAAGTTTTGAGTCGCACTCGCCATAGAAAGCGGCGACAGAACAACTACGGCGAATATTGTCCTTTGCCAGAAACGCGAGAACATACCTCAACATACATTGTACTTACTTTTCTGACTATCGAAAGAGCGAAGGAAGATAATGCCAGGAAGAGGTGCTTTTGTCATGCTCACTTGGCAGGGCGCTGCCGGGCACATCCTGCCCTGCGTGCGCTATGCTGCCCCCACCACACAACATGGGAGCCCGACAGGCGGTGTTCGGGCGCGCAGGGGGAAGGATGTCGGCCAGGATTCGCGTGTACGGCAAGGAAGCGGTGTTTACCCAGGGCCAGTGGGCCTGCGACGACGAAAGCCTGCAGGCCATGCTGCAGGCCCTGGCCGATCCACGGGCCATGACCGAGGAACAGGAGCGCGAGCACGCCCTGTACGCCGCCGGGCGCTTTGGCGGCCTGATCGCCACCCCCTACGGCTGGGAGGCGGCCCCCCACCCCGAAGCGGAGATTCGCATGGAGGACTTTGCCCCCGCCCGGCAGCCGGAGCGCGCCGGCTGGCTGAGTTTCCTGCGCAAGAAACGGTAGCGGGCGCTCAGGACTTTCACCGCTGATGCCCAGCTTAGACAGGCTGGCCGGAGAAAAATGGCGCGCAGACAGCACGGGGCTGGGGTCGGGGCGCCAGCGCCCTTGACCCCCACCCCCCCAGCCCCTACCCTGGACCCCATGAAGGCCCACACGACCACCATGACCCCCTAGGGGTGGCAGTCGTTGGAGACCGCCGCCTGCGAGACACGCACGGCGGATTTCTTTTTGAAGGGGTGCATATGCGCGTAGCGATTGTTGGGGCGACCGGAGCGGTGGGGCACGAGCTTCTCAAGGTGCTGGAGGGCAGCACGCTGCAGTTTGACGAGCTGCTGCTGTACGCCTCGCCGCGCAGCGCCGGCAGCACCCTGCCGTTCAGGGGACAGGACCTGACTGTGCAGGTCACGCCGGACGGCGCCATTGACGCCGACGTGATTCTGGCCTCGGCGGGTGGCAGCATCAGCAAGGAAAAGGCCCCCGCCTGGGTGGCGGGCGGCGCCGTGGTGATCGACAACTCCAGCGCCTTCCGCTACGACGCGGACGTGCCGCTCGTGGTGCCGGAAGTGAACGGCGCGGCCGCGCTGGAGCACAAGGGCATCATTGCCAACCCCAACTGCACCACCGCCATTGCCGTGGTGGCGGTGGCCCCCATTCACCGCGCCTACGGCGTGCGGCGCATGATTGTCAGCACCTACCAGGCCACCAGCGGCGCCGGGGCCAAGGGCATGGACGAACTGCTAAACCAAACCCACAAGGTGCTGCACGGCCAGGAGGCCAGTGCCGAGGTTTTTGCCCACCCCATTCCCTTTAACGTGATCCCCCATATCGACGCCTTCCAGGACAACGGCTACACCAAGGAAGAGATGAAGGTGGCCTGGGAGACCCGCAAGATCATTGGGGACGATTCACTGAAGATCTCGTGTACAGCGGTGCGTATTCCCACGCTGCGCACGCACAGCGAGGCCATCACGCTGGAACTGGAGCGGCCCGCCACGCCCGACGAGGTGCGGGCGCTCCTGGCAGAGGCCGCGGGCGTGGAGGTGCGCGACAACCCGGCGGAGAAGCTCTACCCCATGCCCCTGACCGCCAGCGGCAAGTACGACGTGGAGGTGGGCCGCATCCGCGCGTCACTGGTGTTCGACGGGGGCATAGAGCTGTTTGTGGCGGGCGACCAGCTGCTCAAGGGCGCGGCCCTGAACGCCGTGCAGATCGCCGAGTACCTGCAGCAGCATGGCGCGCTGAAGGCCAAGCAGCGCGCCTAATACGGCTTCCGAAAAATCCCGTCAGGTATGACGGAATTTTTTCGACCGGACTGATCCAGCTGCGCAGCAGAGGGAGAAGGAAAAAGGACGGATTTCCGGAAATTGGGCTGGCACAGCGCCGAAGGCGGGGAACATCCAGTTCTTTTCTGGATGTTACGGAAATGGACGGCAGTCCGTATAAAAGCGCCCCAGGCAGCAGAAGGGCCCCCGCCGCGTGGTGGGGGCCCTTCTGCTGGTGACGCGGCCGTGAAGGGCGCTTGACGGGCTGTATGGCCCTCCCCTACCCTGGGCGCCATGAGCGCGCAGATGTTCCCCCAGACCCCGGTGCCCGTGCGCACCGGCCGTGTTGGTGCGGGCCTGCCCGTGCTCCCGCCACCCTCCGGGGTGTGACACCTGCCACCTGCCGGTTGGCCCCGCCCGTGGCGTGGGCCCTGTTGTCACACCGTTGATTCTGTTGGCCGCGCTGCGTGCGCAGCGGGCGTGGCCAGCCCCGAAGGGAGAGCCCCATGAAACTGAGTTCCAGTCTGCTGCGCACGCAGCGCGAAGTGCCCGAAGGCGCCGAAACCCAGGGCATCCAGCACCTGCTGCGCGCCGGCTATGTCCGCCGGATCGGCAGTGGCCTGTACGCCCACCTGCCCCTCATGACCCGCACCATGCACAAACTGGAAGCCCTGATCCGCGAGGAACTGGAGGGCGTGTCGCAGGAGGTGAGCCTGCCGGTGCTGCAACCCCAGCACCTGTGGGATGAATCCGGGCGCTGGGCAGCCTACACGCAGGCCGAGGGCATCATGTTCACCGTGACCGACCGCGCCGGCCGGGCGCACGCCCTGGGCCCCACCCACGAGGAGGTGGCGGTGGACGTGGTGCGCGGGCTGGTGCGCAGTTACCGTGACCTGCCCCTGAGCGTGTACCAGATCGGCCGGAAGTTCCGGGACGAGCTGCGGCCCCGCTTTGGGCTGCTGCGCACGCGCGAATTCACCATGAAAGACGCCTACTCGTTTCATGCCGACGAAGCCAGCCTGCGCGAGCACTTTGAGGCCATGAGCGGCGTGTACGCGCGGCTGCTGACGCGCCTGGGCGTGGCGTGGCGGGCGGTGCAGGCCGACAGCGGCAACATCGGCGGGGCCGAGAGCCGGGAATTCATGGTGCTGAGCGAGGTGGGCGAGGACGAGGTGCTGTACACCGAAGATGGCCGCTACGCCGCCAACGCCGAGCGGGCGGTGTCCCGCGCCGCGCCGGTTGGGGCCAGCCCGTTTGCCGCCTTGGCCCGCCACCACACGCCCGGCACGGTCACGGTGGCCTCGGCCTGTGCCGCGCTGGGCTGCGGGCCCGGCCACATGCTGAAAAACGTGCTGTACGACGCCGTGAGTCTTCAGGCAGGCCAGCGGGTGCTGACGCCAGTGCTTGTTAGCCTGCGCGGGGACCACAGCGTGAACCCGGTGAAGCTGTGGAACGCGGTGCAGGCCCGCGTGGCCGGCGACCTGACCGCGCTGGAGGTGGCACAGCCGGATGGATGGGCCGCCGAGGCGCTGCCGCTGGGCTCTCTGGCCCCGGACCTGCCCGACCACGTGATTGCCCGGCGGGAGGGGCTGCACCCGGCCTTCCTGCGCCTGTGTGATCCGGCGGGCGCCGAGCTGCGCGATTTCGCCACAGGCGCCGGCCAGACCGACTGGCACGTGACCGGCGCGAACTGGGCCACCGCCGATGCCACAGGCCAGTTCGCCCTGCCCGAGGTGGTCGAGCTGCGGCAGGCCCAGGCCGGCGACGCGGCGGTGCATGAGGCGTCGCAGCGGCTCCACTCGGCCCGGGGGATTGAGGTGGGGCACGTGTTTCAGCTGGGCACGCGCTACGCCCAGGCCATGGGCGCGACCTTTACCGGGGCCGACGGCCGCGAACGGCCGTTTCAGATGGGCTGCTACGGCATTGGCGTGACGCGGCTGGTGCAGGCGGTAGCGGAGCAGTGTTCGGATGCCCGCGGCCTGATCTGGCCGGCGGCCATTGCGCCCTACCTTGTGCACCTGACGGTGGTGGACGGCAAGAACAGTGCCCAGCGGGCCGCCGCCGACACGCTGTACGCCGCGCTGGGGGCGGCGGGCCTGGACCCCCTGCTGGACGACCGTGACGAGCGCGCCGGGGTCAAGTTCGCCGACGCTGACCTGATTGGCCTGCCGTACCGCGTGACGGTGGGGCGGGGGGTGGCTGAGGGGAAGGTGGAGGTGAAGGTGCGGCGCAGTGGGGTGGTGGCGGTGGTGCCGGTGGAGGGGGTGGTGGGGTGGATGCGGGCGCAGGGTTGAAGGGAATTGAGTTTGCCTGCGTTAGCCCCACCCCCCAGCCCCCTACCCCAGACTCGCAGAGCTGCGTAGCAGAGGGGCAGGGGGAGCAGACGTTGGCACTGGGCAACGTTGACTAACGGTGTGGGGCGGCCCAGCTTCGTCCCGCTACGTACGCCGTGGCCTTGCTCCGCCCATCGCCTCACGCCCGCGCGCTGCGCGCACGACGGCTTCCGTTGCTCACCCCGTGAAGGCGCATGGCAGGGACGCTGAGGGCAAGAGGTTCTACTTTTGAAAAGCAGTAAGAGCCATAGCCGATTTTGCCTTTCAAGGTAGAACCTTCTGGGCCGCACCAAGACGACTTGCCCCGTACCGCCCAGGTCCAGACGAGGCCGTCGTGCCCGAAGGGCGCGGGCCATTGCGGTGGGGCGAAGGATGGCGTCAAAGCCGGACACGTCACTTGGTTGAGCGACCCCAGCCAACTTCAGTAGAAACTCTTGCCCAGCGCAGCGCCGCTCCCCCCTGCCCCTCCGGGGATGGGGGGCTGGGGGGGTGGGGCTAACCGGGCCAAGCCACCGCCCCCCCAAGAGAAACAACGACCGCCCCCACCTCCACCCAAGGAGCGACGCCCCCCACCCCCTGTTCCGTCATGCTGAACCCATGCGGCCCCCCCCTCCCCCCCGCACCCTGACCTCCCGTTCCGGCCTCCTCCCTGCCGCCGGCCTGACCACCCTGCTCCTCGCCGGCCTCTGGGTGCAGGAAGTGGCCGACCTGCTGATCTTCGGGGGCCGCCTGGACCGCTACGGCATCGAGCCGCGCGAGCCCGGCGCCCTGTGGCACATCCTGACGGCGCCCTTTCTCCACGCCGGCTTTGGGCACCTGCTGGCGAACACCGTGCCGCTGGCTGCCCTGAGCTTCATGAGCGCCCTGCGCGGGCCCTGGCGCTTTCTGGCGGCGCTGCTGATGATCGTGCTGGTGGGCGGCGGGCTGGTGTGGCTGCTGGGGCGCGGGGGCAGCCTGCACCTGGGCGCCAGCGAACTGGTCTTTGGCCTGCTGGCCTACCTGCTGGGCGTGGGCTGGTGGGAACGCACGCCGCTGGCCATTGGCGTGGCCGTGGTGGCCTTCTTGCTATACGGCGGGATGCTGTGGGGCGTGCTGCCGTCCAACCCGGCCGTGTCCTGGGAAGCGCACCTGTTCGGGTTCGTGGGCGGGCTGGTAGCAGCGGCCCTGCTGCACCGGCGCCGGCCAAGTGTGGCCCCTGGCCTGCCACCCCGGTAGGCCGCCCGGGGCGCTACAGCTCTACAGGCCCGCGCGGCGTGTGCAGTACCGCGCGCAGTTCAGGCTGGGGGGCCTCGTAGACCTCCACTTCGCCGGCAAAGGCCAGGGCCCGCAGGTGCCCGCGCAGCGCGTCCGGGTCGGGGGTGCCCAGCTGCAGGTGGGCGAGGCGCACCCCCACATCCGGCAGGCGGGTGGGGGGCGGCGGGGTCTCCCAGTGAATCTGAGAGGGCACCACGCCGCCGCCCGGCAGCCCGCCGTCTTCAGGCACGGTCAGGGTCCAGCGGTGCTCGCCGCGCGACAGGGCCAGCACGTCCCCGCCCACGGGCCGCGCCGGAACGGCCGCCACCCAGTGAATCAGGGCCGGGCCGTGTGACAGCCGTTCCTGCATCGCTGGGGTATCCAGGGCAAACCAGCGCGGGCGCCCGGGGGCCGGGGCCTGCGGGTTTACGGCAATCACCTCTAAGTAGGCGTCCGGGCCCAGCGACAGCAGGAGGTTGTGGGTGCCAAACTGCGGGTGTTCGCCGCCGGGCTGCATGGGCACCCGCAACCGGCCTTCCAGCCACGCGCGGCCCTCGTCCAGGGTGCGCGCCGCCACCACGAGGTGATCCAGGCGGGCGCTCATGTCAGGCCCCCCGGGGGCGGCTCATGCCCACCGGGTCGCCCAGCACGATGGCCGCCGCCTTCTCGCCGCTTTCCATGGCGCCCTGAATGCTGCTCATGGCCGTGACCTCGCCCGCCAGCAGCACCCCACTCAGGCGGGTGGCGTGGCCGGCCAGCGTGGCGGCGTATTCGGGCGGCTGCGGGTACTGGGCGTGGTGAATGCGCTCCACCAGCAGCGTGCGCAGCGAACGAACCGCCGCCTCGCCGTACCACGTCGCCAGTTCGGCGCGTACCTGCGCGTCCAGCGCGTCATCGCCCGCAGCCGGCAGGCCCAGCACGGTGACGGTCAGGAGGTGCTGGCCTTCGGGCGCGCGGCCCGGGACGGCGTTGGACAGCCAGTGGGCATTCTGAATCAGGCCGCTGCCCGCGTTCAGCAATAGGCGCCGCTCGCGGTCCAGCGCGGCGGGGGCGGCGTAGTGCAGGTAGGTGCCGCTCAGGTGCCCGCGCGCCGTGGCCTCGCCGGTCAGGCGGGCGGCGGTGTCGGGGTCGGTGGCCACGATCACCTGCCGGGCGTCCAGTTCGCCGGCGCTGGTGCCCACCGTGACGTGCCCGCCCTGGGGGCTCAGCCACTGCACCTCGACATCCAGGGTGACCTTCAGGCCCTGGGCCAGTTGCGCGGCAATGGCGCCCATGCCGGCGGCGGGCAGGGCCGCGCCGCCGTCCATCAGCATGCGGAAGTAATACCGAAAGAGCCGGGCACTGGTGCCCAGATCCCGCTGCAGAAAGATGCCGCCGAAAAAGGGGCGGAAGAAATGATCCAGGGCGGCCTCACTGAAGCCGAAGCGGCGCAGATACCCCTCGGTGGGTTCGTCGGGGCCGCGCAGCAGGTCCCAGGGGGCCGGGGCGCGCAGCCGCAGGGCCAGGGCCGCCACGCGGGCCTTGTCCCGGGTGCCCAGCGCGCGGGTCAGCAGGGTGCTGCCCAGCGCGCCAGGGTCCCCCAGCGGCCAGCCCACCACGTCTGCCTGCGCGCCCCGGCGAATCACAGCGGCGGGGGGCAGCGGCACCAGATGCAGCGCGCCTAGGTCCAGCCAGCGCCGCACGGCCGGGTAGGCCGGAAACAGCACCTGATACCCGGCGTCCAGCGTGAAGCCCGCCACCTGCCGCGAATGCACCCGCCCCCCAGCGTGGGGCGCGGCGTCCAGCACCCGCACGCGCTTGCCTGCGCGGTCCAGGGCCCGCGCGGCCGTGAGACCCGACAGCCCCGCGCCAATAACCAGAACGTCATACATGCCCCTTTAGGCTACAGGGCCAGAGGGGGCCGGCCCCCGCCGTCTTCAGGCGGTCTTAACAGGGCTGGACTTGGAAGTAGGCGTGGCGACCAGGGTGATCCACCCGCAACTCCCCGAGGCCTCCGAAGAAGTGGCCGAAAAAGGCCGGCGCGGGGGCGGCCGTGAAGAGCGCTTGAAGCCGGAACGGGGGCGGGGTTCCGACCACCTTCTGCCCAACCCACCGCCCAGCGGCCCCCTGCTGTTCGCACCAGGAGCGGGCGGATCAGGAGGGGGGCAGGCCCTGCTGCTCGGTCAGGCGGATCAGCCACATGAAAAGCTGCACAAAGGCCAGGGCGAGCGCGGGGAGGCCCGCCACCATCATGATCCAGCCAGACAGCTGCTGGTTTTGCAGTGGGGTGAGGTTCCACAGGCACAGGGCGTTGATATAGGGCGTGTACAGCACCTTCGGCGCGTACAGCCACACGCTCGCCACCGCCATCATGGGCAGCGCGGCCAGCAGACCAAACCACCCGCGCGACCCGATGTCGGCGGGCTGCACACTGGGCAGTGGCCGGAGCACCACGCCCCAGACCAGCAGACTGGTCAGCAGGTACAGCGTGGGCAGCAGCGTGGCCGCCGTGTTGGATACCACGCTGGCATTGAAGCCGGCCGGCACGTTCCAGAACACGATCACCGCCGTCCACAGCGCCAGCGCCACCCAGGGGTCCAGCAGCACCCCCAGCACGCGGCCCAGCACCGAGCGCGCCTTGATCGCCAGCGGCGGCAGGCCCAGCACCAGCAGCGGCGGCACCACCTCGGCCAGCACCATCAGGCGGCCCATGTACAGCGCCATGCTGCCCTGGGTCAGCCCGGCGGCGCGGGTCTGGGTGGTCAGCACCAAGGCCACGAGTCCCAGGGCAAACAGCCCAGCGCGCCACAGCGGCCACGGGGTGCCAGTCCGGCGCGCCCGCACGAAGCCAGCGGCGTAGGCGGCCCCCACCAGCAAGATGGGCAGCAGGGTCCAGTCCGGGCGGGGCAGCAGCAAGTCGGCAACGGTGGGGTTCAGGCTCATGGGGTCTCCAGCACGTATTGCAAATCGGCCTTCACACGCTCCACCTGGGGCAGCTGCGTGTAGTCCCACAGCACCCGCAGGTGGCCCCGGGCGTCAATGAGGTAGGTGGCCGTGGTGTGGTTGATCTGGTAGGCCGCGCCCTGCACCTCGGCCTTCTGGTAGGCCACGCCGTAGGCCCGCGCCACCTGGGTCAGCGCTGGTTCGGGAACGCGCACGCCCGTGCCGCTGCCGAAGTAGCTCACGTAGTCGTTCAGCCGGGCCGGGGTGTCGCGCGCCGGGTCCACGCTGACCAGCACGATCTGCAGCTTGGCCTGCAGCTCAGCGGGCAGCAGGGCGCGCGCCTTGTTCAGGTACGACAGGCTCAGGGGGCAGATGCTGGCACAGTGGGTGAAGCCGAAAAACAGCGCGGTGGCCTGCCCGCCCGCCCCAGGGGTGAAGGCGAAGGGCCGCGCCGCCCCGCCCTGCACCGCCACGCCCTGAAACGGCGCCGCCTGGGTCCCGGCCGGGTAGGCCGTGCCGTAAAAGGGGTACGGACTGCGCAGGCGCGCCGCGCCCCAGGCCAGCCCCAGCAGCAGCGCCACCGCCGCCAGCGCCAGCCCCGCCGACACGTACCAGGGCCGCGTGGCCGGCCCGGCCGGGTCTGCTGGGTGGGCCGGGGCGGTCATCAGGGCTTCACCACCGGGGCCTGCAGGGTGTGGGTGCCGCCCGCGTCGTCGGTGAGGGTCAGGGCCACGGGCTCGCCCTCGCGCAGCGGCGCACGCAGGCCCATCAGCATGATGTGGTCGCCGGTGTCGCTCAGGACCAGCTCGCCGCCCGCCGGGACCGTCAGGGCGTCGGTCATCTGCATGCCGGTGCGGCCCTGGGCGTCGGTGCGGGTCACCATCAGCATGGCGTGGTCGGCTGCTGGCGACTCTACGCCGGTCAGGCGCAGGGGGCGCCCGCCGGGGTTGCGTAGGGTGCCAAACACGCTGGTTTCCTCCACGCCGGGGGGCACCGCCACCACGCGCGCCGCCTCCACCGTGAGCGTGGCGGTGGGGCCCGCCTGGGCCTGGGGCGCCGGGCGGCAGGCGGTCAGCAGCGCCAGCAACAAGATAAAGAGACGGGCGGGAACAGGCATAGCACTCCTTCCAGGTCGCGGCCGACCTGCGGGTCAGTTTAGGGTGGGCCGCCGGGCCGCTTTGTCCCCGGGGCGCCTGTGCGCCTCAGGGGAACGGGAACACCGGGCCTGTGGAACCCTTTCCAAAAAGAGGGTATGCTGGGCAACAAATCATGCGCAAACCCACCATTCAGGATGTGGCCCGGCAGGCCGGGGTCGGGGTCGGCACCGTGTCACGGGTGCTGAACAACCATGTGGCGGTCAAGGGCGCCACCCGCGAACTCGTGCTCAAGGCCATTGCCGATCTGGAATATACCCCCAACCCGCATGCCCGGCGCATTGCGGGCGGCAAAAGCTACACCATCAGCGTGCTGCTGCCGGTGCTGACCACCGAGTTCTACGTGCGGCTGCTGGACGGCCTGGAAACCGCCTTTCAGGAGGCCCGCTACGACGTGGCGATTTTCCCTCTGCTGGACCGCTCGCGCCTGGAGCGCTACCTGGGCTCGCACACCCTGGCCTACCAGGCCGACGGGCTGGTGATGGCCACCTACAACCTCACGCAGATGTTCCACGAGCGCCGCCTGCGCACCCAGCAGCCCACCGTGCTGGTGGACGCCTACGCCGAGCATGTGGATTCCTCGTTTATGGACAACGTGGCGGGCGGGCGCATGGCCGGGGAATACGCCGTGACCCTGCCCGGCGACCTGTACGCGGTGTGGGTGGAAACCGAACTGGACCAGCTGTTCACCACCCGCGTCTTTGAAGACCGCCGCAACGGCTTTCTGGGGGCGCTGCAGGCCGCCGGGCAGACCGTGACGGCCGAATACACCTCCAGCTTCGATTCGCTGGCGGCGCGCAACACGGCTTCCGCGCTGCTGGACCAGGCCCAGGCGGGGGGGCTGCCCTGCACCATCTTCGCCTCGGCGGACATGTTGGCCGGGGCCCTACTGGACGAACTGCGCCTGCGCGGCCTGAAGGCCGGCGAGGACGTCCGCGTGATCGGCTTTGACGACCAGCCCTGGGCCGAGGCGCGCGGCCTGACCACCCTGCACCAGCCGGTAGAAAGCATGGGCTACGAAGCCGCCCAGCTCCTCCTGACCCGCCTGAACGGCTACAAGGGCCCCGCCCGGGCGCGCCGTTTTGAGCCCCGCCTGGTGGTGCGCAGCAGCGCGTAAGGGGTGATGGTGGACAGGTGATGGTTGATGGAAAAAGCCGTTCTCCATCAACCATCAACCTTCTCCCCTCTACACCCTGGCGCGGAGGCCCAGCAGCAGCCCTGCCGTGAAGGCGCCGGCAAACGGCAGGTTGGCGGTCAGTACGCGCATCAGCCACGCGCCGCCCTGTTCCTGGCCCTGCCTGAGCCACGGTTCGGTGAGGGCCTGAAGGCGCAGCCAGTTCACGCTGATCAGGTCGAGGTAGGCCAGCAGTTGCAGCACCACAAACAGCGTGCCCAGCACGATCAGGGCCACGCGGCCAATGTGGCGCAGGGCCACGCCGGTGGCAAAGCCCAGCAGAGCGCCCACGCTCAGGTCGGGCAGCAGGGGCCGCAGGGCGTCGGCCAGGGAGGCGGCGGGCGGGGCGGCAGACAGAACTTCGGGACGAACAGGGCTCAACGTGCGCGCATGCTAGAGCAGTTCGCGCCCTGCTGCCACGGCGAGCGCCGCCCGCGCTGCAAGGCCACTGGGGCCAGAGGCCAGGGCACGCTATGGTGTAGCCACTGTGGACCCCGCCGAGTCATTTCCACCCGACCTGATCTCCCCTGACCTGTACGCGCGGCTGTGCGCGGGCGAGGAAGCGGCGTGGTTCGATTTTGTGCAGGAGTACGAGGGGCGCATGTACGGCTACCTGTACCGCCTCGAGGGCAACAGCGAAGACGCCCTGGACCTGACCCAGGAGGTCTTTTACCGCGCGTGGCGCTCGATTCGGACCTTCCGGGTGGGCGAGCGGGTGCTGCCGTGGCTGTATCAGGTGGCGCGCAACACCCAGATTGAGTCGCACCGCCGCAAGCAGTTGCAGCGCTTCTCGCTGGAACAGGCCCGCGAAGACGTGGGCTTTGAGGTCACCAGCGAGAAACGCTCGCCCGTGCAGGCCGCCGAAAGTGCCGACGCCCAGGACCGGGTGCAGCGCGCCCTGCTGCGCCTGCCCGCCGAATACCGCGAGGCCGTGGTGCTGCGCTTTGTGGAAGACCTGAGCTACGACGAGATTGCCCAGATTCAGGGCGTGGCGGTGGGCACCGCCAAAAGCCGCGTGTTCCGCGCCAAGGAGCAACTGGCCGGGCTGCTTTCGGGCGTGGCCGACGTGCATTGAGGGGGGTGGGGGCGCTGGGCCATGAGCCATGAGGCAGCCCCTGGGGGCCCGCTCACGGCTTGGGGGGCTGGGGAAGACAGAGCGTCATCCATTGGGGGGGTGAGGTCGGCAAAGACCCTTCCGATTCTCCTCTGCAAGTCCCCGCGTCGCTGAGGGTCCACAAACAAGACGCCCCCCTTCTGACCGGGGCTGTAAAGCTGGCAGCGCCGCCGGAAGGCCCAGAACGGTGAAATGGGTTCAGCGGACCAGCCCCGGCCCTCATCCCCTTACAGGCGGGCGAACACCTGGGTCCAGTAGCGGCCATACGTGGTGCCGGGGCGGTTGACATAGCTCAGGCCAATGCGGGTGAAGTCGCCCATGATGTTGCGGCAGTGCCCGGGGCTTTTCAGCCAGCCCTGCACCACCTCGGCCGGGGTCTGCTGCCCGGCGGCGATGTTCTCGGCGACCGAAAGGGGATTCATGCCCGCCGCCTGCACCCGGCGCATGGGCGTGCTGCCGTCAAAGCCGCTGGTGTGGTCAAAGTAGCCGTACAGCGCCATCCCCGCCGACTGGGCCTGGGCGGCCACCGTCAGGGTGGGATCCAGCCGCAGGGGGGGCAGGGCGGCGGCGCCCGTGCGGTTGGTGGCGCAGTTGTAGCCCTGGGCACGGGCCTGATTGGTCAGGCGCAGCACCTCAGCGTCAAACGCGGCGCTGCCGGTCCAGGGGGCCACTGTAATGGTCAGGCGCTTTTCCACGGTGCGGCCGTCGCTGGTGGTGGCGCGCACCACCGCCGCGTGGGTGCCGTTTGGCACCCGGCTGGCCCCGGTGCCCACCTCGCGCCCGGCCAGCAGCAGGGTGGGGCGGGCGGGCGTGTACAGCACGCTGCCCTCGGCGCTCAGGCGCACCTCGCCGGGGGTGGGCTGCAGCACGGTCAGCGCGGGGCGCTCGGCGCCAGCACTGTTCACCGGCAACTGGGCCTCGGCGCGGCTGACCACGCGGCCCTGGGGGTCCAGCAGCTGCGCCTGCAGCGTGTAGGTGCCGGGGCGGTAGTACACGTTCTCGGCGCTTAGGCCGCTGGCCTGATTGCCATCCCCAAAGACCCACTGCACCACGTACCCGGCCGGGGCACTGGCTTCAAACGACACCCGCAGCGGCGCCTGGCGCTCCGGGCTGACCCGGTAGCCAATACGGAACTCCGGCGACGCCTGGGCCCCCCCAGGCCACACGGCGGCGCCCAGGCTCAGCAGGCCAACGGTCAAGACCAGATGAGGAATTCGCGTGGCTCGGCTCACCCCAGAAGAGTAGATCGTGGCTGGGGCGCGCGCTGTAAGCGACTTGGGATTATCAGTCGGCGGTCAGGTGGCGCGGCGCCGGGGCGGGGCAATGGGCCCGGCGCTGGGCGTGCCGAAGCTCAGGGTCATGATCAGGCCGCCGTCCGGCGCGTGGGTGATGTGGATGTCGCCGCCGTGCGCGCGGGCGTAGCGCCGCACCAGGGCCAGTCCCAGGCCCTGCCCGGGTTTCAGGCCCTGGGGCCCCCGCTCGTAGGGCACAAACACGCGGGCGCGCTGCTCGGCATTCATGCCAGGGCCGTGGTCGCGCACCTGAAGGCGGGGCCCCTGGGTGCCCGGGGAACCGGGCGGCTCCAGGGTGATCTCGACGGGCCCACCGGTGTACTTCAGGGCGTTTTCCACCAGATTTTCCAGCATCTGGCGGGTGCGCGCCGGGTCCACGGCCCAGACCACGGGCTCTGCGGGGGCACGGACCTGCACCCGCGCCGAGGCGAACGGGGCGGCCAGTTCGCGCAGGTCCACCGGCTCGGGGCGCAGCACCACGTCCAGGTACAGGTCGTTCAGGCGGGTCAGGTCGGCGCGGCTGGCCAGCTGGGCGGCGCTGTCTTCAATCATGCCCAGCAGGCGCTGGCGCTGTTCGGGGGCCTGGGCGCCGCGCAGCAGGTCGCTGGCCAGCATCAGGGCCTGCAGGGGCCGGCGCAGTTCGTGGCTGGCGAGGCTCAGGGCTTCCTGCAGCCGGCGTTCGCGGGCCTCGGCGGCGCGGCGCTCGGCCCGCCACAGCAGCAGGGCGCGGGTGGTGAGCAGCATACTCACCACCCCGGAAAACAGCGCCGCCAGCACCAGCGCCCAGCGCAGGCTGGTCAGGGCCCGCACATAGCGCTCGCCCAGGGTCCGGCTGTACTCGGCAGCGGCGCTGCCCAGGGCCAGGCTTTCGGTCACGGCCTGGGCCGCGCCGGCGTCGGTGTCCTGGGCCAGGGCGCGGGCCACCCGGTCCAGCCGGGCCGGACCCAGGGCCTCGACCTCGCGCAGAAGCACGAACTGCCGGGGATTGCCCGCACTGGACAGCGCGATCTCGCGCAGCAGGCGGCGGCGCGCCGGGCTGACCGCCGGGTCCAGGCGCGCCACCCGGTACTGCAGCACGTCCTGCACCAGCCCCTGATAGACGTGTGGTGTCCAGCCGGTGCCGCCCCGGGTCAGGGCGTCATAGGCCGGGCGCGTGACCAGAATGAGCAGCACCACCGTCAAGAGGGCGGGCAGCAGCCCCAGCAGCAGTTCACGCCACAGGCGCTGGCGCCGGGCCTGCAGCCGCTCGCTGTGGTCTGGCCCCGCGGTCATGGCGCGGGGGCCAGCCGCTCGGCAAACCACACCCACGCGGCCGAGTACGACCCTGTGGAAAACCGGGCGGGCTGGGGGGGCAGCACCACGGTCAGCGGGCCTTTGTGCAAGGGCGAGATGGGCCGGCCGTCGGCGCGGTAGGCCAGCATGATGGGATGGTTCAGGTAATCGGCGGCGCGGATGGTCGCCGCAAAGCCGTTGGTGGCCATCACCCGCAGGTCTCGCCCGCCGAAGCCGCCCCAGGCGGCCAGATCACGCAGCGCCGCGCCCTCGTAGGTGAAGGTCCGGCCCAGTTGCGGCTGTTCGGTGGCGTAGCGGACCACCGACAGGGCGCGCAACTGGCTGAGGGTCAGGGGCAGCGGCCCGCGCGCTGTCTCCAGGGTCAGAACGGTGGCCTCGCCGGGCCGGGGCTTGGGCATGGGCAGCGCGCCGCGCACGTAGGGGAAGGGCGCAGGCCCAGGGGCCGCGTGGCCCGCCGGGGAGCCCAGTGTCCCCAGCAACAGCGCCCCCAGCAGCAGGGCCGCCAGCAGCGCTGGGCGGGCGGCCAGGGGAAAAGCGGAGCGCACGCCGGGCAGTGTACCAGCGGTCACCCGTCCCCCGCCTGCCCCCACGGGGCCCGCTGCCCCAGCCCACCCATGAGAACGGGATAAGCCCAGGGTCAGGGGACGCATCAGGACCCGGTCAGGCCCCCGTCAAGTGGGGGGCGCAGGGTGGGGGGCATGAAAGCCACCCTGTTCCTGTCCTCGGCCCTGGCCCTGCTGGGAGGTGCCGCCTCCGCCGCCCCGCAGCTCAGCGCGCAGAGCATCATCGTGAACCCGGCGCCCACCACGCTGAGCGTGAAAGTCTGGACCGACCGCGACACCTCGGGCAGCGGCACCCCGAACTACGCCCCCGGCGACAAGATCCGCCTGTTCACCCAGGTCAACCAGGACGCCTACGTGTACCTGTTCAACGTGGACCCCCAGGGGCAGGTGGACCTGATTCTGCCCAACCGGTTTCAGGGCGGCGCCAACTTTCTGAAGGCCAACGCGGTCAAGGTGTTCCCGGCGCCCGGCGACCCCTTTACCTTCGATATTGCCGCGCCCTACGGCGTGAACAAGGTGCTGGCCCTGGCCAGCCGCACGCCGCTGAACCTGGACCAGATCGCCACCTTCAAGAGCCAGCAGAACTCCTTTGCCACCGTGAATGTCAGCGGGCAGCAGGGGCTGGCGCAGGCGCTGAGCATCGTGGTGAACCCCGTGCCCGCCAGCAACTGGGTGACCGATACGGCTGTTTATTCGGTGGTGAACCGCGCCCCGGTGGCGGCGCCGCTGCGCACCACCCCGGCCCCCGCCCAGCCGGTGGCCGCCGCGCCCGCTCCGGCCCCCCGCACCGCGCAGGCCCTCTCGGTGCCGGCGAGCCCCTGGAGCAACGTGCGCGAATGGCGCACCACCGTGGACACCCGCGATCTGAAGGGCCAGCACGACGTCTACGCCGCCAAGCTGAAGGCTGAGGGCTACACCCTGATCAAGACCAGCAGCAAGAACAGCGAGATCAAGAGCGAATTCCGCAAGGGCAGTGTCAAAGCTGAACTGACGGTGAAGCGCAAGGGAAACCGCGTCGAGATCAAGATCGAGCGCGAATAAGCAAGCGATATTGACCAGCCTGTCTAGAGAGGACTGCCCGCCCGGGTGGTCCTCTCCTCTTGATTCCTGATCGGTTTCACCCGTTATGATCGCGGAGCACCACAATTCATGCACCCACTCCGCAGCCGTGCGGGGTGTTGCCGTGCTGGAGGTTTCAACTGTGAAACGTTCTGCTGCCGGTCTGTGCGGGGTTCTGTCCTCCGCGCTTTTGCTTTCCGCCTGTTCCCAGGGGCCCACGCCTGCCCAGATTGGAACCGTTTCCAGCTCGGGGAACGTTCAGGCCCAGGCGATCAGCGGCACCAACATCGATGCGTGGCGGCAGCAGGTGATCTACCTTGTCATGCCGGACCGTTTCTTCAATGGAAATACTTCCAATGACACCCTGGGCGCCGCCAACTGCTTTGACCGTGCCAGCGCCACCAAGTTCCACGGCGGCGACCTTGCCGGCCTGCGCGCCAAATTGCCCTACATCCGCGATCTGGGGGCCAGCGCCGTGTGGACCACGCCCGTGTATAAGCAGGTGGGGCTGGTGAACGGCAACTCCTGCGGCTACCACGGCTACTGGCCGGACTACACGAACCCCGACGACACCGCGCTGGACCCCAAATTTGGCACCGGCGCCGAGCTGACCGGGCTGATCAATGACCTGAAGGCGGGCGGGCAGAAGTACATCATGGACATGGTGGTCAACCACGCTGGCTACGGCGCGCGCATCACCACGCAGCAGCCCGGCTGGTTCCACAGCAACTGCACGGGCGACGAGATCGTGTGCCCGCTCGCCGGCCTGCCGGACTTCCGCCAGGAAGACAGCACGGTGGCGACCTACCTCACCAACCTCTCCAAGAACTGGGCGGCCACCTACGCGGTGGACGGCATTCGCATGGACACGGTCAAGCATGTGCCGAACAGCTACTGGCAGAACTCGTGGGTGCCCGGCGTGCTGGCCACGCGCCCGAACACCTTCCTGCTGGGCGAGGCGTTCCTCTCCGGAAGCGCTTCGCAGCTCAAGCCTTTCCTGGACGCGGGCTTTGATTCCACCTTCAACTTCCCGCTGCGGCAGGCGATGGTGGACAGCGTGGGCAAGGGCGGCAGCCTGGACCGCGTGGCCGCCAGTGTGCAGGACACCCTGGGCACCCTGGGCCTGGACCGCACCCTGCTGCAGGTGAACCTGCTGGACAACCACGACGTGCCGCGCTTTGTGAACGAGCCCGGTGTGGGCGTGGCCGAAAGCGAGATTCGCGCGCGGTATCAGAACGCCCTGGGCCTGCTGATGACCCTGCCCGGGATTCCCCAGCTGTACTACGGCAACGAACTGGGCATGTACGGCGGCTCTGACCCCGACAATCGCCGCGACATGCCGAGCTGGGGCTGGACCGACAGCGGGCGCAATGTGGCCCAGGCCAATTTCCTGGCCGGCGGCGGCACCCCCAAGACCACCTACGACCTGACCAAGAAACTGATCGGCATTCGCAAGGCCAATGCCGGCCTGTGGAAGGGCAGCTACGCCGAGCTGTGGCGGCCCAACGGCGGGCAGAACGTGTACGCCTTCTACCGGGGGAGCGGCACCAACCGTGTCATCGTGGTCCTAAATACCTCGGGCAGCAGCGCCAGCGTGAATCTGGACATTCAGGGCAACGCGGGCATCAGTGCCACCGACAAGAGCGCCCTGAACAACGGCACCGTGTTCAACGACCTGCTGGCCGAAGGCGCGCCTGCCAGCGCCACCGTCACCAGCGGCCGTCTGCCGGTCACCCTGGGCGCGGGCAAAATGGCGATCTACCGCGCCGGGGCCTCGGGGAGCGGGGGCGGGGGCACGGCGGTGCCGGTCACCTTCCAGGTCACGGCGAGCACCTACTTCGGCCAGGATGTGTATCTGCTGGGCGACCGGGGCGAACTGGGCGCCTGGAACACCTCCAGCGCCCTGGCGATGACCCCCAGCGGCTGCAGCGGCAGCACCTGCACCTGGAAAACCACCGTCAGCCTGCCGCCCAGCGTGGCTCTGCAGTTCAAGTTCATCAAGAAGCCCGGCGACAGCGGCGCCAGCGTGACCTGGGAGGGCGGCAGCAACCGCACGTATACGGTACCGGCCTCGGGCACGGGCACGGTGAATGGGGGGGGCTGGCAGCCGTAAGAGGGGTGTGGGCCGTAGGATGTGGGGTGTGGGAAAAGATTGAAAAGTCACCCTCCAGCCGTCCGTTTTGATTCTTCCCTTCGAAGAGAGAGGCTGAAGAGAGCGGCCAGGAGGAGGGGCGGCAGCGCGTGGGCCTCCCCTCCCCCGTCCCCCCAGAACAAACGAGCGTTTGGTTCCTGTGCCTCCCGGCTGCTACGCTGGGAGGCATCCATCTTGCGGGGCGTCTGCCCGCAGCCCAAGCCTATGCCTGACCGCCTGCCCTGCCCTCTTCCTGGCACGCGCCGACTGCTCAACCAGCGCCGCGCGCCCTGACGGCGTTTCACGGGCAGGCTGTGCGCGGGGCCCGCCGCGTTCAGGCTGCCCTTTCCGCTGACCTGCTGCCGGTTCATTCCCACCCCCCAGGAGCCCTGCATGACCTCACCCAAATCTGCCCCCGCCCAGCCGGAAGCCAGCGACACCGCCCCCGGCTACCAGGCCGCGCAAGCCGCCTACGACGCCGCGCAGCACGACACCCACATGGTGCAGATCGTGGCGCCAGACGGCCGTGTGGTCCGCCCCGACCTGCTGCCCGCCCCCGAAGTGCGCCTGGAGCTGTACCGCCAGATGCGCCGCGCCCGGCATTTTGATGAACGCGGCTGGGTGCTGTACCGCCAGGGCCGCCTGGGCGTGTTTCCGCCGTTTGGCGGCATGGAAGCCAGCCAGGTGGGCACCGCCGCCGCCCTCACCAAGGACGACTGGCTGTTTCCCACCTACCGCGACACCGGCGCGGCCCTGACCCTGGGCCTGCCCATTGCGCGCACGCTGGCCTACTGGCGCACCAGTCCGCACGGCTGGCACATGCCCGCCGACCTGAAGGTGCTCCCCTTTTACATTCCCATTGCCACCCAGTACCCGCAGGCGGTGGGCGCCGCCCTGGCCGAGCGCCGCAAGGGCACCCGCAACGTGGCGATGGCCTTTATCGGCGACGGCGGCAGCAGCGAGGGCGATTTCCACGAGGCGCTGAACTTTGCCGGCGCCCTGAACGCGCCGTGCGTGTTCATTCTGCAGAACAACGGCTGGGCCATCTCGGTGCCCACGCGCACCCAGACCCGCGCCACGGACCTGTCGCGCCGCGCCGAGGGCTACGGCATTCCCGGCGTGCGGGTGGACGGCAACGACGCCCTGGCCACCTACCATGTCACCGCCCAGGCCGTGGCGCGCGCCCGCAACGGCGAGGGCCCCACCCTGATCGAAACGGTGACCTACCGCGTCAAGCCGCACACGGTGGCCGACGACCCCAGCCGCTACCGCAGCGAGGCCGAACTGGAAGGCTGGGACGCCAAGGACCCGGTGCTGCGGCTGCGCACCCACCTGCTTGCCGAGGGCCTGATGACCGAGGCCAGCGAAGCCGAGCTGCTGGCCGAGGTCGCCGCCGAATTTGAGGCCGCGCTGCAGGAGGCCGACAGTTACCCGGACCCCACACCCGCCGAGATTCTGGACCATGTGTTTGCCGAACCCACCCCGCAGCTGAAAAAGCAGCGCGAGCAGATCCTCGCGGAGGAACAGCAGTGACCGCCACCGCCACCAACACGAAAACCATGACGATGGTCGCGGCCATCAACGACGCCCTGGACCTTGCGCTGGGCGCCGACAGCGCGGTGCATATCTTCGGTGAGGACGTGGGCGTGATGGGCGGGGTGTTCCGCGCCACCGACGGCCTGCAGGCCAAGTACGGCGCCGAGCGCGTGTTCGACACCCCACTGGCCGAGGCCGCCATTGTGGGCATGGGCATTGGCATGGGGCTGGCGGGCCTCAAGCCCATTGCGGAAATTCAGTTTGCGGGCTTCCTGTACCCGGCGCTGGACCAGATCCTGTCGCATGTGGGGCGCTACCGGCACCGCACCCGCAGCCGCTACCACCTGCCGATGGTCATTCGCGCGCCCTATGGCGGCGGCGTGCACACCCCCGAGCAACACGCCGACAGCCCCGAGGCGATTCTGGCCCACACCCCCGGCGTGAAGGTGGTGATTCCCAGCACCCCGGCCGATGCCAAGGGCCTGCTGCTCTCCGCGATTAATGACCCGGACCCGGTGTTCTTCTTCGAGGCGATCAAGCTCTACCGCAGCGTGAAAGAAGAGGTGCCGCTGGGCGATTACCGCGTGCCGCTGGGCAAGGCGCGCGTGGTCACCCAGGGCGACGACGTGACGGTGGTGTGCTACGGCGGCATGGTGGAGGTGGCCCAGAAGGCCGCCGAGGCCGCGCGCACCGCCGGCATTGGCGTGGAGGTCATTGACCTGCGCACCCTGGTCCCCATGGACACCGAGACCGTGCTGGCCAGCGTGGCCAAAACCGGCCGGGTGGTCGTGGTGACCGAAGCCCCGCGCACGGGCGGCTTTCACAGCGAGATCAGCGCCACCATTGCCGAGGAGGCCATTGAGTACCTGCGCGCGCCGATTGTCCGCGTGACCGGCTTTGACGCGCCGTACCCGCCCTTTACCGCCATTGAGGACGTGTACCGCCCCAATCCGGTGCGTGTGGCGAAGGCGATCAAGCAGGTCATGGCGTACTGAGAGCGGGACGTGGGTTGTGGGTTGAACAGCCCACAGCCGCTCGGGCGAGCGACGCAGGGTCGGCTCGCCCTTTGTGTTGCGCCAGAAGGAGGCACTGTTGGCCCTCTGGGCTTGTCGGCGTCCTCCTTCCTCCATCAGTTCAGCACCGCAACCCAAGGCACTTTTCACGCTCAGGGCGGGATCATGAAGGGCGGGGACGATGCAGAGGATGCGTCTGTCTGCCCTGCTGCTGACGGCTGGCCTGCTGGTGGGGGCAGCGGCGTTCGGGGTGGGCCGCCTGCAGGGCGACAAGGTTCTGCCGGACCCCCGGTCCCAGTCGGCGTTCCCCACGGCCCCAGCGCCGCCTTCCCCGGTGGCCCAACCCTCCGAGCCCCCCGCGCCTGATCCCATGCCCGAGCCGGCGCCCGCCCCGGTGCCCAGGCCCGCGCCCCCGGCTGCTCCACCGCTGCCCGCACGCGCCAGCATTCCTGGCATCCGGCATGAATACCAGCGGCTGAACAACTGCGGCCCGGTGACGGTGGGCATGGCGCTCAGCCGCTGGGGCAGCACGCGCACCCAGTACGACATCGCGCCGGTGCTGAAGCCGGGCAGGGCCGATGTGAACGTGTCGCCGGACGAACTGGCCGCCTACGCCCGCGCGCAGGGCATGACCGTGCATCTGGCCCGGGGCGGGGACCGCGCGCTGCTGCGCCGACTACTGGCGGCCGGGTTGCCGGTGATTGTGGAAGCGTGGTTTGTCACGCCGGATTCGGGGGGCATGGGCCATTACCGCCTGCTCACCGGCTACGACGACGCGCGTGGGCAGTTCAGCGCGCTGGACTCCTACCTGGGGCCGTTGAAGATGAACTACGCCAAGTTCGACGAGCTGTGGCGCTCGTTTGGCCGCACCTATCTGGTGGTCGTGCCGCCCGAAAAAGCGGCGGCCCTGCGTGAAGGGCTGGGCGCCCACGCCGACCCCCTGGCCGCCAAAACGGAAACCCTGCGCGTGGCCCAGGCCGAGGCGGACCGCCGGGGCGACGCGGTGGCTTTTCTGAATCTGGGGCAGGCCAAGCTGGACCTGGGCGACGCCAGTGGCGCGGCGCGGGCCTTCGATCAGGCGCTGGCCGCCCGGCCGGACCGGGCCCTGGACCCCACCCGGCCGGGCTGGGTGCAGGGCAGCCCGCCCTGGCGCGCGCTGTGGTACTCGTTTGGCCCCTTTGAGGCGTACGTGCGCACCGGCCAGTACGACGAGGTGCTGCGCCTGACGGCCGCCGTGCTGCGCTCGGTGCCCACCCACGAGGAAGCCCACTACTGGCGGGGCCGCGCCCTGATGGGGCTGGGGCGCACGACCCAGGCCCAGGCCGCCTTCCGGGAGGCCCTGCGCCTGCGACCCGGTTACGGGGCGGCCCGGCAGGCTCTGGGGATGTAAGGCAATTGCCGAAACGGGCTGCCGCCGTGACGGCCTATGTTCGACTGGAGCGGCGCGCAGAGCAGGCGCAGCGGCGCCTCTGCCAGCGTTGAATCGGAAGGGCGCCCAGCGCGGGAAACATGCAGGGCAGAACGTGCGGCTTCAGCGTTGGGCGAGAGGCCGGAGCACCACCACAGCAAAGCGCCCCACCGTTTGGCCGGTGGGGCGCTTCTCTTCACGCTCTTCAGTCTTTGCGGGGCGCGTCAATGACCTTGGTGGTCTTGTTGCCCTTGTCCGCGATCACGGCTTTCTGGGGCTTGGTCGCCTTGCTGCTGGTTGGGGCCGCTGGCACGACCTTCTGCACGCCCAGGTTGGCGGTCTCTTTTTCCACCTGCTTGTTGATAATCACCTGCTGCACGATGCCAATCAGGGTGGACAGGATGATGTAGATGGTCACGCCCGCCGGGAAGGTCAGCGCGAAATACAGGAAGATGATGTAGATAAACGCCTGCTGGCGGAACATCTCCGGGCTCTTGCGTGTCATCACGTACAGCTGGCCGATGTTCACGATGAGGTACACCAGCGCCAGCAGGTAGAAGGGGTCCGGAATGGCGAGGTCCGGCAGCCACAGGAAGCCGCTGTCGAACTCGAAGTTGCGGATGGTGGACCACAGGGCGATCAGGATTGGGAAGGGCACGAAGCTGGAAAAGCAGCCGGCCGGGTTGAAGTTGTAATCGCGGTACAGCTGCGCCATTTCGGCCTGCATGGCGCGCTGCGAGTCCACGTCCTTGCGGTCTTTGTACTTGGCCTGCAATTCGCGCATGCGCGGCTGCATGGCCTGCATCCTGGCCGTGGAGCGGCCCTGCGCCTGCATCAGCGGCCACATGGCGGCGCGCAGCACGATGGTCAGCACCACCAGCACCAGCCCCCAGTTGCCGATCAGTCCGTACAGCCACTCCATGAACTTCACGATGTACAGGCTGATCTGCCCGAAGAAGTTGGGCTTGAACAGGCCCGGCAGATCGCTGTAGCCGCTCTGGTACAGGTGAATCAGTTCGTTGCGCCCGCCGTACACTTCCAGGTTGCTGCTGGCCGGCACGCTGGCGGTGATCAGGCCCTGGGCGCCGCCCGTCATGGTCACGTTGACCGCGTCGGTGGGGGTGTCGCCGCTGGCCGGGGTGGCACTGGCACTCTCGCCCTGCGGGCGGATGATCAGCGCGTGCGCCACCTGACTGGGGTTTTCCTGCAGCGCGGCGTACTGAATGTTGTCCACCTTCAGCTGCCCGCTGCCCTGCACGGCGGCCGGCTGCGCGCCGCCCCGGGCCAGCGCCTGCACGCGCGGGTTATCGGCCTTGCCCAGGCCCGGGAACAGCAGGTTCACCCGCTGGGGGCCGCCCGTGACCTCGGTGCGCACGTCCACCTTGAAGTTGCGGGGGTGCAGGGTCACGGTTTTCGTGACGGTCACGCCGTTCTGCACGTAACGGAACACCGCGTCCTGCCGGTTGGCCTTGACATCGGTGGTCAGGCCCGTGGGCGGCTGGGTCTGGGCCGGCTGGGCGGGGTCCAGGCCCCCACCCTGCACGGCCAGGGCCTTGCGCGTGCCCACCATGTTGACGATGCCCTTCTGGTTTTGCAGCGCGCTGAAATCGTAAGAACCGTCGGCGCGCCGCTTGATAAAGGGCGTGCCCGCATAGCTCTTGACGTACCAGCCGATCACCTCGCCGCGTTCGTTGAACACCACGTCCTGCAGGTTGCTGGTGGCGATGTACTCGTTGCCGCGCACGCCGTCAAAGTCGGCGGTGATCCACTCGGGGGTGATGGCCTTGCCAAAAGTGGGCAGGGGGCCGGTGGTGCCGCAGCCGGTGAGCAGCAGCGCGCCGCCCAGGGCGGCAAGGGACAGCAGATGTCTGGTCTTCATGGGGTGTGGGGGGGCCTCTTGGGGAAATGGTCGGGCACCGGGTCAAACCCGCCCGGCACGAAGGGGTTACAGCGCAGGATGCGCCACGCCGCCAGCCAGCCGCCGCGCAGCGAGCCGTGGCGCTGCAGGGCCTGCGCGGCGTATTCCGAGCAGGTGGGGCTAAAGCGGCAGGTGGGCGCCGGCTTGCGCGGCGAGAGGCGGCGCTGGTAAAAGCGCACGCCCCGGACCAGCAGGTCGCGCAGACCGCTCACCGGGGCTCACCGCCCGTCTGGGGGTCGGCCTGGGGGGACACAGAAGGCACGTCTGCCGGTACGCGGGCCGGCGCACCCGGGTTCCCCCCGCGCGCCCGCCGCCCCGGCGCTTTGCTCAGCGCCCGGTGCAGCGCGGCCTGCAACTGCTCAAACGGCGCGCGCAGCACCGCCGGGTTCGGCATCAGAATGGCGCGGCAGGCGGGCAGGCCGCCGGGCAGGGTGCGCAGCGCCTCGCGCACGCGGCGCCGGGCGCGGTTGCGGTCCACGGCGCGCTTCAGGGTCTTTTTGGACACCACGATGCCCACGATGGCGCGCGGCTGCCACGCTTCCCCGTGGCGGGGGCGGTACTCGGCCACGCGCAGGGTAAACAGCGGGTCGCGCACCACGGCGCCGTGGGCGCGCACCTTGCGAAATTCCCGGTCACCCCGAAGCGAATCCAGCGCCACCGGACGGCGGGGCCGTGCCTGCGTGGCGCTGGGGGGGGTGGACTGGGAAATGGCGGGCGCTCCCGGTGAAGGGGGCTTACTCGTCAGAGACGGTGAGCTGGTGGCGGCCCTTGGCGCGGCGGCGCGCCAGGATGTTGCGGCCGGCCTTGGTTTTCATGCGGGCGCGGAAGCCGTGGGTCTTGGCCCGCTTGCGGACGTTGGGCTGGTAGGTACGCTTCATGGTGCTTTCTCCTTCTGCTCGCGGAGTGGGCCACACTGCTCTTGCCGGCCCCGCGTCACGCGAGAAGCGCCTCCCTGGGGAGGCAAACTCTGGAAGTGTAGCACGCTCTGGCAAGGGCCGAAAAGGGGCGCGCATGTGCGGCAGCGCCCGCACCGGGCAGCCTCTAGCCTGGGGGACATGCCGAGTTCCCCACCCTGGAACGCGCTGCTGGCCGGCGGCGTGCTGCTGACGGCGGCCCTGAGCCTGGGTCCGGTGATCTGGCCCCGCGCGCAGGCCCCGCAGGTCACGCGCGTGGCGCTGCCCGCCCCAGCAGCCACCGCGCCCAGCCGTGAGGCCCCCACCTCCCCGGCCACCTACCCAGCCACCGCCAGCGTGCAGCCCCTGATTTCGGGGCGCCTGAACCTGAACACCGCCACCACCGAGCAGCTCGAAGCCCTGCCGAAGGTAGGCCCCGCCCTGGCCGCGCGCATCGTGGCCGGACGGCCCTACCGCACGCTGGCGGATCTGGACCGGGTGAAGGGGATTGGTCCCTCGGCGCTGAAGACCCTCCAAGGGCTGGTGACCTTCTGAGCAGCGCCGCACTCCCAGCAGTCCACCAGCCGGCCAGCGCACGGGCCACCGCAGGGGCAGGCCGCTTGCCGTGGTCAGTGCCCGCTGTGCTGGGCGTGATTGGCGGCATTCTGCTGGCGCTGGGCCTGCCCTGGGGCGCAGCGGTGCCCCTGGCGGGCGCGGCCCTGGCCCTGCTGGATGCCCGGCTGCCGCTGCTCGTCGTGGCCCTGCTGGGAGGCGGCGCTGGGTGGCTGTCGGCCCACACGGTGCTCTCGCGCCCCGAGCCGCTTACCCCGTGGCTGGGCGCCCAGGTGACCCTGAAGGGCGAATGGGACGGCCAGTTTCTAACCCTGCACGACCCGCGTGCCCGGCTGGCCGTGAGCCCCAAACCCACGCAGGGCCCTGGGCAGCTGGAGGTGGCCGGCCGACTGGTGGCCCCGCAGGGCCGCCGCACCCCCGGCGGCTTCGATCAGGCCGGGTGGCTGCGGTCTCAGGGCGGCCTGTTCGTGCCCACCCCTGGCGCCGTGCTGGTGGGGGCCCGGGTGAAGACCCACCAGCCCGAGGGCGGGCTGCGCGGCTGGTTCCGGCAGGGGCTGAGTGCGGGCCTGAGCGAGCGGCAGGCGGCGCTGATGCAGGCGGTGGAACTGGGCGACCGCTCGGACATCAGCCAGGAGGACTTTGCGCCGGGGTACGCGGTGCGCGACGCCTTTGCCCGCGCGGGCCTGGCGCACCTGATGGCGCTGTCCGGGCAGAACGTGGCGCTGATCACCGGGGTGCTGGTGTGGCTGCTGATCCGGGCCGGCGCGGCGCCCGCGTGGCGTTACGGCCTGCCAGCCGCGCTGCTGCTGCCCTACCTGCTGCTGCTGGTGCAGCCCTCGCCCAGCATCACGCGGGCGGTCATCATGGGCGCGGCGGTGCTGCTGGCGCTGGCCCTGGGGCGCGGCCGGCCCGATCCCCTGGGCCTCATCGCCCTGGCGGCGCTGGCCTGCCTGCTGCTGTTTCCGCTGTGGCTGCTGGACGTGGGGTTTCAGCTGTCGTTCCTGGCCGTGCTGGCCCTCACGCAGACCCCGCGCGTGGCCGAGCGGCTCCCGGCGCGCTGGCCCCACGCGCTGCGGCTGGCGATCAGCGCCACTGTGCTGGCCGAACTGGGCACCCTGCCGGTGGTGGCGGGCAGCTTCGGGCAGCTGCCGCTGGTGGGCCTGCCGGCCAATCTGGTGGCCGGGGTCATCATGGCCGCGCTGGTGCCGCTGGGGTTTGTGGCCGGGCTGCTGGGCCCGCTGGCGGCGCCGCTGAATGTGGCCTGTGGCCTGCTGGCTTCGGCGCTGCTGGCGGTGGCCGAAGCCTTTGGCCGCGCGCCCGTGCTGACCTGGGGGGCCATCGGGGCGGCGGGGGTGGTGGCCTACGCCACGGCGCTGGGCGCGGGGTGGCTGTGGCTGCTGGGCCGGGTGCGGGCCCGCGCGGCCCTGGGCACCCTGCTGGCTGGCCTGCTGCTGACCGCCCTGCCCGGCTGGCTGCGCCCAGCGCGAGAAGTGGTGTTTCTGGATGTGGGCCAGGGCGACAGCACCCTGATTCGCCTGCCGGGCCTGACGATGCTGATTGACGCCGGCGGTTCGGTGGGCAGCAACTACGACGTGGGCGGGCGCACCGTGGTGCCGGCCCTGCGCGCCCTGGGCGTGCGGAAACTGGACGTGCTGGTGGCCACCCACGCCGACACCGACCACATCGAAGGCGTGCCCGCCGTGCTGCGCGCCCTGCCGGTGGGGGAACTGTGGGTGGGCCACCGCAAGCGGGGCGACCCGGTGCTGGACGCCGTGCTGGCCGAAGCCCAGGCCCAGGGCGTGCCCGTGCGCGAGGTGCGGCGCGGCGACCGCGTGCAGGCTTCCGGTGCCACCCTGACGGTGCTGTGGCCCCCCGGTAACCACTGGCAGGAGGAGGACAACGAGAACAGTGTGGCCCTGACGCTGGAGTCGCGCGGCTGGCGCGCGGCGTTTCTGGGCGATCTGGCCCAGCCGGGCGAGGCGCAGGCCGGGCCCGGCAACCTGGACCTGCTGAAAGCCGCGCACCACGGCAGCCGCCATTCCAGCGGCGAGGCGCTGCTGGCGCAGGCCACCCCCGCCGACACGGTGATCAGCGTGGGCCGCAACACCTACGGCCACCCCCACCCCGACGTGCTGGCGCGGCTGGCCCAGGTGGGGTCCAGGGTCTGGCGCACCGATCAGGTGGGCACCATCCGCTGGCCAGTGCCGTAGGAGGCAGTGGGCTGTGGGTCGTAGGAAAAGACTACAGGAGGGTGCGCAGGCCGTCCCAGCCGTCAATCAGCTCAGTCAGGTGCTGGCCGCCCAGCAGATGCGCGTCCAGAATGCCGGGCAGCCAGGGCAGCACATCCGGCGGCAGGGCCTCCAGGGCAAACCAGCCCACCGCCGAGGTTTTTTCCAGCGGCTGGGGCTCGCCCTGCCACGCGCGGGTCAGGAAGAACACGTCCAGGCCCGCTGTGCCCTCCAGGTCGTAGCGGCAGGCGCCCAGGCAGGTCAGGGCGGCGGGGTCCACGCCCAGGCCCACCTCTTCCCAGGTTTCGCGCACAGCGGCCTGGGCCAGGCTCTCGCCGGTTTCCACACGCCCGCCGGGCAGGCCCCACAGCCCACTCGCATAGGACGACCCCGCGCGGCGCCCCAGCAGCACGCGCCCCTGTCCGTCTTGCAGCACCAGCCAGGACACCAGATGAAACGTCATGCGCTCAGGTTGGCATGTCTGGCAGGATTTTCCCCTCTACCCTGGGGCCATGAGCTGCATTCTGCGCGTCTGGGGGGACTTTGATGTGACCGCGTTTCTGGCCGGCACAAACCTTACGCCACATCACGTCTGGCGCGAGGGGGAACCCCAGCGGTTTCCTGATCGCATCGCGCGTGATTCTGGTTTTCTGCTCGCTGCCAGCCCGGCCGACTTCTGCCAGCCCGAACAACAGATTGAAGACGTGATCGCCTTTCTGCAGACGCACCACGCCAGCCTGCTCACTCTGAATGAGCTGCTGACCGTCACAGACCCGGAGTGGGACCACACCTATGCGGAACTGGACTTTGGCATTGAGGACCGTGTGGGCACCCTGAATGAATGGGGCCACGAAATTGTGCATCAGGGTGACCGTTTTCCGCCCATCCTGATCCGGCTGGCGGGGCAGCTGGGGCTGGGCCTGACCGTCTCCCGGTATCCCCGCACGCCCCCCGAGGACGGCGAAGCCTGAGCCCACCACCCATGCGCTATCTTCGCGGGTGCGTCACCGGGGGTGCCGACCCAGAAGCTGGGCGGCTGAGACTTACCCCAGGAACCTGATCCGGGTCATTCCGGCGGAGGGAGCGTGACCGGCCCCGCTTCTGTGGCGGCGGCCCCCGCTTCCCCTCGTGACGCGAGGGGACTTTTTTATGCGCACACCACTGCTGCTGGGCCTGCTGCTGGCTGGGGCCGCCCAGGCCCAGACCACCCTGACCGTGATCACCCACGACTCCTTTGACGTGGACAAAAAGCTCATTGCCGCCTTCGAGAGCGCCAACAAGGTCAAGGTGCGCTTCGTGAAGGGCGGCGACGCCGGCGAACTCCTGAACCGCCTGATCCTGACCCGGCGCGCGCCGATTGCCGACGTGGTGTACGGCCTGGACAACAGCCTGCTGCCCCGCGCGCGGCAGGCCGGCATTCTGGACCCCTACAAGTCCCCGGCCCAGGGCCGCGTGCCCGCCGAATACCGCCTGGACGACGCCGGCCTGCTGAACACCGTGGATTACGGCTTTGTGGCCCTGAACTACGACCGCGCGTGGTTTGAAAAGGCGGGCCTACCGCTGCCCAAAAGTCTGGATGATCTGAAGACGCCCACCTACGCCAAGCTGACCGTGGTGCAGAGCCCCGCGACCAGCAGCCCCGGTCTGGCCTTTTTGCTCGCCACCGTGAACCACTACGGCGAGGCTGGCGCGTGGGCATGGTGGCGCGCGGCGCGGGCCGGCGGCATGAAGGTCACGCGCGGCTGGAGCGACGCCTATTACAAGGACTTCACGAAAAACGGCGGCAAATACCCCATCGTGCTGTCCTATGCCAGCAGCCCCGCCGCCGAGGTCTTTTACGCCGACGGCTTCAATCCCCAGAACCTGCCCGCCCAGAGCCCCACGGGCAACCTGTTCCTGCCGGGCAGCGTGTACACCCAGCTGGAAGGCGTGGGCATCCTGAAAGGCACCAAACAGCCCGCCCTGGCCCGCAAGTTCGTGGACTTCATGCTGAGCGCCCCCGTACAGGCCGATATTCCCACCCGCATGTGGATTTACCCGGCCGCCAAGGCCACGCCCCTGAATCCGGTGTTCAAGTTTGCCCAGCAGCCACCCCTGCCCACCATCAAGCCTGCCGTCAGCGCCAACCCCCAGCGCCTCGTGGACGCCTGGGTGACACAGGTGCTGCGCGCGAGGTGAGGAGGGGGAGGCAGGTGGCGGGCAGCGGGGCGCGGGAAAAACAAACAGGCCACCCCACGCTGACCTTCAGCTTTTCAAAGTAGAACCTTCTGGACCGCACCAAGGCAGCCTGCCCCTCCACTGCCCAGGTCCAGACGAGGCCGTCGTGCCCGAAGGGCGCGGGCCATTACGCGCCATCGGAGGATGGCGTCGAAGCCAGACACGTCACCGCAGAGGGAAGCCCAGCCAACGTCAGTAGAAACTCTTGCCCAGCGCAGCGCCGCTCCCCCTGCCCCTCTGCTGCGCAGCTCTGCGAGTCTGGGGGAGGGGGCTGGGGGGTGGGGTCTACGAAACAAAACCGCAACCACCATCCCATGACCCACCTCCTCCCCTGGCTCCTCACCCTCCCCGGCCTCCTCTTCCTCACCCTCTTCCTGGCCCTCCCCCTCACCCGCACCCTCCTCGAAGGCGGCGTGACCCTGGCCGTCTGGCAGGACCCCTATTTCCAGTCCCGCCTGGCCTGGACCCTCACCCAGGCCGCCCTGACCGCTGCCCTGGCCCTGCTGCTGGGCGTGCCCCTGGCCTACCTCCTGTCCCGCTACGAGGTGCGCGGCAAGGCCCTGCTGCTGCGCCTGCTGCTGCTGCCCTTCGTGACCCCCACGCTGGTGGCGGTGCTGGGCCTCACTGCCCTGCTGGGCCCCCAGGGCGCCGTGACGCGCTGGACGGGACTGGACCTGAGCGACACCCCGGCCCTGGTGCTGCTGGGCAACCTGTTTTTCAACCTGCCCGTGATGGTGCGCCTGAGCCACGCGGCCTTCGCCCGGGTGTCGCCGGGACTGCTGGGCGCGGCGCGCTCGCTGGGGGCCCCGGCGTGGCGCGCGGCCTGGGACGTGGCCCTGCCCCTGGCGCTGCCCGGGGTGCTGGCGGGCACGGCGCTGGTGTTCCTGTATTCGGCCCTGAGCTTTGGTCTGCCCCTGGCCCTGGGCGGCGAGCGCTACGCCACGCTGGAGGTGGAAATCTACACCCTGACGGCCCTGCAACTGCGCCTCTCCGAAGCCAGCGCATTGATCGTGGGGCAACTGGCGCTGACGCTGGTGGTCACGGGGGTTTACGTGGCCCTGACCCGGGGCGGCAGCGGCGTGCCCGTGGGCGGCCGGCCCCGCGCCCGGGGCGGCGCGCGGGCGGCGCTGCTGGGCCTGGGCACCCTGACCGTGCTGATCTGCTTTGCGCCCCTGGTGGCCGTGGTGGTGCGCGGCCTGTGGGGCGCGGCCGGGCCCACGCTGGCCTACTGGCGCGGCATTCTGGCCGATGAGAGCACGCCGCTGCTGCTGTGGAACACCGTGCGCTTTGGCCTGCTGGCCCTGGTCGGGGCCACGCTGCTGGGCGGCCTGTACGCGCTGGGGGCGTGGCGGGCGCGCGCCCGGGTGCTGGACCTGCTGTCGCTGCTGCCCCTGATGGTCTCGCCGGTCAGCCTCGCCGCCGGCTACCTGCTGGCCTACCCGGCGCTGGCCGCTGGCCTGCCGCTGCTGATCGCCGCCTACACCTTGCTGGCGTGGCCGCTGGTGGTGCGCTCGGTGCTGCCGGCCCTGCGCGCCATTCCGCCCCGCCTGCACGAGGCCGCGCGCTCGCTGGGGGCCGGCGCAGGCGCGGCGTTCCGCACCGTCACCTGGCCGCTGGCCTTTCCCGCCCTGCGCGGCGGGGGCGCCCTGGCCCTCGCCACGGTGCTGGGCGAATTCGGCGCGACCCTGGTGCTCACCCGCCCAGAATGGGCCACCCTCTCCACCGGCCTGTATGAGCGCCTGGGCCGCGCCGGCGAGCGCAACCTGGGCGAAGCCTGCGCGCTGGCGACCCTGCTGCTGATCCTCTCGGCGCTGGCCTTTGCCCTGCTGGACGGCGGCGAAGGCGAGGTGACATGAGATGCTAGGGGGGATGAGCGTTGCACCTGCGCTGGCTGTGGATGGCCTGCACAAAGCCTTCGGACCCGTTCAGGCTGTGCGCGGCGTCTCTCTGACCGTGGCGCGCGGCGAAACCGTGGCGCTGCTGGGGCCGTCGGGCTGCGGCAAAAGCACCGTGCTGCGGCTGGTGGCGGGGCTGGAGCGCCCCGACGCGGGCACCGTGGCGGTGGGCGGGCGCGAGGTCACCCACCAGCCCCCGGAAACGCGCGGGGTGGGGCTGGTGTTTCAGGATTACGCGCTGTTTCCGCACCTGAGCGTGCTGGACAACGTGGCTTACAGCCTGCGGGTGCGCGGCACGCCCCGCGCCGCCGCCCAGGCGCAGGCGCGCGAAGCCCTGGCCCTGGTGGACCTGGGCGGGCTGGAAGGGCGGCGCCCGGCGCAACTCTCGGGCGGGCAGGCGCAGCGGGCGGCACTGGCCCGCGCGCTGGCCACCCGCTCGCCGCTGCTGCTACTGGACGAGCCCATGTCCAACCTCGACGAGCGGCTGCGCGCCGACCTGCGCGCCGGGCTGCGCGCGCTGTTTGCCCGCCTGGACGCCGGGGTGCTGCTGGTCACGCACGACCAGCGCGAGGCGCGCGCCCTGGCCGGACAGGTGGCGGTGATGCGCGCCGGAGCGCTGGTGCAGCAAGGGCCCACCGAGACGGTCTTTGCCCAGCCCGCCAGCGCCTGGGTGGCGGCCTTTCTGGGCGAGCCCAACCTGCTGCGCGCGGGGAGCGGGCAGGTGCGCCACGTCCCCGAACGTGCGCTGCACCTGGGCACGGGCGAGCCCTGGCCGGTCACCGCCGGGCACAGCACCGAGGGCGGTCTGCAGGTGACGGTGGCCCACGCCCTGGGCCCCCTGCGCCTGACCCTCAGCCCGCGCGAAACGACGCAACTGCACGGCGACACCCTGCGCCTGAGCGTGGACGACGCCCAGGTGCGCCTGCTGCCCGACGACCGGGGGCAAGGGTGAGCCGAGCCTCAAAAAACGCCGCTCTACGTTCCGGACTTTTTCGTCCGGAGGAACGTGCAGAGCGGCAGAGCAACAAAGAACAAGCGACGGGGTTCGAGGAAGACACCTCTAACAAGGCACTCGATATTCCGGAACAGGACGGGCTTCGTATGATCGCCTGGATTCTGGTGGGCGGGCGGGTGGTGGATACCCCCACCCTGCGCGCGCTGCCCGCCCCGGCCCTGGTGGTGGCGGCCGACGGTGGCGCGCGCCACGCGGCCACCCTGGGACTGAACGTGGACCTGTGGGTGGGCGACTTCGATTCCTCGGCCGGGCTGAACCTGGACGCCCCCCGCGAGGTCTTCCCCACCGCCAAGGACGCCACCGACGCCGAACTGGCGGTGCAGGCCGCCCTAGACCGGGGCGCACGCGAACTGGTGATCCTGGGGGCCTTTGGGGGCCGGTTTGACCACACCCTGGCGCTGGCCCTGGGCGCGCTGCGGCTGGCCGGCCAAGGCGGTCTGCGCGTCACGCTGACCAGCGGCGATGAATGGGGCTGGCCCCTGCTGCCCGCCTCGCCCCTGACGCTGGCCCTGCCCCCGGGGGCCACCCTCAGCGTGCTGGCCCTGACCGACCTGCAGGGCCTGACCCTGCGGGGGGTACGCTGGCCCCTGACTGGCGCGGCCATTCCCCAGGGCAGCGGCTGGACGGTCAGCAACGAGGTGACCGGCCCGGCCGTCACCGCGCACCTGGGGGCCGGGCAGGCGCTGCTCACAGCCCTGCCAGAGCTGCCAGCCTGAAACGGCAAAGGGAGGGGCGGCCACCTTCGCCGCCCCTCCCCTGTTCTGGCGTCCTGCTGGCTTCAGTTGGCCGGGCAGGCGTCCACACCGGCACGGGTGCCCCGGGTAAAGCGGCAGCCGTAGGCGGGGTCGGCCACCACGCTGGGGGTGGTCACGTCGTCCCCGGCGGGTTTCACGCCGGTGGCTTCCCACTTCACCAGATCGGTGAACGCTTCCACCAGTTCCGCTGGGGTGAACTCGCAGTGCCCGGCGGCGCGAATGGCGCGCTGCACCAGCCGCTCGCCATTGCCCGCTGCATTGGCGGCGGCGCGGTACAGCTGCTGGTGGCGGAAGGGCACATAGAAGTCCCCAGTGGTGTGCATGGTCAGCACCGGCACCGAGAATTCGCCGTTCACGCGGGGCAGCCAGCGCACGGTGCCAGGGCGCGCGGGGTTGGGATCGGCCGCGGCCGTCACGCGGACAATGCTGGCGTTAAACGCCTTTTCGGCTTCGGTGGGCGTGGCGCCCTGGGTCCAGCGGTAGGTGGTGTTCGCGTTGCTGTAGATGTTGCGCGGCAGCACGCCCATGACCGTGCCGTCGGCGCCACCGGTGCTGAGGACCGCCTGCTGCCACTGGGCGCTGCGGAAGCCCAGCTCGAAGACGGGGCGCGGCCCACCCGTGAGGTTGCGGGCGATCTCGCGCAGCTTGGCGCCCTGGGTGGCGTTTTCCTGCCACGTGGCCCCAGCGGTGCTGCTGAAGTTGGCCGCCAGAATATCGGGCAGCAGCGCGCGGAAGGTGTCCTGACCCTGCGGGAAGGCTTTCGGGCCCAGGCCCGCCAGCTGCGCGGCCACCAGCGGGTAATCGCCCAGCCATTGGAACTCGTATTCCTCGTCCATCACGCCGCACAGTGGCAGGGCGGCGGCATAGGTGGTCTTGTTCTTGGCCGTGGCCAGGGTTTCCTTTTCCACCGCCGCGCCGGCCACATGCCCGCCCATGCTCACGCCTACGATCAGGGTCTTTTTGGGGGCCCCGTACTTGCCGCCGGTCAGACTGCCAAAGGCGTTGGCCAGGGCGTTGGTGTCTTCCACACCCGCCTGCACGTCGTAGTAGTTGGCGCTGTAGGAGCTGGCGGCCCAGGCGTAGCCCTGGCTCAGCCACAGGGCGCGCAGGGGCGGGGCCTGCACGCGCAGTTCCTTGCCCTCGCCCGCGTAGCCGTGGGCGTACATGACCAGCTGGCCGTTCCAGTTGGCCGGCACTTCTATGGCGTAGCTGGCTTCGCCGCGCAGGCCCGCCATCTTGCCCTGGTACAGGTCGGCGCCCGGCACGGGGCTGAGGGTGGGCACCACGGCCGTAAAGGTCCGGGTGTCCTGGGTACGGGTGTCGAGCACAGGAGGCTGGGGTGGGGTACAGGCGCTCAGGGCCAGGGCCGAAAGCAGGGCGGCAGTCAGGGCACGCATAGGGAAAACCTCCAGAACAGGGGAAGTGTTGAACCGGGTTCAATTGAAAAAGGCCCGGCGATGATAGCGCCCAGGCCCGCCGCTGGGAACCCACGGGCGCTCCCCCTCGTAGGGGGGGGCGATGAGACAGGTTCGGGGCGGACGGGGATGGGGCTGCGGGTGCCTGGGCTGCGGCGGCGGCACGCTGCTGGTGCTGGCGCTGCTGGGGGGCTTGGCGTGGTTTTTCGTGATCCAGCCGGCGCGGAATTTTCTGGCGGGCTTGCAGATGCCCACGCAGACGCAGACCCAGGGACAGCCCCAGGGCACGGCGGGCCAAAGTGGCGGCGCGGCCCAGGGCGCGGGCACGGCGGCGGGCGCTCCCCTCACCAGGGCCGAGGTGCAGCAGTTCGTGCGGGTGCGGCGCGAGGTACGCCAGGCCCTGGGCACCTCGTTTACCGGCGTGCAACAGGTCTGGACGGATATTCAGAACGGCCAGAACCCCAACCTGCTGCAGATGATGGCCGTGCTGCGCGACGCGGGCGCCAGCGTGGGCGCCGCCCGGCAGGCCCAGGCGGCCGCTCTGGCCAAGGAAAGCATGAGCGCCGGCCGCTACGCCCAGGTGCGCGCAGCGGTGAACCGCGCCCTGGGCCTGCCCACCGTGGACTTTGCCCAGGCCGCCCAGGCGCTGCAAAACGGCCAGCTGCCGGACCTGAACAGCACCGTGCAGGCCGGCGGTGGCCCGGACCGCGCCCTGGTGCAACCTTTCCAGCGAGAACTGGAGGCCACGGCGGCGCTGGGCCTGCTGGGGCTCTGAGGGCTGGGGAGTGGAAAATGGGCCGTGGGTTGGCGGCGAGGTTCGGGGTGAGTAAAGAGGTCAGTTGAAGCGCTGAAGCAGGACAGCGGCGAGGGCAGGCTGGGGGCATTCCCTAGCCTGCCCGCTGCTCTTGGCCCTGTGCCGACCGGCTTGGGCGTAGGATGAACCGAGGTTCTCCCCACCCTTCCCCACAGCTGCGCCGCCCTTTCCCCGGCCCACAGGAGACGTCCATGCCCAAGCGGTTGCCCCTTTCGTCCGTCCGGCCTGCTGCCTTGCTGACTGCTGCCCTGTGCGGCGGCGCCCTGGCGGCCACGGCACTTAAGCCCTTCTCGCTGGACATCGAGAACGCCTCGGGCAGCGAGAAGTACACGGTCAGCGGCCAGGCGCCGGCCAGCTACAAGGCCGACAACTTCTTCGGCAATCTGGAAGACGCCACGCGCAAGATCACCATGAAGTTCCGGGCGGCCAGCACCCTGGTCACCTACGATGTGGCCGCGCCGCGCAAGGTGCTGCGTTCGGTCAAGACGGCCACGCGGCAACTGCTGGTGGTGGACACGCAGGGCAACAACAGTTTTTCTGACCGCTACCACCTGGGCATGACCGTCAGCGCCAAGGGGGTGCCGGGCCGCTTCGTGTTCTGCGAGGCCAGCACCAATACCCTGGGCCTGATCACCGAGGCCATCGCCATCTGCGACTCGCTGAGCCTGAAGAAGAAGTAAAACGGTTTCCGAAAGCTTCCGTCACGTACGTACAGAAGGTTTCGGAAGCCGTATCAGGGGGCGTCAACTGTTGCCCGCCTTGCGCACCGCGCGGCCAGGCTCCGGTAAGGTGGCGGCATGAACACCGAGCTTCTGCCGCCGCCGGCGTCCACAGCGCAGTCTGAAGCGCTGTTCGCCCGCGCCCGCGCCGTGACCCCCGGCGGGGTGAACAGTCCTGTGCGCGCCTTTCGCAGCGTGGGGGGCACGCCGCGCTTTATGGCCCACGCCGACGGCGCCTACCTGACCGACGCCGACGGCACCCAGTACGTGGATTACATCGGGTCGTGGGGGCCCATGATCCTGGGGCACAACCACCCCGGCGTGCGCGAGGCAATTCTGCAGGCGCTGGCGGGCGGCACCAGCTTTGGCGCCCCCGGCGAGCGGGAAGTGCAGCTGGCCGAACTGGTCACCCGCCTGACCGGCACCGAGCGCGTGCGCTTTGTCAACAGCGGCACCGAGGCCACCATGAGCGCCCTGCGACTGGCGCGCGGCGCCACGGGGCGCAAGTTCATCGTGAAGTTCCGGGGCAACTACCACGGCCACGCCGACGGCCTGCTGGTCGAAGCGGGCAGCGGCCTACTGACCAACGCTGACCACCTGGGCGGCTCGGCCCCCAGCAGCGCGGGCGTGCCCGAGGAATACGCCCGCCTGACCCTGGTCAGTGAATACAACGACCCCGCCGCCCTGGACGCCCTGATGGCGGCGCGCGGCCACGAGGTCGCCGCCGTGATTTTCGAGCCGGTGGTGGGCAACGCGGGCGTGCTGATCCCCACCCCCGACTTTGTGGCGGCGCTGCACCGCGTGAAGGCCAGCGGCGCCCTCCTCATTGCCGACGAGGTCATGACCGGCTTCCGCCTGTCCCTGCGCGGGGCCACCGGGCGGCTGGGCCTGGAACCGGACCTGATCTGCTGGGGCAAGATCATCGGCGGTGGCCTGCCGGTGGGCGCCTACGGCGGCCGGGCCGACGTGATGGACTTCGTCTCGCCGCAGGGCCCGGTGTACCAGGCCGGCACCCTCAGCGGCAATCCGCTGGCGATGGCGGCCGGGCTGGCCACCCTGCAGGCCCTGGAAGCCGACCCGGGCCTGTACGCCCGGCTGGACGCCTACACGGCGGCCCTGGCGGGCGGCCTGCGCGAGGCGGCACGGGAAGCTGGCGTGGCCATCAGCATCAACCACATCGGCTCCATGCTCACGGCCTTTTTTCAGGACGCCCCGGACAGCTCGGTGCGCACCTACACGGACGCTGCGCGCAGCGACACCGCCGCCTTTGCCCGCTGGTTCCAGGGCCTGCTGGCGCGCGGGGTGTACTGGGCCCCCAGCCAGTTCGAGAGCATTTTTGTCAGCGGCGCGCACGGCGACGCCGAACTGGGCCTGACGCTGGACGCCGCGCAGGCTGCCTTTGCAGAGGTGGGCGGCGCATGACCCAGCTGACCCAGAGCGCCCAGCTGCGCGAGGTGCTGACCACCAGCAAGGTGATCGCTGTGGTGGGCTTTCACCACGACCACATGAAGCCCGCCCACTACGTGCCGGAGTACATGCACCGCCAGGGCTACACAGTGATTCCGGTGAACCCGGCGCTGGCGGCGCGCGGCGAGAGCTATTTCGGCGCGCGGGCGGTGGCCACCCTGGCCGAGATTGGCACGCCGGTGGACATCGTGGACGTGTTCCGCCGCAGCGACAAGGTGCGCGGGCATCTGGCAGACATCCTGGCCATGACGCCGCTGCCCCGGGTGGTGTGGCTGCAGCAGGGCATCCGCGACGACGCTGTAGCTCGCGAATTGGCCGCGCGGGGCATTGACGTGGTGCAGGACCGCTGCCTGCTGGCCGACCACCGGGCGCTGCTCTGAGCATGCACGACTGGCTGGTGGTGGGCGCCGGGCTGGCCGGGCTGGCCTTCGCGCGGGACGCTGGGCAGACCGGGGGCCCAGTCACCGTGCTGGACAAGAGCCGGGGTGTTTCGGGCCGGGCGGCCACCCGGCGGGTTGCCCTGCCGGACGGGACCACCGCGCGGCTGGACCACGGCGCGCGCTTTTTCACGGCCCGGCACCCGCGCACCGTGGCCCTGGCGGAAGGCGGCGTGCGCGAGGGCTGGAATGCGGTGTGGACCCGGGGGGTGGCCACTCTGGACGGGCGCGGGCTCCATGTCGCCCAGGACACCCATCCCCGCTACGCCCCGCCACAGGGCCTGAGCACCCTGGGGCGCGTGCTGGCCCGGGGGCTGGACATTCACACTGGCGTGCAGGTCACCAGCCTCGCGCGGCGCGGCGACCACTGGCAGGTGCACGCTCAGGACGGGCAGACCTGGGCCGCCCAGCGGCTGGTACTGAACCTGCCAGCCCCACAACTGCTGCCCCTGCTGGACCCGCTGATGCTGGGCGACGCCCTGCGCCACTCGGCCAGCGAAGGCGCCCTGCAGGCCGCCAGGCGCGTGGGCTACGCACCGTCCTGGGCGGTGGGGGCGGTGTTGACGGGTGCTCCCCAGTGGGCCCACCCCGCCACCCGCCTGACGGGCGGGCCGCTGGAGTGGGTGGCCCTGGAGCACACCAAGCGCCCGCCCGGCCACCCGCCGGCCCTGACCCTGCAGGCGAACGCCGACTGGACGCGCGCCCATCTAGACGCCCCGCCCCAGGAGGTCTGCGCCCGGCTGCTGGCCGCCGCCGAGGAGGCCCTGGGCGAAACCCTGCCCACGCGTGCGGCCTTTGCCCACCGCTGGCGCTTTGCCACCCCCACCCACCGCGCCCCCGGGCCCTGCCACTGGGACGCGGCCCTGGGCCTGGGCTGGTGCGGCGACTGGTTCACCCCCGATGCCCACGGCCCACGCGCAGAAGCGGCGCTGCTGAGCGGCTGGGCCCTGGCGCGGCAGGTGACGGAGGGGCTGTGAGCTCTGGGCCATGAGCCATGAGGGAAGGGCGTTCCGGCAGCACTAGGGGGTGGACAGCCGCTGATCTATGAACCCACCGCTGTTCAGCCCCACTGACGGGTCATACGGATTCCAGATCACCCGTTACAGCCCCTCCGCGTCGCTTCAGTGCTGTCACGCCTATCCGTCACCGTTTTTCTTTCTCCCTCTGGGCGTGTTCATCAGTGATAGACGAACTGGTGAACCGCAGTCCCTACCACACCCTGGAGCCACGAGCGCATTTCTTGCTCATGGCCCATAGCCCAGAGCTCATGGCCTCTTTCACCCCAGCGCCAGTTCTGGCTGCGGCTCTCCCTGCGCCAGCCCCAGCATGGCCAGCACGCTGGCAGCCCAGCCCTCATCGTCCAGCACGCGCCAGTGGTGGGCCCACTGCCAGCGGCGGTAGGCATCGGCGGCGGCCTCTAACTGCGGCGCCGCCGCCCCGGGCCCCAGTTCGCGCAGGGGGTTAGTGGGGGGCGCCAGCAGGTGCTGCCGGGTCAGGGCGCCTTCCAGGTCCGCCAGGGTCTTGGGCCCAAAGGCGAAGGCCACGCGCCCGCCCAGAATCCAGCGGCGCAGGTCGTCCTCGGCGGGCAGGGTGTACAGAATCAGTTCGCCGCCGGGGTGACCCTGGCCGGACCGCACCAGGGTCAGGCCCGGCATGTTGTCGCGCAGATAATCGGCCACCGCCCCCACCGCGTAAGCGGCAGCGCCGGAGCGCAGATGGGCCAGGGCCACACGCGGGTCCAGCCGGGGCAGGGGAAAGGCGGGAGCCGGGGCGTCCAGCGCCACTGGGGCCGGCAGGCGCAGCGCCTGCCCCTGCACTTCCACCCGCCGCTGCCCGCGCCACTCGCTGCCGGTCAGGTGGGCGGCCAGGTCCCGCTCGCCGCCAGCAGCGTCCGTCTCGCCAAACTTCACGCCGCGCAGGCCCGCCACCTTGAACTGCAGGCTGTCGCCGCGCTTGCCCACCAGCCGCGTCTCGGTCAGGGTGTCGCGCAGGTGCCACAGGGGCAGCGGGTGCCCCTCACCAAACGGCTCGAAGGCGGCCGTCTGGTCCAGCAGATCCTGGGTGGCCCCCAGCGCCGGCAGCGCGGCGTCCAGCCGCACGCGGGGCACGGGGGCCGGGAACTGGCGTACGTAGTCGTGCACCCGGTCCCGGAAGGCCGCAAAGTGCGTTTCGTCCATCGCAAACCCCGCCGCTCCCGGGTGGCCCCCGTAGCGCCGCAGCAGGTCGCCGCTGAATTTCAGGCCCCCCACCGCGCTGATGCCCGGCGTGCTGCGCACCGAGCCCTTGCCCTGCGCCACGATGTACACCGGCTTGTGGTAGGTGTCCAGCAGCTTGCTGGCCACGATGCCCATCACGCCCGCGTGCCAGTCGGGGTGCGTCACCACCAGGGCCGGGTCGCGGGGGTCCACCAGGGTCAGGGACTGGGCGAACATCTCGTCTTGCAGCTTGCGCCGCTCCAGGTTGCGGATTTCCAGGTATTCCGCCAGCCGCCGGGCGTCGTGGGCGCTGCTGGTGGTCAGCAGGTCCAGCGCGACATCGGCCTCGCCCAGCCGGCCGGCCGCGTTGATGCGGGGGGCCAGCACAAAGGCCACGTCGCGCGCACCGGGGCGGGCCACGCGCCCCGTCTCCAGCAGTGCCCGCAGCCCTGGCAGTTCGGTGCGCGCCAGTTCGTCCAGGCCCGCCTGCACCAGCGCGCGGTTCTCGCCGATCAGGGGGGCCACGTCGGCAATGGTGCCCAGGGTGGCCAGCGGGCTGAGGTGCCGGGGCTCGCCCAGGCCCAGGGCCTCGCGCACCGCCCAGAGCAGGTGGTAGGCCACGCCAGCGCCTGTCAGGTTATGCAGCCCGCCGTCGTAGCCCTGGGTCAGGTGGGGGTGAACCACCAGGGCTTCAGGAAACTGCTCGCCGGGGGCGTGGTGGTCGGTCACGATCACCTCAGTGCCCCGGTCCAGCAGGGCCCGCACCTCGGCGTGGTTGGTCACGCCGCAGTCCACCGTCACCAGCAGGTCGCAGGCAGCGGCGTGTTCCTCCACCTTGTCGGGGTGCAGGCCATAGCCCTCGTTCAGGCGGTGCGGGATAAAGCCGTGCACCTCGGCGCCCAGTTCACGCAGGCCCAGGACCAGCACAGCGGTGGCGCTCACACCGTCGGCGTCGTAGTCGCCGTGAATGCGGATGCGCTGGCCCGCCCGGATGGCCGCCGCGATCCGCACCGCCGCTTCGCGCAGCGCCGGATTGGGGGTCAGGATCAGGGGCGGGGCCAGCAGCGCCGGGCTGAGGCCACGGCCCGCCAGCGCCTGGGCCAGCGGCGGCGCCACGCCCCAGGTGCGCATGGTGTCCAGCAGGTGGGCACGGCTGCTGGGGGCGGCCAGCACCCACAGTGGGCTGGAGGCTGGCCCGCTCACCCTTCCTCCTCGCGCGGCCCCTCGGCGGACCCAGCCGGGCGCAGCCGGGCCTGCAGGGTGGCGGTCAGGCGCTCCTCGGCCTCGCGGCGCAGGCGGGCCTCATGGCCGCGGCGCAGGCGCTCACGCCACAGCCCGGGCAGGAGCAGCAGGCCCATAAACGCCGCCCCCAGCAGCAGGAAGACCGCCACCCCGGCCCCCACCGACAGGGTGAACTCGCCGCCCCCCAGCGGCAGGGGCAGGCGCACCAGGCCAGGGTTTTCAAGCGTCACCAGCGCCAGATAGGCCAGCAGTCCCAGCAGGAACAGCACCTGAAGGAAGGAAACGAGGCGCATCCCCCCAGTGTAGCCCGCCCGGGCACCAACAAAAGGGCCCCTGCGCATGGCAAGGGCCCTGAAGAATGGCTGCCGCTTAGAAGTAGAACTTCAGGCCGGCCTTGACCCCGCCGCTGAAGCCGCCATTGTTAGCGCCCGTGGCAGGCAGCCCGGTGGCCGCGCCCTTGTTGCTGAAGTAATAGCGGCCGTTGCCTTCCACGAAGACCGAGATGCTGTCGGTGACGCGGTAGTCGGCGCCCAGCAGCACGTTGGCGTAGACGTCGGTGGCATTGGTGGTGCCAGAGTTGCGCACCAGACCGCTCGTCAGACCCAGACCGGCGCCCACGTAGGGGGTCAGGCTGCCGCCCGCACCAATCTCGTAGGTGGCGTTCACATCGGCGCTGATGGCGTTGAAGGCCGGGGTGTATTCCACGGCGGCGCGGGCGCCGACGGGGCCAATCACGTTGCTGGAGCCCACCATCGCGGTGCCCGTGAGGCAGTAGTTCACCTTGCTACGGTTGGCGCCGCTGCCCAGCGACAGGCACTCGGAGCCCGCGCCGGCCGACTTGGCCCCGAAGGCGACCCCGGCGTACAGGCCACGGCTGGGCGCCACTTCGGTGGGGGTGGGCTCGCCGATCACCACGGTGGTGGGGGGCGTCACTGGGGTGGTGGTCACGGTGCCGCTGGCGCTGGTGCCGGCGGGGCCCGCCGGGCCGGCAGGACCCTGGGGACCGGCCGGGCCCTGAGGACCAGCGGGGCCCGCCGGGCCGGCCGGGCCAGCCGGAATGTTGCGGATAGCGGCTTCCAGCGCGTCAATGCGGGCCTGCAGCGCGGCCACATCGGCCGAGGCGGCGCCCGTGCCGGTGCCCAGGCCGTTGATGCGGGCTTCCAGCGCGTCAATGCGGGCCTGCTGCTCAGCGCTCAGGCGCTCCAGGTCGGTGACGCGGGTGGCAATGGCGGCCAGCTCGGTGCTGACTTCCTGCATGCCGTTGGCAATGGCGGTCATGTCGCCCGCGTTAAAGCCGCAGTTGGCCAGGGCGCCGGCCTGCAGGGCGCGGTAGAAGATCAGCGCGGCCTGGTAGCGCGTGAGGTTCTCGTTGCCCCGGAAGGTGCCGTCGGGGAACCCCTGAATCAGACCGCACTGCACAATGCGGTCCACGGCGTCCTTGGCCCAGTGACCGGCAGGCACGTCGCTCAGGGTGACCTGGGCGGGCGCAGAGGTAGCGGGGGCGGTCTGGGCGCTGGCAGCGCCGAGGCTCAGGGCCAGGGTGGACGCGAGGATCAACGATTTGTGCATGGGGGGTCTCCTTGGATACGCAAAGGCAGGTTGGCACTGAACGTGACCTGTCTTCCTGGGTTCACCGTAGGAAGAGGCCGTGAGCCCTTTGTGAACTGGGCCCCGGAGAGCTGCTGCTGACCCACCGCCAGATGAGGGCCACCTGATCTTCGCCTTCAGGTGGGCCAGATTGTGAGACTGCACACGAGCTGATGAGGAGGCCGGCCGCCACCAGCAACGGCAAAAGGCGCGACTTCATGAGAAAGCTGTCGGAGCCGTAACCCTTGACATCTATGAGAGGTGGGGCGGGCCCAGTGAACCCTGTTTGCATGGGGTTGCAGCTCATCTGGAGGGGAGGTCAGGCGGTTTCTCATGAAGTCCGGTTCGGGTGTGATTCTCCCTATACTCGCCGCATGAGTCAGATTCACGTGCGAGGCGTGCCCGGTGACGTGGCCCCATTTGTGCTGCTGCCCGGCGACCCCAACCGGGCGCGCCACATTGCCCAGACCTACCTTGAGAACGTGCGTGAATACACCTCTCACCGCCAACTGCTGGGTTTTACCGGCACCTACCAGGGCGTGCCGGTCAGCGTGCAGACCACCGGGATGGGCTGCCCCAGCGCCGCCATCGTGGCCGAGGAACTGGCGCGCCTGGGCGCCCGCACCCTGATCCGGGTGGGCACCCTGGGCGGCGCAACCCCCAGCGTGGCCCCCGGCGATCTGGTGATTGCCACGGCCGCCGTGCCCAACGACGGCACCACCCGTCAGCTGCTGGGCGGCGCTCCTTACGCCCCGGCCGCCAGCTTTGAGGTGAACGAAGCGGCGGTGCAGGCCGCCCGTGCCCAGGGGGCCCCGCACCACGTGGGCCTGATCATGACCGAGGACGCGTTCTATGCCAGCACGCCAGAACACGCGCGGCTGTGGGCGGGGCGGGGGGTGCTGGGCTTTGAGATGGAAGCCAGCGCCATTTTCCTGGTGGCCGCCCAGCGCGGCCTGCGCGCGGCGTGCCTGACCGCCTGCAGCAACGACATTGGCGACCCCCAGCTGGTGCCCGACAACGTGCTGGCCGCCGGGGTGGACCGCATGGTGCGCGTGGCCCTGGAAGCGATTGTGACCCTGGCCGCCCGCGAGTTGCAGGGCTAAAACCCTCTGGGATGCAGCCTCAGCCGCCGGCTTCAGAGCACTCTGGGCCGGCAGTTTGCTTGTATGGCGATGAGGGCAGCAGGGCCTCCGCTGGCCACTTGAAACGGGATTGGCGGACTGGTAAGGCCCGGGTTTCGAGCCACTGCACAGGGGCTTCTCAGCCGGAAAGACAAGCCGGAATCCCTGGTAGGGAGGGCTGAACCGGGAGATTTCCTGTGCCCTGGGGGCTCCACTGCAGCCCTTATGGTGGCTACTGGCCATCGCCAACGACTACAGGTAACCAGGGGCCCCAGACCACCTCTGCGCCAAGCCTTAACCACGGCCCACCGAAGCTGCCCTTCTCTCCTCACGGTCCTGCTGCGGGACCATCCCCCTTCCCCACGCTTCCCGCGCCTCTTGAGCCGGGATTCATGCACTGGGCCCCGGGCGGCGTCATCGGCTGCCGGGCGGCCCCGTGTGGCAGGATGAATCCATGACGCAGCTGGACGAATTTGAATTCAACAACGTGCAGATTGACCAGCATGGCCCCATCGCGGTGCTGACCATCGCTCGCCCGAAAGCCCTGAACGCCCTGAACGCCGACACCCTGTCTGAAATTGCCCAGGCCGTGAACCTGATTGTGGAAGACGCCGAGGTGGGCGCGCTGATCATCACCGGGGCGGGCGAAAAAGCCTTTGTGGCAGGCGCCGATATCAGCGAATTCACCAACCTGGAAGGGGTGTACGACGGGCGCGAGATGTCGCTGGCTGGGCAGGACGTGATGCACCAGATTGCCTCGCTGCCCATTCCGGTGATTGCCGCCGTGAACGGCTTTGCGCTGGGCGGCGGCCTGGAACTGGCCCTGGCCTGCGACGTGCGCGTGGCCGCCACCACCGCCCGCCTGGGCCTGCCGGAAGTCAGCCTGGGATTGATTCCGGGCTTTGGCGGCACCCAGCGTCTGGCCCGCCTGGTGGGGGCCGGGCGCGCCCTGGACCTGATGCTGACCGCGCGGCAGGTCAAGGCCGATGAAGCCCTGACGATGGGCCTCGTGAACTACGTGGCCGACGACGCCCTGACCAAGGCGCGCGAGGTGGCCGAGAGCATGCTGAGGCACGCCCCCATTGCGCTGTCGCTGGTGAAAGAAGCGGTGCGCCGGGGCCTGGACAGCACCCTGGAAGGCGGGCTGGAAATCGAGGCCGACCTGTTTGGCATGACGGTGGCCACCAAGGATTTCCGCGAGGGGGTGGACGCCTTTTTGAACAAGCGCCGCGCGGAGTTCCAGGGTGAGTGAGGACGGCGGCGCCGAAGTGCAGGGGGGCGAGCAGAAGTTCCGCCTGAGCGTGGAAGGTGGCAAGGTCAGCGATGTGGCGGGGCGGGAGGGAGCGCCGCCCGCCCGGGTGGTGGAATTCACCACGCCGCGCGCCAAGCTCATTGAAGAGGCCAATCAGGCCATCCGCACCGACCTGCGCGAATACCCCCGCGCCCTGGCCGCCTACGAAGCCCTGCGCGCCGACCCCGAGGCCCTGGCCCACTGGGACATGGCGAACTACATCACCATGCGCAAGCTGGGGTACAACGACCACGGCCGCGTGCACGCCTTTATTACGGGCGCGGCCAGCATGGCGATCACCGAACTGCTGCTGGAAGGCGGGGTCAAGCCCGACATCATGGACAGCGGGGTGGGCGACGCTGACGACGTGTTTCTGGCCGTGATTCTGGGCACCATGCTGCACGACATTGGCAATCAGGTGCACCGGGTGGGCCACGAGGCGCACGGCATTGCCCTGGCGCTGCCCATCGTGGACCGGATCATGGGGCCGCTGTACCCGGACCCCTTCAAGCGCACCAAGGTGCGGTCCTTTATTCTGGGCGCCATCAACTGCCACGACCTCAGCCCGGCGCCGCTGACCATTGAGGGCGGCATCACGGCCGTGGCCGACGGCACCGACATCACCAAGGGCCGGGGACGCAAAGCCTTTTCGATGGGCAGCGTGGACATCCACTCCATCAGCGCCCTGGCGGTGGATCAGGTGGTGATTGAGCGCGGCCGTGACAAGCCGGTGCTGATCAGCGTGACCATGAACAACTCGGGCGGCATCTTTCAGGTCGAAGAGATTCTGGCGCCCAAGGTGATTCGCACGCCCATGCGCCGCTTCGTGGAACTGCGCGCCGCCACCCGCCCCGAAGGCGAAGCGCAGATTCTCTCGAAGGTGCGCCTGGACGGCGACCACTTCGTGATGGACCTGGAAGGCGGTGAGCAGGTGGCCGTGGAGGTCATGGACACGCAGAAGCAGGTGCAGGAGGCGGTGGCCGAGAACCTGGGCATCGGCACCGAGACGCGCTGAGCCAGGGGTGTTCCGGCGACCCAGAAGAAGGGCGGGGCCTGTGCCTGAGCGCAGGCCCCCGCCCTTGCCGTGGTGACCAGGGGTTTCACCCTGGGGCCAAACGTCGCTCGCGCAGCTCCACCGCACTTTGCTCCCCCCAGAGCCGGCCTGGGTTCTACCCTGCAAGCTCTGGAGGGCAGCCTGACGCCCTACTTATCGGTGCCGGAGAGCGGCGTGGCGCGCTCGGGGCCGCCGTCAATGCCGCCGCTGCGGTGGGTGCCCTCGCCGCCGGCCGCGCGGCCCTCTAAGTCGCTGTCGCCCGTGTTGTTGGGCACGCCCTGGCGGTCCTCGAAGTCACGGCCCCCCAGGCGGCCATCGTTGAAGCCGGGCTGGTCGTTGGGGTTCACGCTCTCCCCCATCACGTCCTCGTGCAGCAGGCTCTCGGCCACCATCTTTTCCTGCAGCAGTTCGCCTGTGGTGCCGTCGTCACGAATCTCGCCCTCGGGGGCGTAACCGCCGTCTCTGTCCACTCGGTCGTCTCGGGTCATGGCCCCACGCTAGCCCGCGCCCGGCCCGCGCCGGGTGGGACACGGCTGAGCCTGGCCTTTAGAGAACACGGCGGGAAAGGCAGCCGCAAGCGGCCTGCGCCGCAGGGTCAACCTCCCGGGTTCATCTCACACCGCGCCGGTTGGCGCCGGGGCCTATACTTGACCGTCTATGACCAAAGACCGCATCACCATGACCCAGCGTGGGTATGACAAATTGCTCGAAACGCTGCACTACCTGAAAACCACCAAACGCGAGGAAATCTCCGAGAACATGGGCCGCGCCATTGAGGACGGCGACCTGCGTGAAAGTGCTGCCTACGACGAAGCCCGCATGCAGCAGAGTGAGAACGAGGCCCGCATTGCCGAACTGGAAAGCCAGCTGGAACGCGCCCTGATCATCGAAGAAGACGCCTCGGGCGGCGCGGGCCTGGGCGCCAGGGTGCGCGTGAAAGACGCCAAGGGCAAGGAGCACCATTTTGAATTGGTGGGCACCTACGAGGTGGACGTGCTGAAAGGCAAAATCAGCGACGCCAGCCCCATCGGCAAGGCCCTGAGCGGCAAGAAGGCGGGCGAGAAGGTGACGGTGCAGCTGCCCAAGGGCACCGCCGAATTCGAGATTCTGAGCGTGGACTACGTGTAAAGAGGAGGCGGGTAGCAGGAAGCGGGGGGCGGTTCAACGGCTCCCCCTCTGCTGGAAAACCGGGCGTGGAGAAATCGTCTCTCCACGCCCGGTTTTCTGGTCTTGGATCAGGCAAGGCGGCTAGGGTCGGGGCTTCAGGGCCGGGATGCGCAGGCCGCCGCGCCCGTCCCAGCCTTTGAAGGCGTAGAAGCGGCCCGGCTCGCCCGTTTTCAGGTAGTCGCTGAGCGGCTCGCGCATGGGCGGGGCCTCGATTTTTTCCAGGGCTTCTTCGGGGGTGCAAAAGCGCGCCTCGACGATAAAGCCGTCGGGGTCGGCGGGGTTCAGTAGACCGTCCCAGGTGGCTTCAAAGGCCACGGCGATGGCCCGCTCGCCCCGGCGCTCGTCTTCGATGTGCACCGTGTAGGCCATGTGCTTGATGCCGGTGAGCTTCAGGCCGGTTTCCTCGTAGATTTCGCGGTACAGGGCTTCGGGGAGGGTCTCGCCGTGTTCCACCACGCCGCCGGGCAGGGTGTGGCGCACGCGGCCGTGCCCCTGCCAGTCGTTGCCCACCAGCAGCACCCGCCCGAAGCGGTCACGCAGAATGCCGGCGGCCACCAGCAGGTCACGCCGCCCCATGCTGCTCCTCCCCAGCCATCTCCAGCAGTTGGCGCTCGCGCTGCGCGCGGGCCAGCGCCGCCACGACCGGCGCCAGGGCCCCGGTCATCACCGTGTCCAGCGGGTGGTTTTTACTCTCCCCTTCCAGGCGGTGGTCGGTCACGCGGTTTTGTGGGTAGTTGTAGGTGCGGATTTTCTCGCTACGTTCGCCCGTGCCCACCTGCGCGGCGCGGTCACTGCGCTCCTGGGCCTCGCGGGCGGCGCGTTCACGTTCAGCGAGGCGCGCGGCGAGCACCTGCAGCGCCTTTTCACGGTTCTTGATCTGCGAGCGGCCGTCCTGGCACACCACCATGATCTCGTCGGGGGTGCCGGGGCGGTACACGGCGCGCACGGCGGAATCCGTGGTGTTCACGCCCTGTCCGCCCGCGCCCTGCGAGCGGAACACGTCAATGCGCACCTCGCTCAGGTCCAGCTGCACCTCGCCCACTTCCGCTTCGGGCAGCACGGCCACGGTGACGGTGCTGGTGTGAATGCGGCCCTGGCTTTCGGTGGCGGGCACGCGCTGCACGCGGTGCACGCCACGCTCCCACTTGAAGGCGCGGAAGGCGCCGTCGCCGGTCACCTCGGCCACCACCTTGCTGGCGCCGCCCAGGTCACTCTCGCTGGCGTCCAGCACATTCAGGCGCAGGCCCGCGCCCTCGGCGTAACGGGTGTACAAGCGCAGCAGGTCCATCACGAACAGCCCGGCCTCGGCGCCGCCGGCCCCGGCGCGCAGTTCCAGAATCACGTCCTTAGGGTCATCGGGGTCGGTGGGCAGCAGGAGCACCACCAGTTCGCCTTCCAGTTCGGCCGCCCTGGCTTCGAGCTGCTGAATTTCCTGGGCGGCGAGGTCGCGCATATCGGGGTCCGCGAGCAGTTCGCGGGCGCCGGCAAGGTCGGCGTCCACCTGCTCGCGCTCGCGCAGCACAGTCATCAGGGGCAGCAGTTCGCGGTGGCGGCGCGTTAACCGGGCGTACTCGCGGGGGTCAGCCAGGGCGGCGGGGTCGCCCAACGCACGCTCGACCATCCCGAATTCGGAGGCGAGGGCCGAGAGCCGGGCGCTCACGTTCGCCAGCCGCGCCGACGCCGGGACACCCCAGGCAGACGGAAGATACAGAAGGTGGACACAGGCAACATAGGCGCAGTCTAGCGTCCAGCCATATCGCGCAGCTGACACGACACCCGCGTGAATTCCTTACGTTTGGGAGGGTCGGCGGGCGTGGCGAGGCAGGCTGGGTTGGGAGGAACGACGGGGCAGACAGTTTGGAAAACCGCCGACAGGACCCTTGCAAATCCGCCGTGTGGGCCGACAGGCCCGCTGCTCCCACTGCGGCGCCGCTCTGCGAGTTTCCCACAAGGCAGGGACAGCCACGTCTCCAATGGACCGCGCCAGCTGAAACGTGGCCTTTGCTGATCCAGCTACAGTGCGTCCCCGAAACCACTGGCAGAGAACCGGCTGTCTCTCCTCTGCAGAGCCTTCCTGTTCAATCCACGGACAGCCGTCACTGCTCCTGCTTTGCCGCTCTCCGAGGCTCCTCGGTCAAAAAAAAGTCTGCCAAGCGTCACGCCCTTTCCTCGCCATCCGTCTAACCCGGTCCCCGGCCGCTGTGCCCGGCGGCGCTACAGTCGGGCGCATGAGAACCGTGACTGTGGGGCTGCTGGGCTGCGGCACCGTGGGCCAGAATGTCCTGACCCTGATCGAGCGCCGCGCCGCCATCTTTGCCGACTTGGGCGTGCGGATTGAGGTGGCCGGGGTGCTGGTGCGTGACCCGGGCAAGCCCCGCGACTGCCCCCCCGGCACCCCACTGACGGCGGACCCCGCCTTCTTGCAGGAGTGCGGCGTGGTGATTGAGGCGATGGGCGGCATCGAGCGGCCCCTGGCCCTGCTGCACCCCTACCTGCGCTCCGGGCGGCCGGTGATCACCGCCAACAAGGCGCTGCTGGCCGAACGCTGGGACGACCTGCGCGAGTACGCCCTGAACGGCAAACTGTACTACGAGGCGTCGGTGATGGCCGGAACCCCGGTGATTGGCCCCATGAGCACGGTGCTGCGCGCCAGCACCTTTACCCGCCTGCAGGCGGTCCTGAACGGCACCTGCCTGTACATCCTCACCCAGATGGAGGGCGGCAAATCCTACGAGCAGGCCCTATCCGAAGCGCAGGCCCTGGGCTACGCCGAAGACCCGCCCACCCTGGACGTGGGGGGCTTTGACACCGCCCACAAGCTGACCGTGCTGGCCCGCTTCTGCGCCGACGGCAACTTCCGCTACGAGGACGTGGAGGTGCAGGGCATTGAAGGCGTGACCCTGGACGACGTGCAGGCGGCGCGCGCCCGGGGCGAACGCATCAAGCTGGTGGCCGAACTGGCGCGCGAGGGGGATCGCTGGCGGGGCCGGGTGTCGCCCCAGTCCCTGCCCGACAGCCACGCCCTCTGCAACGGCGGCGCGGGCCGCAACGCGATGGTGTACGAGGGCGAGGAATGCGGCACCCTGCTGTTTGCCGGCGGCGGCGCGGGCGGCATGGTCACCGCCAGCGCCATGGTCGGCGACCTGCTGGACTGGGTGATCGGCTTCCCCGGCCACGTTCCGCTGCACTGAAAGGAGAAGTCGAAGCGCCGCAGGAGGGGGGTGCCGCGCAACAGCAACCCTCTTGCCAGCCCCGGGGCCCTGTCCCCCTCTACTTCACGCCGGGCCTCGCACCCGGAGTAGCCCGGGGCGCACGCTGGGGCCATGACGCTGCCGCCTGCCCCGACCCCGGCCCCGGACCGCCTGTGGAACCGCTCGTTCGTGCTGTGGTGGGTGGGCAACGCGCAGAGTGCCCTGGGCACCGCCCTGGCCGGAATTGCCACCAGCTTTCTGGTGCTGCACCAGACCGGCAGCGCGGGCCTGATGGGGGTGAACCTCGCCCTGGCCTTGCTGCCGGGGCTGCTTGCCCCGCTGTTCGGCACGCTGGTGGACCGCCTGCCGCTGCGCCTGCCCCTGGTGCTGGGCAACGTGCTGCGCGGGCTGCTGCAAGTGGGTGTGGGCCTGCTGGCCCTGCGGGGCGAGGTGCCCCTGGGCGTCATCTACGCCGCGTCCCTGCTGACCGGGCTGATCGGTGCCTTTTACGGGCCGGCCAGCATGGGCATTACGCCCCGGCTGGTGCCGCCGGATCAGGTGCAGCGCGCCGCCGGGCTGATGCAGGGCGCCACGCAGACCATGCAACTGGTGGGCATGGTGGGCGGCGGGGTGCTGGTGGGCACCCTGGGCAGCGCGCCCGCCCTGCTGCTGGACGGCGCCTCGTTCCTGCTGTTCGCAGGGCTGCTTCTGCTGGTGCAGCTGCCCGCCCGCGCGCCCCAGGCGGCGCGGCCGCCGTTCTGGGCCGACTTCCGCGCGGGGCTGGCCTATGCCCGGCAAAGCCCGCTGATCCTGGGCTTGCCCGCGCTGGCGTTTCTGCTGAACGCCTCGTTCGCGCCGCTGGAGATGCTGCTGCCTGCCCGCATGACCGCCCTGGGGGTTGGCGCCCAGGGCTTTGGCCTGTTCTTCGGCCTGATGCTGGGGGGGCTGGCCCTGGGCAGCTTTACCCTGGCGGCGCTGGGACAGCGGCTGTCGCCCACGCGCCTGAGCGTGTGGGGCTTAGCGGGCATGGGCGCGGCGGTGCTGGCCCTGAGCCTGTCGCAGAGTGCCGGGCAGATGTACGCGCTGGCCGCCCTGCTGGGCCTGTTCAATGCCGCCACCAACGTCTCAATTGGGGTGATTTTCCAGCAGCGGGTGGACCCGGCCTTTTACGGCCGCGTGGGCAGCCTGCTGACCATGGTGAGCATGGCCGGCATGCCCCTGGTTCTGCTGGCCCTGGCCCCGGTGGCAGACCGGGTGCCCATCGCCACCGTGTTCGCCGTGGCCGGCGCGCTGTCCCTGCTGGCGGCCCCGGTGTGGGCTGGCCTGCTGCGCCGTGACCGGCGCGCGGCGCTCCCCAGCCCCATCCCGGGCCCCCTCCCCGCCAAGCCCTGAGGGAAAATGGCTCATGGCTCATGGCTCATGGCTCATGGCTCATGGCTCATGGCTCATGGCTCATGGCTCATGGCTCATGGCTCATGGCTCATGGCTCATGGCTCATGGCCCCCCTGCACCGGCGTGAACAGCAGGCCCAGCAGGCAGGGCTGGGCCCCCGGGACCGCTTGGTCGGCGGCGGCCTGCTCGTCCACCCAGGCCAGCAGGTCGCGCAGGCGCCTTTCCAGTTCGCGCTGGCTCTGCGGGGTCAGCGTGCGGCGCCCCATGTTGCCCACGGCGCCGTGGGGCGGCGGCGTTTTCAGGGCCTGCGGCGCCACGCTCATGCCCAGCTGACCCAGCGCGTCCGTGGCCACGAGCAGTTCGGTGCCGCTGTCCCCCGCAAACAGCCGCGCCAGTTCGTGGGTGACCTCCTGAACAAAAAGGGTGCCCACGCGGGAGAGCAGGTCTTCGACCGTGGCGTGCGGCGTGAGGGCAAAGGGCACCCGGAAGGTGCGGGCCACCGCGCGGTAGAGCTTGATGGGGCGCCCGTCCCGGGGCCGCTCGCCCGCCACCACCACCAGCCCGGCCCCCAGCAGGCGCGTGAGGTGGTGGTGCGTGGTTTTCAGCGGGCGCCCGCAGCGCCGCGCGACCTCACTGGCGCTCAGGGCTTGGGGCACAAGGGGGCCCAGGACGTTCACAGTGTCTTCGGCCAGCAGCAGCCGGGCCTGTTCTGGGGTGCGCGCGGTGAAGGCGTCGGGGAGCACGTCCCCAGTGTGCCACCCTGCGTTCCATTCCGCTCACGACGAAATGGCATGGGCCACGCTATGCTGTGAGTCTCATGTCGGCCGCCCCTCCCACCGAAGCTTTCCGCGTGTCTGGCGGCGTCAACAAGGTGCGGTTTCGCGCCGAATCCGGCTTTACGGTCATGTCGGCCCGCATTCGCAATACAGAGGGCGAGGACCCCGACGCCACCGTGATCGGCGTGATGCCGCCCCTGGAAGCGGGCGACACCTTCAGCGCCGAGGTGCTGATGGAGGAGCACCGCGAGTACGGCTACCAGTACCGGGTGCTGAACATGGTGCTGGAAGCCCAGCCCGCCGACCTCACCGAAGCCGGGGTGGCGGCCTACCTGGAAGCGCGGGTGGGCGGCGTGGGCAAGGTGCTGGCCGGGCGCATTGCCAAGACCTTTGGGCCCGGCACCTTCGACGTGCTGGAAACTGAACCCGAGCGCCTGCTGCAGGTGCCCGGCGTGACCCAAAGCACCCTGCACAAGATGGTGCAGAGCTGGTCGCAGCAGGGCCTGGAGCGGCGCCTGCTGGCCGGCCTGCAGGGCCTGGGCCTGAGCATCTCGCAGGCGCAGCGGGCGGTCAAACACTTTGGCGAGACCGCCCTGGAACGCCTGGAAGCCGATCTGTTCACGCTGACCGAGGTAGAAGGCATCGGCTTTGTCACCGCCGACAAGCTGTGGCAGGCCCGGGGCGGTGCCCAAGACGACCCCCGGCGCCTGACCGCCGCTGCCGTCTACGCGCTGCAGCAGGCGGCGCAGCAGGGCGGGCACTCGTACCTGCCCCGGGGCCGGGCCGAGAAGGGCGTGGCGCACTACACCCGCGTGACCCCCGCGCAGGCCCGCCTGGCGGTGGACACAGCGGTGGAACTGGGCCGCCTGACCGACGACGCCCCGCCCCTGCTGGACACCGAAGACGCCCTGCACGACCCCAGCCGCATCTACCTGCCCCCCGTGCTGCGCGCCGAGAAAAAGCTCGCCGGCCTGATCCGCACCCTGCTGGCCACCCCGCCGGCCGGGCAGGACTGGACGGTGCCCCGGGGCGCGGCCAAGGGCCTGTCCGAGGAACAGGCCAGCGTGCTGAACCTGCTGGAAGACCACCGCCTGGTGGTGCTGACGGGCGGTCCCGGCACCGGCAAAAGCACCACCACCCGCGCGGTGGCCGATCTGGCCGAGAAGCTGGGGCTGGAGGTGGGCCTGTGCGCCCCCACCGGCAAGGCCGCGCGGCGGCTGGGCGAGGTTACGGGCCGCACCGCCAGCACCATTCACCGCCTGCTGGGGTACGGCCCGGCGGGTTTCCGGCACAACCACCTGGAACCGGCGCCCTACGACCTGCTGATCGTGGACGAGGTGAGTATGTGCGGCGACGGGCTGATGCTCTCGCTGCTCTCGGCGGTGCCGCCGGGCGCGCGGGTGCTGCTGGTGGGCGACACCGACCAGCTGCCCCCGGTGGACGCGGGCCTGCCCCTGCACGCGCTGACCCAGGTGGCCCCCACCGTGCGCCTGACCCAGGTGTACCGTCAGGCGGCGCAGAACCCGATTATCCGCGCGGCCCACGGCCTGCTGGACGGGCAGCCCCCGGTGTGGGGTGACCCCCGCCTGAACCTCACGGAAACCGAGCCGGACACCGGCGCGCGGCGCGTGGCGCTGCTGGTGCGCGATCTGGGCGGGCCGGGGCAGGTGCAGGTGCTGACCCCCATGCGCAAGGGGCCGCTGGGCGTGGAGATGCTCAACCACCACCTGCAGAGCCTCTTTAACCCCGGCGAGGGCGGCGTGCGCATTGCCGACGGGCAGGCCCGCGCCGGAGACGTGGTGGTGCAGACGAAAAACGACTACACCAACGAGGTCTTTAACGGCACCGTGGGCACCGTGCTGAAAGACGGGGGCGGGCGCCTGACGGTGGACTTTGACGGCAACGTGGTGGAACTGGCGGGCGCCGAACTGTTCAACCTGCAACTGGGCTACGCCCTGACGGTGCACCGCGCCCAGGGCAGCGAATGGGGGACCGTGCTGGGCGTACTGCACGAGGTGCATATGCCCATGCTGAGCCGCAATCTGGTGTACACGGCGCTCACCCGGGCCCGCGAACGCTTTTTCGCGGTGGGCTCGGCCAGCGCCTGGGCCAAGGCCGCCGGGCGCCAGCGCGAGGAACGCTGCACCGCGCTGCTGGAACGAATTCGCGGGCGCTAGCCTTTTACTGTGACAGAACTGTCACAGGCCGCCTAGCGAATCTGGGATTTTCCACACTCCCCGAACAGGGGGGTGAGATTTTTCGCATCTGGCTTTCATACTGGGCGTCATGCCGCCGAACCACCGCACCCAGGGAGCGACCCTGATCGTGACCCTGCTGCTCGTTATGCTGCTGCTGGCGGTCATCATGAGCATTACGGCCCAAGTCACGCTGTCTACACGGCGGTCCAGCGCCGACCAGGACGCCACCCTGCGCGCCCAATACGCTGCCGAATCCGGCGCGGCGCGGGTGCAGGCGAGGCTGCGCGCGGCGCAGACCCTGATCAGCAGCGCCCGCTTTGCCACCACCACCACCATTCCCCAGATCGAAGCCGATGTGGCGGCCTTGTGCGGGTTATCCAGCCTGCCAGCGGGCCTGAAGGTAGGCGACACGGTGTGCACGCTGAGCACCCGCCCGCAGGGCCTGGCCGAGGCCGATCCCAATAATCCTCGGGTGAACGTGCTGATGCGCGCGGTGGACGCCGCCGCATTTGCCGCTGTGGGCCTGCCCAACACCACCGACGCCCAGCGGCGGCAATTCTGGTCCGAGATGTTCTCGGGGCAGACTGGGGTGGCCCTGAACGGCAGCCTGGAAGGCGCCACGTACGCCGTGACCTATGGACTGAGGCCACAGAAAGTGGTCAAGGCCAGCGCCAATGGCTACCGGCTGGAGTTCAACGTGCCGGACGTGAAGGCCAGCGCCCAGGCCAGCGGCGCCGAGCGCCGGGTGACAGTGCGTGCCGACCAGGACACACTCAATCTGCTCATTCAGCGGCCCTCGCTGGCGCCCAACGCCCTGTTTACCAATCACCACTACCTCAGCGGCGAATCTGAAGGTCGTGGTGAAGGGATCTACTTCACCAGTCGCACCCTGTTCAGCGGCCCAGTGCACACCAATCAGCACTTCAATATCGTGGGCCAGCCCTGGTTTGGTGGCGCTGTCACCAGCGCGGGCTGCCCGGCCGGACAGATCACCACCGGGCCCACAGGCCCCACCTGCGCGGTGGCGGCCGTTCCTGGCGCCAATCTGAACGGCACTTTTGTCTCTGCCACGACCATGAGCCCCAACGATCAGGCACCGTCGCGGTGTAACGCGGGCGGCACCGGCTGCGCCACGCCGCAATTCAGCCAGGGCGTGAACTGGAATGCCCCGTACGTCCAACTGCCCGAGAACGGCAGTGACCAGCAGCGCGAAGCCCTGAGCGGCGGCGTCAGCATTCCCGGCGACGTGAATGAACTGCAGTTGTACCAGGGTACCGTGAACGGACAGACGGTTCAGCGCATCACCTACACCGTGCCGGGTCCCAGTGGGCCGGTCACCACGCAACTGGCCCTGGGTCAGAACGGCACCCTGCAACTCCTGGATACCGACGGCCAGTGGAAGGGCGCGGAGCGTCAGCCTGACGGGTCGTTCAAGCCCGGCGCCGCCTCAACGTTTAACGGCGTGCTGTATGTGGGCGGCAAGGTGGCGAATCTGAATGCCGGGCCCAACGGCGCGTCGGGGCCGGCGGTGACCTCGTTTGCGGGCCTCACACTGGCGGCGGCGGGCGACATCAACATCACCAGCAGCCTGCGCTACGCCGATCCGCCCTGCAGCGGCCAGCATGTGCGCAACGGTGACGGCAGCGTCACGCCCGCCCCCTGCAACAACCTCGACACGCGCAACATCCTGGGCATTTACTCGGCGCAGGGCAACGTCAACCTCATGAAAGACCAGATGGGCACGGACCCGTCCATTCACGCGGTGCTGATGGCGGGAACCGGCGCCGTGCGGGTGGACCAGTACAACCAGGGGCCGGCCATGGGCACGGTCAACCTCGTGGGCGGCATCATCGAGAACTATTACGGGGCTTTTGGCACCTTCAGCGGTGACACCGCCACCAGCGGGTACGGCCGCAACTTTGTCTTCGACCCACGGACCCTGCAGGGCTACGAGCCCCCCTACTTCCCCACCGCCCGCAACTGGCAGATGGCCCTGATGGACAAAGACGTGCAGCCTCTGAACCAACCGCTGCGCCTGCGCGGCGACAGCGTAAGCAGCACGGCCAACGACCAGCGGGAGCCAACGCCGTGATCCGGCCTCGACCCCACCTTCAGGCCTTCACCCTGCTGGAATTGCTGGTCGTGATGGCCATTCTGGGCATTCTGGCGGGCGTGCTGGGCTTTAATCTGCTGGGCAGTTACCGGTCCGCCCAGTTGCGCGAGGCCGCCTCACAGCTGGCCGGCGACCTGCGACAGGCGCGCAGTGACACACTTAAAAGCGGGCAGGACACCCAGCTGGACGTGACCCTGAATACGCCCGCCTACACCGTCACGCGCGGCACGGATACCCCGCAGACCCGTACCCTTCCGGGCGGTGTGGTGGCCACTGATGTCAGAGGCGGCAACCGGGTGAAGTACGAGGCGCCCAACGGCACCACCGACGGCACCGGCGTGGTCTGGACCCTGCGCCACCCCGGCGGGCGCGAAATCAAAGTCAAAGTGGTAGGGATCACGGGGAAGGTCATGATCGATGCAACGAACTGAAACGCGGGGCGGAATCACGATTGTTGAAGTGCTGGTGGGCGTGCTGCTGGTCAGCGTGATTGTGATGGTGGTGCTCACCCCCCTGACCGGCTTTTTTGGCCTCACCCAGCGCAGCACCCAGCAGGTGGGGGCCACCCAGACGGCGCAGCAGGTGCTGGAAACCATTCGCGGCGACTGGCTCTCGCTGGCCATGTATGACCAGCGCTGCACCACCGCGACCATTCCATCCGGCACCACGCTGACCGTCACCAATCTGGATCTGAACGGTGCCCCCACAGGCACGGTAACGCTGAACGCCAGCTGCAGTGGCAACACCCCTGACCCTGCGCCTGTGCGCCGCGTGCAGCTGGTGGCACGCTCCGGCACCGCACAGTCCACCCTCAGTGTGGATGTGGCCCGTCCATGAAAAGCGCCGGTTTTACCCTCATTGAACTGCTGGTGGCGGTGGCCCTGGCGCTGGTCGTGCTGTTTGCTGCCTCGAACCTGCTCATTTCCAGTTCTGGCAGCGCCACCAACCTGCAGGCGCGCAACGAGCTGCTGCAAGAAGGGCAGATCGCCATGAACTACATCGCCACCAACGTGCGCGAAGCGGCATATGTCTACCCGGACGGCACCACCCTGAACCTGGGAGGCGGCGACACCACCCGGCGCCCCGGGGGGGGCAGCTGGCGGGTGGGCGACGCGAATGCACCCATCCTGGCGCTGATCAGGGCGCCCCGGCGCGATGTGGCCACGTGCTCTAATGCAGACGAGGAGGCCAGGGCTGGCTGCTACTACTTCATTGCCTATTACCCGGTGCTGCGCGACACCTGGGTGCGGAACATTGACCCGGACGGCCAGAATCACCCTGGGATGGACCCCGCCAACGCTGACCGCTGGCTGCTGGTGGAATACCGCTGCCGCTTTCCCGGAACCAGTGCCCCCACACTGGCCCAGCTTCAGGCGCGCCTGACCGAGGGCAGCTGCTCTTCAGGGGGAGGTCTGTCGGGCGAAACGGGCCGCCTGCTGCTGGACTACGTGCAGCCCGCCGTGACCAACCTGCCGCGCCTGTTTACCATCCAGGCCGACGCCCCCCAGACCCCCGGCAATGTACGCGTGACCCTGAACCTCAGCCTCAGCCGCGTGGCCTCGGGCAAGGAGGTCAATATTCCGGCGCGCACCTCTGCGGACCCCAGCACCTGGACCCAGGCACTCAGCGCTGCGCCGCGCAACATTGGCACCCTGCCCCCGTAAGCGCCCCTCCCCCCACAGGGCCAGGGGCGTGCTACCATGAAATCCCGGAGGCCGAGCGCCCCGGTTTTTCTTTTTGGCCCCCGCAGGTGGGGGTCAGGCGCTCGCGGTCAGGCATGAAATACATCTTTGTGACGGGCGGCGTGGTGAGCAGCCTTGGGAAGGGCGTGGCAAGCGCCAGTTTGGGGGCCCTGCTGCGCGCCCGCGGCTACAAGGTCACGGCGGTCAAGATCGACCCCTACATCAACATTGACGCGGGCACCATGCGGCCCTACGAACACGGCGAGGTCTTCGTGACCGCCAGTGGCGCCGAGACAGATCTGGACATCGGCAACTACGAGCGCTTTCTGGACCTGGATATTCCGCCGGGCAGCAACATCACCACCGGGCAGGTGTACCAGGAGGTGATTCGCAAGGAACGCGCCGGGGATTACCTGTCGCAGACCGTGCAGGTGATTCCGCACGTCACCGACGAGATCAAGCGCCGTATCCGCGCCGCCGGCGAGACGGCGGGCGCCGAGATCGTGCTGATCGAGGTGGGCGGCACGGTGGGCGACATTGAGTCGCTGCCCTTTCTGGAAGCCATTCGACAGTTCAAATTCGACGAGGGCGACGACAACGTGCTGTACCTGCACCTCACGCTGGTGCCGTACCTGGGCACCAGCAACGAGTTCAAGACCAAGCCCACCCAGCACTCGGTGGCGGAACTGCGCTCGGTGGGCATCAGCCCCGACATCGTGATGGTGCGCAGCAAGGAAAAGCTGCCGCCCGAGATCACCCGCAAGATTGCGGCCTTTACGTCCGTGCGCGAGAACCGGGTGTTCTCCAGCTATGACGTCTCGCATGTGTACGAGGTGCCGCTGGCCCTGGAAGAGCAGGGCCTGGGCAAGGTCGTGGAAGACCTGCTCTCGCTGGAGCGCATTCACCCCAGCCTGGGCGTGTGGCAGAACGCCGTCAAGACCATCAAGCAGCCGGCGCGCGAGGTCACGATTGCCATTGCGGGCAAGTACACCGCCATGCCCGACGCCTACCTGTCCCTGATGGAGTCGCTGACCCACGCGGGCATTGCCAACGACGCCCGGGTGAACATCCGCTGGGTGAACGCCGAGGAACTGGCCGACCCCAGCGTTTCTGACGAGGACGTGCACTCGCGCCTCTCGGGCGCCGACGGCATTCTGGTGCCCGGCGGCTTCGGCATTCGCGGCATTGAGGGCAAGATCCGCGCCGCGCAGTACGCCCGCGAAACCGGTACGCCCTACCTGGGCATCTGCCTGGGCATGCAGATTGCGGTGATTGAATACGCGCGCCATAAGGCCGGTCTGGCGGGCGCCAACTCCGCCGAGTTCGACGAATACGCCCCCCACAAGGTGATTGACCTGATGCCCGAACAGCTGGAGGTCGCCGGGATGGGCGGCACCATGCGCCTGGGCGACTGGCCCATGAATCTGGCGGCCGGCACCAAGATTGCTGAGCTGTACGGCGTGCCCCAGGGCGGCGTGGTCAAGGAGCGTCACCGCCACCGCTTTGAGGTAAACCCCGCCTACACCGACCAACTGAAGGCGGCCGGGCTGGTCATCAGCGGCGTGACCCCCGGTGTGGCCGGGCGCGGCGCCGGGCTGGTGGAGAGCATCGAGATTCCGGGGCACCCCTATTTCGTGGCCCTGCAGGCCCACCCCGAATTCAAGAGCCGCCCCATGCGTCCCAGTCCACCGTTCGCCGGCTTCATTGCGGCGGCGCTGAAAGGAAGTGGGAAGTAGGGTGTGGGCTGTAGGGGCTCAAACCAGCGCCTGAGCCCCCCCTGAGGGCAGGAAGGGACGCAGCTGATTGCGCGTCCCTCCTCTCTTTTCCCACGTCCTACTCCCCACTCCCCACAGCCCCCACCACCCACAACCCCCGCTCCACAACCCTTTTCACCTGCGCTTCCAGCGCCGCCAGATCGCCGGTGTTCTCAATCACCCAGGTGGCCCGGCGGCGCTTCTCTTCGGCAGGGAATTGCCGGGCGTCGCGGGCCAGGATGTCCTCGCGGGTCAGGCCGCCCCGGGCCAGGGCGCGTTCCAGGCGCAGCTCCAGCGGGGCGTCGACCACCAGCACGGCGTCCATACCGGCGTCCAGGCCCCCTTCAAAGAGCAGCGGCACGTCCTGCACCACCCAGGCCTCGCCCCGGTCGGCCGCCGCCTGTTCCAGCGCGGCCATGCGCGCCCGCACCCGGGGATGCACGGTGGCGTTCAGGTCGGCCACGGCCGCTGGGTCCGGGAACACGCGGGCAGCCAGCGCGGCGCGGTCCAGCACGCCCCCCACCACCGTGCCGGGAAAGCGGGCCTCTATCTGGGCCAGCACCTCGGGCTCGGCGGTGACCAGCCGGGCCTGTTCATCGGCGTCCAGCACGGTCAGGCCGTGGGCGCGCAGCAGGGCGGCCACCGTGCTTTTGCCGGCCCCAATGCTGCCGGTCAGGCCCAGGCGGCGCGGGCGGGTGGGCGCAACGTTCACGCCCCCGACTGTACAGGCTGCGCGCCCGTCAGATGGGCGTCACAGAGGCCGCGAACACTGCCCTTATGCTGCCCCCGCCCTCTCACGGCCACTTCACCCGATTTGTCGGCGTTCTCACGTATCATGCCCTTATGCCCATTTCTGGCAGGGTGAGGCCGCGCCGCGACGCCGCGCAGCGCCCCACGGAGGTTTCCGAGTGAATCGACGCACCACAACCGGCCTGCTGGGCCTGCTGATCACGCTGGGCCTGGCCGGCGCGCAGACCGCGCCCGCTGCGCCTGCCACCCCCACCAGCCCAGCGGCGGCCCCGGCCGCTGCCCCCGCGCCTGCCGCCCCGCGCGCCATTCCCGCCGCCAACTACGTGGCGCTGGGCGTGTACTACTACGAGCAGGGGCAGTTTGATCAGGCGTACGTGGCCTACCGCGCGGCGGCCGAACTGGATCCCCGCAACCCCGAAGCCCTGATCGGCCTGGGCCGCTCGCAGATCAAGCTGCGCCTCTACAGCGCGGGCATTGAAACCCTCAAGCGCCTGATCAGCCTGGACAGCCGCAACTTTGACGCCTATATCTCGCTGTCGCAGGCCTATGTGCAGCAGTACATCGGGGCTGGGGACCGCGCCACCGTCAGCGGCAACCTGAATGAAGCCCTGCGCGTGCTGACCGACGCCGAGGCCCTGGCCCAGGCCGGCACCAGCAAGAACGTGCAGCTCAGCCGCGTGTGGAACGAGCGCGGCTATGTCTACAAGCTGCAGGGCGACGCGGCGCGCGCCATTGACGCCTTCAAGCAGGCGATTGCCCTGAACGCCGACAACGCCATCCTGCTGTACAACCTGGGCGACATGTACTACGCGACCGGCAACCTGCCGCTGGCGCTGGAAAGCCTGCAGCAGGCGGTGATCGTGGACCCGCGCGATCCGTACAACCGCGCCTACTACGCCAAGCTGCTGGCCCTGAGTGGCAACCTCACGGCGGCCCGGCCCGAAGCCGCGCAGGCCGCCCGGCTGGCCCCCAAGAACGCCTACGCCGTGGGCCAGTACGGCGTGGTCAGCTACCTGGCCAAGGACACCGCCACCGCCCGCGCCCAGCTGACCCAGGCCGTGACCCTGGACCCGCTGCGCTACCCCGAGTTCTACTACTACCTGGGCCGGCTGGCCCTGGACAGCGGCGACCTGAAGGGGGCCCGCGAGCAGCTCACACGCGCCGCCGCCCTGGGCAGCAACACCCCCGAATACCTGTACTACCTGGGCCTGAGCTACGAGCGCGGTTCGGGCGCGGTGGCCGCCGACCGCCTGAAGGCCCGCGAGAACTACGAGCGCGCCCTGAAGCTGAACCCGGGCTACAAACCAGCCCAGGACGGCCTGAACCGCGTGAAATAACCGGCATTGCTGTCACAACGTTCTGACAGAAGAGTGGGCGCTGGACACCCCCTTCATGTAGCCCCCTGGGTGACCCCCAGGGGGCTTGATGTTGTGACGGGGCTTTGAAAGAGGACTGAAGTGTGGCCCGATGACGGCTGTGAGGGCTTTTTTCGGGCTTCTGTTCCAGCTGGCCGCCTTCCCCTACGGGGCGGGGCGTTCATGTTCGTGAAAGTGACCGGGCTGAAAGTCTGACATTTGTACCGTGAGGGCACTTCAACCGCATCCGCCGACAGGCCACATGCGAAAAGGACCCTCACATGCCCAAAACTGCCCTGACTGCCCTGTTGCCCTTCGCCCTGCTGCTGGCCTCCTGTGGTGGTGGCCCCAGCGCCCCCGCCGCCAGCGCACCCACCACCGTGAGCAGCAGCGCCGCCGGCGGCGGCCAGAGCACGGCCCCCAGCGGCGGCGCTGGCGACCAGACCATGAGCGCCCAGGAAGCCCAGATTCTGGCCGAAGTGAACGTGGCCCGCGCCCAGGCCCGCTCCTGCGGGGGACAGGCCTTCGGCGCCGCGCCCGCCGTGACCTGGAACGGTTACCTGGCCGCCGCCGCCCGGGGCCACGCCGCCGATATGGCCGAGCGCGGGTACTTTAACCACGTCACCCCCGAGGGCCGCACCCCCGCCCAGCGCATGGAAGCCGCTGGCTACCGGGGCTGGACCCAGGTGGGCGAGAACATTGCCGCCGGTTACACCGCGCAGAACGTGGTGCAGGGCTGGCTGGACAGCCCCAGCCACTGCAAGACCCTGATGGACCCCGGCCTGAAAGAACTGGGCGTGGGCTACACCTACCGCCCCGGCAGCACCTACGGCACCTACTGGGTGCAGAACTTCGGCACGCGGTAACGGCGCGCGCCCCGCGCTCCGGGGTTGAAGCCGGAGCGCCTGCAGAAAATCCAGGGCGGGACTGTTCTGTGAGGGGAACAGTCCCGCCCGTTTTCGTGGGGCGAAGGCGACAGGCGCGTGGGGCCTCCATGAGCCCTGGGCGCCACAAGCATGAAGTGGGGTCGGGTGGCGGCCCGGGGAGCGGTGGGGTATGCCTGAGGCTGGCCCAGCGGCAGGGTTCACCGCCACGCCCCCGCCCACGGTCCAGGAGGCCACACCATGAAAATCGCTGTGATTATCGGCAGCACCCGCGCCGCGCGCTTTGCAGACAAGCCGGCGGCGTGGCTGCGCGGCATCCTGACCGGGCGCACCGACGCCGAGTACGAGTTCGTGGACCTGCGCGACTATCCCATGCCCTTTTTCGACGAGGTGGCTTCCAACGCCTGGGCGCCCACCCAGAACGAGGTGGCCGTGCGCTGGCAGCAGAAGATCGCAGAGTTCGACGGCTACATCTTCCTGACGCCCGAATACAACCACGCGCCCACCGGGGTGCTGAAAAACGCGCTGGATTACTCGTACCCGGAATGGAACAGGAAACCGGCGGCCTTTGTGGGCTACGGTTCGGTGGGGGCCGCGCGGGCCATCGAGCAGCTGCGGCAGATCGCCGTGGAACTGCAGATGGCGCCCATTCGCACCAGCGTGCACATTCAGGGCGCCGACTTTTTTGGCGCGTGGCAGGCGGGCGCCGCGCTGGAAGAGATGGCGCACCTGCAGCCCGGCGTGCAGAACATGCTCTCAGAGTTGCACTGGTGGGCGGCGGCCCTGAAGACCGCGCGGGAGGCGGCGCCCCAGGGCTAACAGCAGTCATCCGTTCCATTGAGGGGAGTGAGGGACCCCCTCAACGCCACTTCAACCGCCCTCTGTCGCGGTGACCCGCGCCGCTCGCCCCACATGATTTCAAGGTGAACCCTTCAGGTCATGTGGTGACCGCTAGGAATCCAACGGTACACCGCCGCGCCCGCTCCAGCCAGGAAGCGGGCGCGGCATTGCGGTGGGCCTTAACCGCCCAGATACGCGTGCAGCACGCGTTCGTCGTTCACCAGCTGGGCACTGTCGCCGCTGAAGGTCAGTTGCCCGGCCTCCAAAACATAGGTGCGGTGACTGGCGTTCATGGCGAGGCGGGCGTTTTGCTCCACCAGCAGAATGGTCACGCCCTGCTCGTTCAGTTCGCGGATGATGGTAAAGATCTCGCGCACGATGATCGGCGCCAGGCCCAGGCTGGGTTCGTCCAGCAGCAGCAGTCGGGGGCGGCTCATCAGGGCGCGGGCGATGGCCAGCATCTGCTGCTCGCCGCCCGAGAGCGTGCCGGCCAGCTGGTGCCGGCGCTCGCCCAGGCGGGGAAAGCGTTCGTACATGGTCTGCAGGTCGGCCCGCACGCCGCCCTTGCGGGTGTAGGCGCCCAGTTCCAGGTTGTCCTGCACGCTCTGGCGGGCCAGCACCTGCCGCCCTTCGGGGCTCTGGGCGATCCCCAGGCGCACGGCTTCATCGGCGGGCAGGCGGGTAATATCGCGCCCGGCAAAGCGGAGGCGGCCCGCCACCGGCCGCAGCAGCCGCGACACCGCCCGCAGCGTGGTGGTCTTCCCCGCCCCGTTCGCGCCGATCAGGGTGACCACCTCGCCTTCGTCCACGGTCAGGGACAGGCCGCGCACGGCCTGAATGGCGCCGTAGTTCACGCTGAGGTTCTCGATTTCCAGCAGCGGCATCTATTCGCCTCCCAGGTACGCTTCGATCACGCGGGGGTCGCGCTGCACGCTGGCAGGGTCGCCCACGGCGATCAGCTCGCCAAAGTTCAGCACCGCCACGCGGTCACACAGGTTCATCACCAGCGGTACGTGGTGTTCAATAACCAGCACTGTCAGATCAAACTGATCGCGCACCTGCCGGATAAAGGCGGTCAGCTGGCCTTTCTCGGCGGTGTTCATGCCAGCGGCGGGTTCGTCCAGCAGCAGCACGCGCGGCTCGGTGGCCAGGGCGCGGGCAATTTCCAGGCGCCGCTGGTCGCCGTAGCTGAAGTTCCCGGCCAGCTCGCCCGCCCGGTCCCCCATCCCCACGAGGTCCAGCAGGGCCCAGGCGCGGCGCTCCACCAAGCGCTCTTCGGCGCGCGCCGCCCCGAACACCCCGCGCCACAGGCCCGCGTGGGTGCGGGCATGCTGGGCGATCTTCACGTTTTCCAGCGCCGAGAGGCCCTTGAACAGGCGGATGTTCTGAAAGGTGCGGCTGAGGCCCGCCTGCGCCACCCGGTGCGGCGGCAGGCCCGTAATCCGCTGGCCCTGGTAGGTCAGGCTGCCCCCCGAAGGCGGGGTGAGGCCCGTCATCAGGTTGAACAGCGTGGTCTTGCCCGCGCCGTTGGGGCCGATCAGGCCGAAGATCTCGCCCGGGTACACCTCGAAGCTCACGTCGTTGACGGCCACCAGCCCGCCGAAGCGCCGGGTCATGTGCTGTGCCTGCAGCACGGGCGCCGCTGTCATGGCTTCACCTCGGCCACCGAGACGGGCGGGCCCTGCACCGGGGGCCGCTGCGGGGGCCGGGGCCGCGAGAGGCGCGACAGCGCGCCCACGATGCCCTGCGGCAGGTACAGGCTGGCGACCACCAGCACCAAGCCGTTGATCACCAGGCGCCAGTCGGCCAGGAAGCGCAGCACCTCGGGCACGGCGCCCAGCAGCGCGCCGCCCACCACCGGACCCCAGATGTTGCGGCTGCCGCCGATCAGCACCGCCGCCAGAATGGTGATGCTGGCGTCGAAGGTGCCCTGCTTGGCGTTCCAGGTGTTCAGGAACGGCGCGCTCATGGCGCCCACCAGTCCGGCCAGCACCGCGCCGATCACAAAGGCCAGGACCTTGTAGCGGGTGGGCGGCACGCCCATGGCGTCGGCGGCCAGTTCGTCCTCGCGGATGGCGCGCAGCGCCCGGCCCACCCGTGAGCGCTCCAGCTGCCACGCGAACAGCAGGGTCAGCGCCAGCAGCGGCCCGAACAGAAAGATGTACGGCCAGCGGTCCTGAAAGCCAAACGCCTGCGGAATCCCGAAGATGCCCACCGCGCCGCCTGTAATGGTGAGGTTCAGGGCCACCACCCGCAGAATCTCCACAAAGGCAATGGTCGCCAGCGCGAGGTAAATGCCGCGCAGCCGCAGGGCGGGCACCCCCACCACCACGCCCAGCAGCCCGCCCAGCACCGCGCCGGCCAGCCAGGTGAGGGGAAAGATGGCGCTCCCCAGCGTGTCGCGCAGGCCCGCAAACGCCGGGTTGGTGAGCATAATGGCCGCCACGTAGCCGCCCAGCGCGTAAAAGCCTGGGCTGGCGAGGCTGAGCTGCCCGGCCTGCAGCGGAAAATAGAGGCTTAAGCCCAGCAGGCCCGCCTGCAGCATGGTGGCAATCAGGAAGCCGTAGGTTTGCAGAAAATCGGCCACGTTACACCTTCTGGATGGCGCTGCGGCCCAGCAGTCCCTGCGGGCGCACAAGCAGAATGGCGAACAGCAGCGCAAAGGCCGCCGCGTCCTTGTAGGCCGAGTAATCGGCGGGCACAAAGGCTTCTGCCAGCCCGATCACCAGCCCCCCCAGCACCGCGCCCGGAATACTGCCCAGGCCGCCCAGCACAATCACCGCCAGCTCCTTGAGGCCGTAGGTGACGCCGAAGTAGGGCCCCGCCACCCCGAAGGCCGTGCCCACCAGCGTGCCGGCCAGCCCGCCCACAAAGCCCGAGAGGAAAAAGGTAATCACGATAAAGCGGTCCACGCTGATCCCCAGCAGGCTGGCGGTGCCAGGGTTTTCGGCCACCGCGCGCAGCGCCTTGCCAATTTTCGTGCGGCCAATCACGTAGCCCAGCACGGCCAGCATGACGAGGCTGACCGCGAAGATGATCACCTGCACGGTGCGGATAATCACCACCTTGCCGCCCAGGGTGAAAGACAGGGCGGGCGGCGTATCGCCGTAGGCATTGTCGGGGAAGCTGTAGATTTCCGCGCCCACCAGCAGCTGAATCAGGTTCACGATCACCAGCGCCACGCCCAGCGAACTCACCAGCGCCAGCAGCGGGTCGGCGCTGCGCGAGCGCATGGGCCGGAAAGCGAGGCGCTCAATGAGCACCGCCACCAGCCCGGCCAGGGCCGCGCCCAGCAACGTGGCCAGGGCAAAGGTCAGCGGTTGGCCGGAGAAGGGCGAGCCGTTTGGAAACAGGGTGAGGCCCCTGAGAAGCCCGTTGTTGGAAAACTCGCCCACCACCAGCGTGTAGGTGAAATAGGCGCCCAGGGTGAACACCGCGCCGTGCGCAAAGTTGATGATGCCCAGAATGGAAAAGACCAGGGTGTAGCCCAGCGCGAAAATGGCGTACACACTGCCAATGGCGAGGCCGTTTAAAAGGTTCTGAAGCAGTTGACTGAGTTCCACGGCGAACAGCCCTCCTTGGGTGCTGGAGCGGGACCAAACCAGATGCAGGGGGCCACGCCCTGTGAGCAGCCGACCTCACAGCGCATGGCCCACCGCCGACCCGCCTTACTTCAGGTACACGAAGCTGCCGTTCTTGGCGTCTTTCATGCGAATCTGCGCCACGTAGAACTCTTTCTGAATCACCTCGCCGTCCTTATCAAAGGAAATCAGGCCCAGCGGCGTGTTGTATTTGCCCAGCAGAATCTGCTTGTTCAGTTCCACGCGCAGGTCGTCCAGGTCCCAGGTGTTCAGTTTCTTCTTGCGGTCAATCACCTTCAGGGCCTCGACCATCACCTGCACGCCCGCGTAGGCCTGGGCAGCGAACTGCGGCGGGGCCTTTTTGTACTGCGCGGTGTATTCCTTCACGAACACCTGATTGGCGGCGCTGGGCTGCGCGGGGCTGTAGGCCTGGGCGATAATCACGCCGTCGCACAGCTTCTGGCACACCGGGAACATGTTCGAAGTGTTCAGGCCGTTGCCGCCGATAATCAGCCCCCTGTAGTTCGACTGCCGCAGCTGTTTGACCAGATTGCCGCCGTCGGCCGCCAGCCCGGAAATAATCACGAGGTCCACCTTGGCGTTCAGCACCGCCGTCACCTGCGTGGTGAAATCTGTGTCGGTGGTCTGGAACTTCTGCACCGTGGCCAGGGTCAGGCCCTGGGCCTTGACCGTTTCCTGGAAGGTGCCGGTCTCGCTGGTGGAAAAGGCGTCGTTCTGGGCGTACAGGACCGCCACGTCCTTGATTTTGGGGTCCAGCTTCAGGGCCTGCCTGACCGCGTTGGGCGCCACCACCGCCACCGGGGCCGACACCCGGGCGATAAAGTTGCCAATCTGCGGAATGCCCTTGGCGGTGTTACTGGGCCCCAGCACCGGCACCTTGGCGCGCTCGGCAATGGGGTCCGAGGCAAAGGCCTGCTGCGAGAGGGTGGGCCCCACGATGCCCACCACCTTGTCCTTGGTGATCAGCGTCTGGAAAGCGTTGATGGCCCCGGCCTCGTCGCCACCCGTGTCCTGAAACACCAGTTTGAAGGGCGTGCCGTTGATGCCGCCACGCGCATTGAGGTATTTCTCGGCAAAGCGGGCACCGATCACCTGCTCCTGGCCCAGCAGCGCGGTGTTGCTGGTCTGGGCCACCGCAATCCCGATGGATACGGTGTCTACCTTCTGGGCCTGGGTCAGCCCCAGCGTGAGCAGCAGGGCCGCAGACAACAGACGGGGCAGCGCGGTCTTGGACATGGCAACTCCTTACACTTCCGGCCCCGGTGTCTCCGGATGGGCCGGTCAGACAGACAGAGCGGCCACGCCCGCCAGGGGGGCAGCACGCACCATCACAGCCGTGACCAACGGGTGGTCACGCCACCTGCGCAACTTGTAGAAAAGGACAGGGTGAGTGTAGGCTGAGGCCAACGGGCAAGTCAACTGTTTGAATGTTCAGATCAATGAACTCGGTTCAATAAGACTGGGCATGCACGCCCCAGGAGCCTCCATGACCATCACCACCCCGGCCCCCCTGCGGGTCACCCGCCCCGAACGGCGCCTGAGCCTGCGCACCAAGGCGCTGCTGATCAGCGTGCTGCCTATTCTGGGACTGGGGGTGCTGCTGGCCGCGCTGCTCACCGCCCAGCGCCGGGCCGAGGTGGGGACCATTTCGCGCTCCCTGAGTGCCTCGGTGGCAAGCGTGCTGGCCAGCACCCTGGACGTGACGGACCTGACGCAGGTGAACGTGCAGCTGCGCGCGGCGGTGGCCTCGCCCAGCGTGGCCTTTATTGACGTGCAGCCTGCGGGCGAGGCCCCGCGCTACTTTTTCAGCGACGAGCCGCAGACCGACTGGCTGCTGCGCGCGCAGCTTGACGCCTTTTTGCAGGCCCAGCCCGGCGGCACCCACCTGGAAGTGCCAGACACCCGAGCCCAGGCCTACCGCGCCGCGCAGGCTGCCCTGGAAGACACCTGGGGCGTGGGCGCCCCCCAGAGTGTGACCGAGCACCTGCGGGACGCCGTGGCCCGCCTGAGCGCCACCGAAGGCCAGACCCAGGTGTACGAGGTCACGCAGCTGGACGTGTACGACACGCCGGGGGGGCGCGTGCTCCGCCTGCCCGGCGAGGCCGCCCCAGCCGGGCAGCCGCTGTTTCATCTGGCGATTGGCGTCACGCTGGGCAGCCTGAACACGGCGCTGCACCGGCAACTGCTGCTGGTGCTGCTGGCGTGCGCCGTCACGGCGATGATCGCGGCCCTGGTGGCCTACTGGGCGGTGCGCCGCGTGGTGGGCGTGATTCTGGCGATCACCGAGGCCGCGCAGCAGGCCAGTCTGGGACAGCTGGACGGGCCCATTCAGATTCGCCCCGGGGGCCGCCCCGACGAACTGGGCGACCTGATCAGCGCCATTGAGCGCCTGCGCGTAAGCCTGCACCTCGCCCTGAGCCGCCTGCGCCCGGGGGGCCGCCCATGAGCGAGGGCAGCGGCGCCTTTTCCCCCGAGCCCCTGGACAAACGCTCGCTGGGCGAGCACATCGCCGCGCACCTGCAGGCCCTGTTGCTGGACGGCCAGCTGCGCCCCGGCGACACCCTGCCCAGCCAGCGCGAACTCGCCACCCGCTACGGCACCAGCGTGGCGGCCGTGCGCGAGGCCATCAGCATTCTCTCGGCCAGCGGTGTGGTGGACGCCCGCCCCGGGCGCGGCACGGTGGTGCTGCCTGTCACCCAGCAGGCCCCCAGCATCAACCTGTGGCTGGGGGTGGTGCACGACGAGGCCGAAGCCCGCGCCTTTCTGGACACCCGGCAGGTGCTGGAGCACTACACCATTGCCCAGGCCGCCCGGCGCGCGACCCCCGAGCAGCGCGCCGAACTGCTGGCGCACCTGCACGCCATGCGCGACGTGCAGGGCGACCCGGAGCAGTTCATTCAGGCCGACCTCGCGCTGCATCTCGCCGTGGCGCAGGCGGCGGGCAACCCGGTGGTGTTGCGGCTGCTGCGGGCCATACATATGCCACTGGCGAACGTGCTGCGCGCCGTGAGCACCGAACTGCTGCAGGGCGGCCGTTTTCCAGCGCTGTACGCCACGCACGAGGACATCATTCACGGCATCATCCGGGGGGACGCAGGCGGGGCCACGCGGGCCTTTGACCACATGCTGCACCAGACCACGGAAGGCGGCGTGCTGGAACGCGCTCTGGGCCGCCACGCCCAGCCCGAGCCGCCGCTGGGCCCGGCCTTTTTAGAAGACCTGCACTGGAACCTGACCCGCCTGATTGGCCCCATGGCCGACGTGCTGATTCCCGAAGCCGCCAGCGAACTGGGCGTGGACCCCGGCGCCCTGACCCGCAGCCACCTGGGCCGCTACCTGGCGAACCTGGCCCGCCAGTTGCCCGAAGCCAAACAGGCCGAGTGGCAGGCCCTGGCCGAGTTGCTGGAAAAGCGGTACGGCTGAACCGGGCGGGCACCGTAGCCGTTCCAGGGGCCCGCAGGAGAGGGGCGCCCTGAACGGCCGCTCGCCTGAGCCGCTTGGCGGATGCACCGGTGCAGGCCCGCGCCTATCCTCGTGGGGATGACCTGGCGAGACGACACCCAGTAGGCCCGTTGGAGGGGGCCTACTATGGCCAGACGTTTATGGGCGCGTGATACGGGACTCCTCTGATTCCAAAGCATATTCGGAAGGGCACAAATATGCTTTTCCATCGCCGGAGTCCCGTATTCTCTCGTGTTCGCTTCGCTCAGCCCTCGCCTTCGGCTCACCCGAGTTCCTTATGAACAGCACACGCGCCGCCTTGTCGCCCGTCGTCTTGCGCACCACATTCAGCCATTTTTCGGTTACGGGGAGCCCCGGGCTGTTCAGGCCGCGTGGCCCCGGCAGCAGTGGTGCGAACTGGGCCAGTTTGAAGAATGAGTTCCCGCGCAGGTGCTGGCCTCCCAGCATCCGGGCTCGGTGCTGGAACCGGTGCGGCGCCGGCGCCGCAAGCCCAGGCCGCACTGGGCCGTGATGGGTTACCGGGTGGGGTTTGCCCAGCGGCTGGGCGCTCCTTTTCGCACGCCCGTCATGACCTGGGAACTGGAAGAAGCCGTGGTCCGTTTTCAGCAGGCGCAGGCCCGGCGCTGGCTGAAACGGGGCGGCCTGAGGGGCGGCGTTTCTGCGGCAACCCGTGTGGCCCGTCGGCGCTGGCGCCGGGCCGGCCGGGCGATCTGCCGCCTGGCCCAGCAGGGCGACCTGAAACGCGCCGAAGCCCTTGATCCCCAGCCGCGCCGCCTGGGCGTCATGTGGGAGATCTGGTAACGGGCGGGGGCGGCGTCTGTGGCCGCCCCCTTTTTATTCATTCTTTGGAAGATCCACGAGAGACACGATGTCGCCAGTGCGGCGCACAGACGGCAGGGAGCTTGAGCGGATGAATCGGTCCTGACTTCTGACGCGGCGTCACATTCCGTAGCACACATCTAAATGATGCGCCGATCGAACAGCCTATAATATAATCATATGAGTATGGAGCGAGCCCTTTCATTAATACAGAATTTTCTGGATCCATCCTTTATAGGTCAAGCTTCTGATAAGGAAGTCTATGAAATGGGAGAGGAGTTGAAAAGTATTACAGGTCATCCGAAGCCTCTTGATGTGCTGTTTCACACCTTCTACGAAGAAGACCTAGAGGATGGTCTCATACTTACGCCAGAATTTCTCCTTGATTTCATGGTGAGAAAGCAGTCAGAAATTGACCCACAAGGAGGCAGTTAGACGATATCCATAGACTCCCTGTCATGCCTCCCTAATTTTTACCCCAACTTCTATTTGCAGCTTCCGGTTACTCTAGCGAGCTTCGCTCACTTAGACATTTAATTAAATTTTTTACCTAAATATTCCAAATTCAAGCCACTTGAGAGCTTTGTAACGTTAGCTTGCAGCCCGTCCGCAGTCCTAACGGCAGCGTGAAGAGAATTGTTATATACAGTGTTCAAAAGTGACAAAGTCCTGCTAGCCCCGCGCCGCCCGCTGCGCCTGCACGAAGGCCAGAAACGCCTCGCGGTCCAGGGTGTTGACCACCTGCGCCGGGGTCAGGCCGGCTTTCCGGGCCACCATCACGCCGTATTTTGCGTCGGCCAGGCCAGCGGGCACATGGGCGTCGGTGTTGATGGCGAAGGTCAGGCGCTCACGCCAGCGCAGGGCCACGCGCCAGTCCAGGTCTAGGCGGTAGGCGTTGGCGTTGATTTCCACCACCGTGCCCTTCTCCTCGCAGGCGGCCAGCACCGCGTCCAGGTCCAGCGCGTAGCCGGGGCGGCGCAGCAGCAAGCGCCCCGTGGGGTGGCCCAGAATGGTGACCAGCGGGTGCTGCGCGGCGCGGATCAGGCGTTCGGTCTGGCGCGCGGCGTCCAGGGTAAAGAGGCTGTGCACGCTGGCCACCACGTAATCCAGCTCCTGCAGCACGTCGTCTGGATAGTCCAGAGAACCGTCTTCCAGAATATCCACCTCGGCGCCCGCCACGATGGGCAGCCCGGCCGCCTGCAACTCGCGGATTTCTTTCAGCTGGGCCTGCAGGCGCTCAAGGCTCAGGCCGCCCGCATAGTGCGCGGCGCGCGAGTGGTCCCCGGTGCCCAGGTAGCCGTGGCCCAGGCGCACGACTTCCCCCGCCATCTCGGCAAGGCTGGCCGCGCCGTCGGACCAGGTGGAATGGGTGTGCAGCATGCCGCGCAGGCTCTGCACGGTGACCAGTTCATCCGGGTGGGGCAGCGCCGGCCACAGGGCGTCGTGTTCGGGTTCGCGGTACTCGGCGGGGCGCAGGGTGAGCTGCAGGGCCTGGGCCACGTCGGCCTCGGTGGGGGTGTCCAGCGGCTGCCCCTGGCGAAGCAGGCCGTGGCCGCCCAGTTCCAGACCCTGGGCACGGGCCGCAGCCTGCAGGCCCTCGCGGTAGGGCGCGCTGCCGCCCATCGTCAGGTCCAGGGCGCCGCGCACCGCCGGGGTGGGCGCAAAGGCCACCTCGACGGGTACGCCGTCCACCCGCCCGGCCAGTACCGGGCGGCCCTCTAACGGCGCGAGGCCCTCAACGACCCCCGCCAGCGCCTCGCCCAGGGCATCCGGGCTCCCTGTCACGGTTACGCGCGCAGCCCGCACCGTGTCCAGGCCCCGGCGCACGTCGCCGGCCGGGCGAGGGTCAAAGGCGGCCAGTTGCCGGCACAGCAACTCGGTCACCTCGCACGCGGTGCTGAGGTGCTGGCGCTCCTGCGCGGCCAGGGCAAACTCCACCGCGCCCAGAAAGCCAGCGGCACTCTTGGGGCCAAAACCGCGCAGGGCCGCCACCCGGCCGTCGCGGCAGGCCTCGCGCAGGCCTTCGAGGGAATCAATGCCCGCGTCCCACAGCGCCCGGATCTTCTTGGGGCCCAGCCCGCGCACCCGGAACAGACTCAGCACCCCGGCTGGAATGAGGCTGGCGGCGTCTTCCAGCGGCGCAAACACCCCGCCGCGCGCGTAGGCCAGCAGGTCCGCCGCGATTGTCTTGCCCACCTTGGGCACCCCGGCAAACCCAGCGGCGATCAGGGTGTCGGCCTCAGCGTCCAGGCTCTCCAGGCTGCGGGCGGCGCTGCGAAACGCCTGGGCACGAAAGGCATTGTCGGCTGAGCCCAGCAGGTCCAGCAGATCGGCGGTGGTTTTGAGCACCGAGACGAGTTGCTTTTTCGTCACATCGGACATGGGATTCAGAGTAGCGGGGCGCTCCGCAGATAGGCTGCTTTGGTCCTCCAGCTATAGCACAGCCAACAGCCAGCCTCGCTTTCCATGCCGGGTCCCCGCATGCCTGGGCCGACGCCCGCTCTATGTACGAGGTGCGAGTAAGCTGGGTCGCTTTAAACGGCAACTGCGGTGATCCCGGGCCGAGGACGCATAACAAAACGAGCGACCAAAGGTCCCCCTGAATTGAGCGACCATACGTAGGACGTCGCGCCCAATGACGTCTGAATGTATCAAAAGGTGTGGCCGACCCTATGGCCCCAAACCAACGGCAGGTTCTCTGCCATGGAAAATTGGATGAGATAAAGAAAGTCAGGCAGGGCGCGCGCTGACCGGCCGAGTCGGCGGAAATGACGCTAACCACGAGGTTTGAAGCTGGATTGTCTCTGTTCATTAAAAACCGACAGAGGAGGCACAAGTAACGCTAATGCCGGCATTAAGTCTTGCGATTTTAATCTGGCTAATATGAATCAGGATTGTGAAAATACATCCCTCGAGCCAATAAATTTATCTATTTCGAAATAATGCGGCTGCTAATGGTCTTTTCTGAATTCTTTGTATTCTTCTACCTTATCCCAGAACAATTCTGGAGAGATGCTGCCAATCAAATACCTCTCAGCATCCCTGAAGAAGAGAGATATAAACTGCGATACCCCATAGTAACCGGCAGAATCAGAGAATGTTTTCTTCATCTCTCTGTAGTGCTGCGAGGGCAACGTTATAATGTCTCTGATTAAAATAAAGTTTTGCTGATCTTTGTTAACTAATATACGTATTTGATGATCGTTAGTAATGCTTTTTATACTATCGACCACATCAAGCAGGATGGCCTCCAGCTCCGCGAAGGGCCTTTTTTCATTTATACTGGGCTGCCACAGAGGGTCTATAAAATGTGACCAGGAACTATGATAATAATTTTCTGTTGACAACACATAATATCTTAATTGAAGTATGTGGATGAACTGCCTATTATATTGATAATCAACATAAACCTCAAAGTTACTAGGGTTAGATAGGATTAGATGCGCAGGGAATATATCTGTTTGCTCTTTCACTTTAACCCCATGTAGCTTCTTCCCTTAGCTGTTAAGACATACTGCCCCAAGTCGTAGTCAAGTTTTACCAGCCCCATTTCCTCATAATCTTCAATTATTCTACTCTTCGGCTGTTTGGCAATTGTATATTCCACAATTAAATGCGCATATCGATATGGCGTAACCGGTCTGATATTACTTTCTTGCATCTTAACAGCTTTTATGTCAACACCCTTTTCAGCCAGCTCTTTTAAAAGATCTTCATAAAGGTCATGCTTATCTAAAAACTTATCCATTAGCTCGGGACGCAGATTTAAGTATCTTGCCTCATTATATTCGTGGCTTATAAGATCTTTAAGGTGTTGCAATTCTTCATTAGTAATTTATTCGCCTTTAGTCACCCTCTGCCATAAGAGAGCATGTCCGCATTTGGCTCGAAGCGAGAGACTCTGACGATGCCGTCGTCCATGCGCATGAGATGATCACGCATTATCAGGTGTTGTTTAGCCAGGAGCACCTGTTCTTCTGACATACCCACCAACTTGGCAATTTTTGGTACATCGTCCTGACGCGCACGTATCGAAGGCCAGAAATCTTTTACAGCAGGCCATTCATTTTTCGGGAATTTCGCCAATCTGGCATCTTGACTTGCATTGGCTGCAGTGCCAGCCACGCGGCCTGTATTCACTTCCCCGGCAGCCCACCGGTAGCGGCTGCCACGGCTCAGGCCCTGCACGCTGCTGGCCAGCGGGCCCAGGTTTTTCAAACCCGCTGCGCCTGCAGCCACCACACCGGCACCCAGCAGCAGGGCATCTACCTGCGCCAGCACCACCTGCGCCTGAGCGGCTTCCGGGCTGACACTCGAGAGTGCCTGGCCGCCCATGGCCTGCGTGTTCGACACCCCACGCTGCGCCTGACTGCTGAGCAAGTTTCGAGTGGTCAGAGTGGCGGTGCTGGCCAGGGCCGCTGCCCCTACCAGTACGAATTCAGGGGCCAGCAGAGCCGCAATCGTGAAGCCCAGAGCCGCTAGCGTCAGCCCGATATCCGTCCAGAGGTTCGTGCGGCTCTGGCCTTCCAACCACGCTGTCACAGCCCGGCTCTTGGCCGTGGTGGCACCCGGCTGAATGCCCTCTTGCTGCATCACCTGGTACAGCAGCACGTCCATGTGGCCTGTGGGCAGGTGGCCACCCTGAATCCTGGCGCGCAGGTCAGCAATGGCCTTACGGGTTTTGCTGTATTCCTCGTTCAGCAGGCCACCTAGCCTGGCATTTGCCGCCGCCGTATTGGGTGACGCGGCCAGGCCCGTGGCGCCGAGTTTCTTAGCCAGCAGCGCCACTTCCGGGTATTGCGCGTGCAGATAGTCACGGGCATCTTCAACCCGGGCCAATTGATCAAACTGCCTCAAGAGGGGCTCATACTGCTGCCGGAATTGCTGGAGTTGGGCAGCCGTGCTGGCAGAAGTCGGTGGTTGCAGACCAGCAGCGCGGGTTCGGCTCCAGTTCAGATAGATCAGCTGCATCAGGCCGTCTTGCTGATCGCTCAGCCTCAGACGTAGGGCTGGATTTGTAAACGGTCGGGCAGCGTCTGACCCCGCTGCCAGCACCTGCTTCTCGACTGCTCCAACCAGACTCTGCCAGGTGCGCTCCACCTGGACATTTTTCTGCGCCACCAGATGGAGCGCGGCCCAGGCAGGGTTGTCAGGACTGGTGCGCGCCATCGCCTTTTGCCGGCTGATCAGGCGCTGTTCGTTCTGTCCAAGGGTTTTCAGGGCAGCCTGCTTCAGCTTGGCCTGGAACGCTTTGACATGTTGCTCGGCGGTAAGCGGAGGGTTCGCGGCTGCCGTTTGACGCTGCACCGCCTGAGTTCTCTGCGGTGGTGCCTTTTGCTGCACCCGCTGGGCAGCCCGTGGACCTGGAGGTGCTGGCAGCACTGCCAACCTAGCGCCCATCGTCCGGGCCTCGCGTTCCAGCCCCGCATCAGGGTCGATGCCGGTGCCCACACGCCCTTGCGACTGCTGCACGGTATGGGTGACTTCATGCGCCAGCAATTCCAGGCCAGATTGGCTGTTCGGATTGAACCGCCCACTCTGGAAAAAGATGTCGCTGCCCGTGGTAAACGCAATGGCATTGACCCCTTTCGCCAGCGTGTCCGCCTCCGCATCATCGTGAATACGAACATGGGACAGGTCGTGGTTGAGCCCTTGTTCGAGGTGCCGTTGAATCGCTTAGGGCAGAGGATTGCCTGCGCCCCGTCGGGCTTGAATGCGCTGCAAGACCGGTTGCGTCGCTTCCGCGTCCAGTTCGGCCAATTGGCGCTGCAAGCTCTGACGTTGAGCGAAGGTCGCGGCCAGCCCTGCTTCGGCCTCGTAGCGTTGCACGGCTGCGTCAACCGCCCGTTGAAGCGCGAGTCGTTCGCCAGCTGGGACCATGCCCAGCACCACGCGACTGACTGGCGCACTGATCGCATGCCGTTGCAACGTGGCCAAGTGTTCGCCGTAGGTGTCGTAGCGGGCTTGGGCGGGGCCGCGATCTGCACGGAAGCCTTGGACCAAGGTATTGGCCACCTGCCGTTGAAGCGCCGTGAACTAGGCGTATTGCCGCGTATCTAACGCTTGGCCTTCGACCTGTTCGGCTCGATGACGCATCACCGTCACCCAGTCCGCCGGACTCTGGGGCTTCGCAGGCACGGGCTGGGCGGCCCGTTGAATCGGCTGACCCTCCACCTGGGGCAGGGCAGCCAATTGCTCGTTGACGGCTTGGCGCTGAACGGCGAGCCGTGTCACCTCCTGCTGCTCTAACCCGGACGCCCGCAGCACCGGCCCCGTCACCTGCCTCTGCAGGGCCACTGGCCGGGCGGTATGCCGCTGAAGAGCCTGCTGCGCCGCCGACAGCTGAATGGCTGGATCTTGACGAGGCGCAGGCGTGATGGGGCGGGCTTGTTGCTGCCGAACCCGCTTTTTGAATTCGGGCGCGCTCATGCCCGCAGCCTATCCCACAGTTCAACTGCTGGTCAGCGCATTTGAGGCGTCAATGTAGACCACGATGTCCAGATCAGTCTGTTCGCCGCACCCCGCCCCGGTAGGTCACCACCCGGGCGCCCACATCCTGCAAGAGCTTCAGGGCGTCGGTAAAGCGGAAGCCCACCTCTACGGGCCGGTGGGCGTCGCTGCCCAGCACAAAGGGAATGCCGCGCTCGGCCGCCTGCCGGGTCAGGTTGGGGGCCGGGTAGGCTTCGGCCACCAGCTTGCGCCAGCCAGCGGTGTTGAAGTCCAGGCTCAGGCTGTGGTCCGCAATCACGTCCAGCGCGCGCAGCGCCGCAGCCCCCAGCGGGTCGCGGTGCCCGAACTTCTTGGGCAGGTCCAGGTGGCCTATAGCGTCGAACAGGCCGCTCCTGGCCGCGCCCTCCACCAGGGCGTAATACTGCGTGTACAGCGCGCCCAGGTCGCGGCTCTCGTATTCGGCCACGAACTCGGGGTTGTCAAAGCCCCAGGCGCCCAGGTAATGCACGCTGCCAATCACGTAGTCCCAGGGGTGCATGGCCAGCACCCGCTCCACAAACCGCTCGGTGCCCGGGTGAAAGTCGGCTTCCAGGCCCAGGCGCACCTCCAGGCGCCCGGCAAACTCGGCCTGCACCGCCTGAACCGTCTCGATGTACCCGGCCAGTTGATCCAGCCGCATGCGCCAGGGGGCGTCGTACCACGCGGGCATGGGCATGTGGTCGGTAAAGCACACCCCCCGCAGCCCGGCGTCCAGGGCCGCCTGCGCGTACTCGCGGGGCGAGCCACTCGCGTGCCCGCACAGGGGCGTGTGCAGGTGAGAATCAAAGAGAAGGGCGCTCATGGGCTCCAGGGTAGAGCACGGTCCCCAGTTGGGCACCTGCGCTTGAGCCGCCGGCACAGGCCCCGTACGCTGAGCCATGTCCCCAGGTCCCCTGTGCACCCTGACCCTGGCCGTGCGTGACCCGCAGGCCTCGCGCGCCTTTTATCAGGCGGCCTTTGGTCTGAAAGACGCCCCGCAGGCCGCGCCGGGCTTCGTGATGCTGGTGGCGGGCACGGACCTGACCCTGATCCTGCAGCCGCACGCCGCCAGCGGGGCGGCCCCGCAACCGGGCGGCGCCGAACTGGGCTTTGCGGTGCCTGACGTGGCGGCGGCCTGCGCCACCCTGCGCGCGCTGGGCGCCGTGGTGGGCGAAGTGCAGCGCATGGGCTGGGGCGAAGCCGCCGATGCCCGCGACCCCGACGGCCACGCCCTGACCCTCTTCCGCGCCGACGGGTGAGACGGCCTGCCGCCCATTGTCAGAAATCCGTTCCTTTCCTTCTCGCTGTGCGGCGCAGCTGGGGCAGTCCAGGGGAGGCCGCATGAGGGGGCTGGGCACCGTGCTGGGCCTGCTGGGCTGGCACGCGGCGCTGGTGGTGGGCACGCCGCGCCACCTGCCGCTGCCCGAGCGCGTGCTGGCCTATCCGGGGGTGCTGGCCTCTGTGTTTGCCCCCGAGATCCTGGGGCCGGTGGCCGAAGCCGCGCTGCAGAGTGCGGCCTACCTGCTGGGCGGGGTGGCCCTGGCCTGGGGACTGGCGGGGGTGCTGCGCCGCGCGCCGCTGGGCCTGCTGTGGGTGCTGGACACCGTGCCCCCCTTTCTGCTGCTGCTGCTGGGCGTGGCCCTGGGCCTGGCCGTGACCCTGCGCCAGGGCTGGACCTTCCCACTGACCCCCTGGTCGCCCCTGATGCTGGCCCTGATGGTGGGCAGCCTCGCCCTGCCGATGGCCGCGCGGGCCGCTGGCCAGGGGCGCGCCGCCTACCACGAGGCACTGGCGGCCGACCACAGCCGCGCGGCGCGGGCCATGGGCCTGCCCGAAGCGCAGGTGCAGCGCCGGGCCGCCGCGCTGGCCCGCCCGGTGCAGGCGGCCTCGCTGGGTGCCGACGCCCTGGGGCTGGCGCTGTCGCTGGCCCTGCTTGAAGGGCTGCTGCACTTTCCCGGCGTGGGCGACACGGTGTATCTGGCGGTGCAGGGGCAGTTCTCGGAGACGGGGCAGCTGGAAGGCGAGCGCCTGACCCTGTTCGCGGGGGCGCTGCTGGCCCTGCTGGTGCTGGCCGCCCTGGCCCACCTGGGGCTGCGCTGGGCCGCTGCGCGCCTGGACCCGCGCCCACTGGCGGAGGCGTGAGACGGCTTCGGAAGGCTGACGGCGATGCACGAATTGAGCTTCGAAAGCGCCGGGGGCAGGGAGCATCCAGACCCGCGCTGGGGGGTCTGAACAGGGCCGGCATTCGGATGGGCGCAGCACCGGGACCAACCAGAAGGGCCGGGGGCCCGCAGCCCCGATGAGATGGCTGCTGCTCCCCCTGGTGCTGCTGGCACTGCTGGCCCCGCGCCAGGAATGCGAGGTGCGCACGCTGGTGCCGCTGGCCGCCCCACAGGTCGCCCAGACCGGTGCGGAGGTGCCGTTTGCCGTGCCACCGCTGCGCCCCGGGCACCCGGCCGCGCCCCTGGGCACCGACCGCTTTGGGCGCGATCCACGCTGTCTGGCGCCGCGTGCCCTGGGCCGCTCGCTGGGACTGGCGGCCGGTACGGTGCTGCTGGGGCTGCTGCCCGGGTTGCTGCTGGGCCTGTGGCACGGCTGGGTCCGCCTGCGCCTGCCGCCCGAGGTCCCCACGCTGCTGGTGCTGGTGTTGCTGCTGGGCCGGTCCTCCTTCCGGGCAGTGCTGGTGCTGGGCGCCGCGCTGCTGACTGCCCGGCTGGTGGGGGCCCAGGTGGCGGCCCTGCGGCGCGAACCCTTCATGGACGGCGCGCGGGCCCTGGGGGGCGGCCCCTGGCATGTGTGGCGCACCCACCTGTGGCCGCACCTGCGCCACCGGGCCGCCGCTGTGGTCGCCACGGTGCTGGGCGGCGTGTTTCTGTGGCTGATGGAACTGGGCGCCCTGGGGTTTCACGACCAGCCCACGCTGCGCGTGGCCTTCAGTGACGGCCTGGACCCGGTGCCGGACATCACCGCCATTCCCCTGAACGCCGACCTGGGCCAGCTGATCAGTTTTGCGCGCTGGGCGTGGCTGGACACCCCCGAAGGCCTGCTGTGGCCCGCCGCCCTGCTGACCCTGCTGGTGCTGGCCCTGAAGGATCTGGCGCGCTGGCTGGAGGGCCGTGGGTCAGGCTAGGCCTGGGAACGCTGACGCCGGCCCCCTCCCCTTCCATAAGGATTCCGGTTCATCCATTCTTCCATAACTGGTGAACCCGACCGGAGGGGCTCGCAGAGCGGCGCAACAGAGAAGGAACAACGGTGACGGAGAGGCACGGAAGCACCGCAGCGACGCGGAGGGGCGGCAACGGATCATCCGGCATCCGTAGCAGGCACCTGTCTAGAACAGCGCACCGGGACCGTCTGGCCAGCGGCGCCCTGAAACGGAGCCCAGGTCTGGGCGGTTCACGCGCGCCAGCAGGGCCTGGGTTCTCTGCCGGCGCTAGCACGAAAGCGTCACGCTGCATGTCAGATTTCACCAGCGCGTTCGGCAAAGCAGGACAGAGGCATCCTGAAGGGCCGAAGGGGGGTGTTACAGTGCCGGGGTACCACACAACGCAGGCGCCCTGTGGCTTCCCGGCTGGTTCAGAACGGCCCTCCCGGGCAGGTGTGCCACGCCCGGAGGTTGTATGACGCGACGGTTCCCTGCCCTTCTTCTCAGCTCGTCTCTGCTGCTGGCCGCCTGCTCGCAGACCCCCACGCCCCAGGCGGTCGCCCCGGCGACCCCCGGCAGCTCCCTGGTGGCCACCGCCGACGAGTGCAGCACCTTCCAGCAGAACCCGGTGGTTGTCTCGCGCATTGATTTTCAGACCGAGCGCGACTGGATTGACATTGTCAAGACCTTCGAGCCGCTGGGCGGCAGCGCCCAGGAGAAATTCGTGCTGCTGGATGTGGGCAAAGACGACTTCGAGCGCCTGCGCGTGACGGGCCTGACCCGCGGCTGGACCATCCGCATTGACGCGGCGGAAACCGCCAAGCACAGCGGCTCTCTGAAGCAGAACCTGGGCAGCCTGTCCATCAGCGGCTATTCCTGCTACCGCACGGTGGAAGAAACCTATGCCAGCGCGCAGAGCATCGTCTCGCAGTACCCCAATCTGGCCAGCTGGTCGTCCATCGGCTCGACCTGGCTGAAAACCAAGGGGCGCGGCGGCTACGACATGAACGTGCTGAAGCTGACCAACAAGAGCATCACCGGCACCAAGCCCCGGCTGCTGATCACGGCGTCTATTCACGCCCGCGAATACACGCCCGCCGAACTGGCGACCCGCTTTGCCGAGTATCTGGTCAGCAACTACGGCAAGGACGCCGACGTGACCTGGATGCTCGATAGCCAGGAAGTCTGGCTGGTGCTGCAAAGCAATCCCGATGGCCGCAAAAAGGCCGAGGCCGGCGCCTCGTGGCGCAAGAACGTGAACGACACCCAGGCCTGCGGCAACGGCCTGTTCGGGGCCGACCTGAACCGCAACTTCACCTATGCCTGGGGCACCGGGGGCTCCAGCACCGACCCCTGCAATGAAACCTACCGCGGGGTCAGCGCCGGCTCTGAGCCCGAAACGCAGAACCTGCAAAACCTGATCCGCGCCGCCTTTGCCGACAACCGCGGCCCGGCTCGCACCGACGCCGCGCCGGCCAGCACGCCCGGCGTGTACATGGACATTCACAGCTACTCGCAGCTGGTGCTGTGGCCCTGGGGCGACACCACCACCGCAGCCCCCAACGGCGCGGCGCTGCAGTCGCTGGGGCGCAAGCTGGCCTACTTCAACGGCTACACCCCGGAGCAGTCGGTGGGCCTGTACCCCACCAGCGGCACCACCGATGATTTCGCCTACGGCGAGCTGGGCGTAGCCGCCTACACCATCGAACTGGGCACCGCGTTCTTCGAGCCGTGCAGCACCTTTACCGGCACCACCCTGCCCAAGAACCAGGCGGCGCTGCTGTACGCCCTGCGGGTGGCCCGCGCGCCCTACCAGCTGGGCAGCGGCCCGGACAGCGTGAGCCTGTCGGCGCCAGCCAGCGTGGCCACGGGGGCCAGCTTTACCCTCAGCGCCAGCGCCGATATGACCCGCTTTAACACCAGCAACGGCGCCGAGCCTGCGCGCACCATTGCGGGCGCCGAGTACTTCATTGACACGCCCCCCTGGGCCGGCGGCACGGCGCGCGCCATGACGGCCACGGACGGCAGCTTCAGCAGCAACCGTGAAGCGGTGCAGGCCACGGTGTCCACCAGCGGCCTGAGCGCCGGCAAGCACACCGTTTATGTGCGCGCCCGCAACAACAACGGCACCTATGGTCCGGTGTCGGCCCTGTTCGTGACGGTGGGCGGCAGCACCACGCCCACCCCCACCACCTACACGGGCAGCGTAAGCAGCGGCACCAACTCGTACCAGCCGGGCAGCGCGGGCTTTTCGTACGCGGGCGGCACCCTCAAGGGCAACCTGACCGGGCCCAGCGGCACCGACTTTGACCTGTACCTGCAGAAGCTCTCGGGCAGCACCTGGAGCGACGTGGGCGCCAGCGAAGGCAGCACCAGCACTGAGGCCATCACCTACGCCGCCGCCAGTGGCACCTACCGCTGGCGCGTGTACGGCTACAGCGGCTCGGGCAGCTACACCCTGACCGAAACGAAATAAGCGCGTAAAAGCGGGGCGGCGCCTTCCTGCGGGGAGGCCCGCCCCGCTCGTGCATGTTCACGCACCAATAGCGAATAAACATGCGTCGTCCGACCAGGTGATTTCGCCCTGACCCGTACAGGGTATACTTCTTCCCTATGCCGAAGGCCGACACCAAAGCCAAAAAAGGGACACAGGGGAAAAAGGGCAAGGGTGAGGTGGCTGACAGCCCCTTACCTCCCATGAATAATCCTGCGCTCCTGACCCCAGAGACCCTGCCCGCCCCCGTGATGGCCGGGCGCGACTTCCTGAGCAACCTCGATATGTCGGGGGCCGAACTGCGCGCCGTGCTGGACACCGCGCACGCCATGAAGCGCGGCGAGTGGCGGCAGGTCAAGCCGCTCGCGGGGCTGTCGCTGGCACTGGTGTTTGAAAAAGCGTCCCTGCGCACCCGCACCACCTTCGATGTGGGCATGTACCAGCTGGGCGGACACGCCATTACCCTTTCGAACACCGAGATTGGCCTGGGCACCCGCGAACGCGTGAGCGACGTGGCGCGCAACCTGGAACGCTGGGTGGACGGCGTGATGGGCCGCGTGTACCTGCAGCAGACCCTGCAGGAACTGGCGCAGCACGCCTCTATTCCGGTCATCAACGGCCTGTCGGACATGCTGCACCCGGCGCAGCTGCTGGCCGATTACCAGACCATCGAGGAGGAATTCGGCCACGACCTGCGTGGCAAGCGGGTGGTGTACATCGGGGACGGCAACAACCTCGCCAACAGCCACATTCACATGGGCATTCTCACCGGCACCGACGTAACGGTGGTGACCCCGGTGGGCTACGAACCCAACGCGGGCGTGCTGATGGACGCGGTGCGCGCGGGCGTGAAGGTGACCCTCACCAACGACCTGGGCGCGGTGGAAGGCGCCGACGTGCTGTACACCGACGTGTGGATCAGCATGGGCCAGGAGGCCGAGGCCGACATTCGCCGCCGGGCCTTCCGGGGCTATCAGGTAACGCCCGCGATGCTGGAGACCATTGCCCCAGACGGGATTTTCCTGCACTGCCTGCCCGCCCACTACGGCGAGGAAACGGTACCCGAAGCCACCGAGCACCCCAAGAGCCGCGTGTTTGATCAGGCTGAAAACCGCCTGCACGCGCAAAAGGCGCTGCTGTACCACCTGATGGGCCACCTGAAACCGCGCTGGTAAGGGCGCAGGGGTCTTGAGCCTATCCTCGCATGGCACGCTGCCGCGCACCAGACCCCGAAAAGGGGCGTTCCAGCCGGGAAAAACGCTGGGTACACTGGCGCTCCTGTCCAGACGGACAGCACCGGAGGTCAGCATGGCAGAGTACGCAATCATCGAGCGGCCCGTCGGCGTCAGTGTGTTCGGTTCCTCTGTGCAGCGGGTGCGGCCTGACCGCGTCATCCTGCAGTTCACAGTCCGGCACACCGACCCAGAGCCCCGGCAGGCGTACGCCCGGACACAGGCAGACGCGCGGGCCATTGCCGCCTTCCTGAGCGAACAGCCCTACCTGACATTCGGGCAAAGCGGCAGCGACCTGTACCCGCAAGACTGTCACCGCCGGAGTGAATCTGGTCCACCGACCTACCTGGCCAGCACGAAGTTCGAGGTGCGCCTCACCGACCTGACACGCCTCGAATCCCTTATGACCGCGCTGGTGGACTTTCAGGTGCAGCAGTTCGACCGCACGGCCTTCACCACGACCCGGCTGCGTGAGGTGCGGCAGCAGGTCCGGCGCGAGGCGGTGCACTCGGCCCGCCAGAAGGCGGCGCTCTACGCCGAGGAAGCCGGCGTGCAGTTGGGGCCTCTCCTGCACCTTCAGGACCTGAACCCCGATCACCTGCGGCGCTCTCAGGGCCATCACGCCGAACCCCGCCACGACGATCTGCTGCTGCGCGACGAAATGTCCCTGCACCCCCACGCCGTCACCGTCGGGGCCGCCGTGACCCTCGTGTACGCTCTCGCGTAAGGTCCCCCCATGACGACGCTGCACACCCCCCGCCTGACCCTCCGGCCCATCACCCCTGCCGACCTGCCCGAGGTGGTGGCCTACCGCAACGACCCGGCCGTGGCCCGCTTTCAAGCCTGGCCCCTGCCGGCGACCCTGGAAACCGTGCAGGGCCTCGTGTCGGACCGGCCCCTGGGCGCCCCCGGGTGGGTGCAGCGGGCCGTCACACTGGGCGGCGGCCCCCTGCTGGGCGACGTGGCCCTGAACACCCACGGCCCCCAGGCCGAACTGGGGGTGACCCTGGCCACGGCCGCCCAGGGCCAGGGGTACGCCGCCGAAGCCCTGCGCGCGCTGATTGACCACGCCTTCGGCCCGCTAGGGCTGCACCGCCTGCACGCCAGCATCGACCCGCGCAACGCGGCGGTGGCGCGGCTGCTGACCCGGCTGGGCTTTCGCCACGAGGGCACCGCGATACAGGGGTACTGGCACCGGGGCGAGTGGACCGACGACGCCTCTTACGCCCTGCTGGCCGCAGAATGGACCCCATGACGACCCACACCGAATGGCTGGACCTCGTGAACGAGCGCGACGAGGTGGTGGGCGCCGTCACCCGCGACGACGCCTGGGCGCGGCGCCTGCCCGTGCGGGTGGTCAATGCCTTTCTGGTGAACCGCGCCGGGCAGCTGTGGATTCCCCGCCGCACCGAGGCCAAGCGCACGTTTCCCGGGTGCCTGGACATGAGTGTGGGCGGCCATGTAGAGCGCGGCGAGAGTTACGAAGCGGCTTTCCGGCGCGAGACGCAGGAAGAACTGAACCTGGACCTGAACACGGTGCCCTGGCGCGAAATAGCCGCCTTCTCACCTGTTGAGACCACCCTGAGCGCCTTCATGCGGGTGTACGAACTGCGCTCAGAGGTGGCCCCGGCCTTCAATTCCGAAGACTTCAGCGGCGCCGAGTGGCTGACCCCGGCCGAGTTGCTCGCCCGTATTGAGGCGGGGGACCCGGCCAAGGGCGACCTGGCGGAACTGGTTGCGCGGTGTTATGGAGCCGGGCATGGCTGAGGCGCCGTTTCTCCTGGCCCGATTTCACCTGCCCGACGATTACCCCAGCGCTTTCCTGAGCCGGCAGTTCGGCGGGCATCTGGGCCCTCTGGACGGCGACATCGCCGTGTTTTCTCGTGCAGGTGAGGAAGTCCGGGCCTATACCCAGTGGACAACAGTAGAACCGGAGGGAGTGGCACGAGGCGAAATTGGTCTTGTCCGCCTCACGCCAATGCACCCGCCGCTCTGGCGCCATCTTCAGGCGGGACAGACCCTCCATCTCCACTTCGCTCGCCTGTCCCTCCAACTTACTCAACCCCTGACGGAGTCCCCTGTATGACCCTTCCCAAAGTGTTTATTGACGGTGAGGCGGGCACCACCGGCCTGCAGATTCGCGCCCGGCTGGCAGGCCGCACCGACCTGGAACTGCTGCGGATTGACCCGGCGCGGCGCAAGGACCCGGCCGCCCGCGCCGAACTGCTGAACGCCGCCGACGTGTCCATTCTGTGCCTGCACGACGACGCGGCCCGCGAGGCCGTGACCCTGACCACCAACCCATCCGCCCGGCTGCTGGACGCCAGCACCGCGCACCGCGTGAACCCGGGGTGGGTGTTTGGCTTTCCCGAACTGAATGCCGAGCAGCCTGCGCGCATCCGCGCCGCCCGCTTCGTGGCGAATCCGGGCTGCTATTCCACGGGCGCCATTGCCCTGCTGGCCCCGCTGACGGCCGCCGGGCTTCTTCCCGCCGACTTTCCGGTCAGCATTCAGGGGTACAGCGGGTACACGGGCGGGGGCCGGGCCCTGGTGGACGCACACGAAAAAGACGAGCCCCACCCCATGCGCGGCGCGTTTCTCAGTTACGCCCTGGGCTTGGCGCACAAGCACATCCCGGAAACGATGCGCTACGGCGGCTTGACCCGCACGCCCATCTTCACGCCCAACGTGGGCGCCTGGGCCCAGGGCATGACGGTGACGATTCCGCTGCACCTGCAGGACCTGGGCGTGTCGGCCGGGGCGCTGCACGCGGCCCTCAGGGGGCACTATGCCGGGCAACGCTACGTGCGGGTGTTCGACCCCGCCCAGAACCCGGACCCGCTGGACCCCCAGGCCCTGAACGACACCAACGATCTGGAAGTGTTCGTGTACGCCTCGGCCGATGGTGAGCGGGCGCTGCTGGCCGCGCGGCTGGACAACCTGGGCAAAGGGGCCGGCGGCGCCGCTGTGCAGAACCTGAACCTGATGCTGGGCCTGGACTGAGCGGGGCTGAAGCATGGGTCGGCATTCGAGCGGCGCGGGCATAAACATGCGTGGCGCTGTCCGGACTGATGGGCGTCCTGGCAGGGGCTACCCATTCCACACACGGCATCAAGAACAGCCCTCCGATTCCACTTCACCCTCTCTTAATTTGTTCGCCTCAACGTGGCCCCGGGTGCAGCCCTGGGGCCGCTTTGGATGCCTCGCTGAAAACCCGCAGAAACGCCTTTCCTCTCCCCTACTGCACAACGCGCAGGGGCCGGGCAGCCTCCTGCCCATCCCCCGCCCTAATGCACGTCGGTGCGGCCCACCTGATCGCTGCGGTACCACGCGCGCACGCCCACAGCGGCGTGTAGGACGTGCAGCCCCACCAGCGCGGCCACCAGGCCGTCCAGACCCAGGGGCAACGCGGCCAGCAGCAGGGCGGCGCCCGCCGTGCCCACACGCAGGGCCGTCACCGCACGGATGCCCAGTAAGCCGTCGTCGCGCACGGTGAATTCCAGGGCCGCCACTGCCAGATAGAACACCGCGAAGCCCAGGGCCAGCAGCCAGCGCACGCCGGGGGCGTCGTCCAGGGTGACGGCGTGGGTGGTCATGGCCCCCACCACGGTGATGCCCAGCACCAGCGGCAGGTGCAGGTAAGACCACGCGAACAGGCGCCGGGTGCGCGGCTGCGGCTCCCGGCGCCCAATAAAGTCGAAGTACACCCACCACAGCCCAAAACCCAGCAGCATCGCCAGCACAAAACGCAGGGCCACGCCCAGGTTCAGCGCCTTCAGATCGGCTAGCCCGTTGACCACGCCCACCAGGCTCTCGCCCAGCACGATGATCACGAACAGCCCAAAGCGTTCGGGCAACTTGCGAATGGCCGCCGGAAACAGCCGCCGCTGGGCTCCCAGGGTCAGGGCCGGGGTCAGCAGGTCGGCCAGCAGGCCCAGGGCGCGCAGCACCAGCCCCACGCCCGGCGGCACGAAGATGGACGCCACCCACAGCACAATGCTGAGGCTGAACCCCAGCGTAAAAACGTCGGTCACCGGGCGCAGATGCGGGTTGTGCCGCCCGGCGCGCCACCACATGAAGGTGATCAGCACGCGCGCCGCCACGTACGACAGGGCAAAGGCGGTTGCGGTTTTGCCCAGGCCGTATTCGGCGCTGGCCGCCATGCCCGACACCGCCAGCAGGTGCAGCAGCGTAAAGACCCGGAAACTCAGGTCGTAGGTTTCAAAGCGTTCGCTGTAAACGGTCAGGCCAATCCAGACCCACCACACCGGCACAAACAGCAGCGCAAAATCGCGTGCACCTGCCAGATCCGGGTGGAGGGTGAGGTGGTGGGCCAGCCGGGCAATGACCACCACGAAAATCAGGTCGGTGAACAGTTCCAGAAACGTGACGCGCCGGGCCTCGTCGCCCTCTGGGTGCAGCGCCGGTTTTTGCCACCACAGTCGGTGATTGGGCACCATCTGTCTCCCCCTTCTCTGGGCTGCCGGTTGAGACCGCCACCCCATTCCAACAGCGCTAGGGGTTGACCCCATGCCCGAAAGTCCGTTGTTCAAAGCTGCCCCGAAGGGCGGGCTCAGGCTGCTGGAACTGAACCGTTGTCGCACACGCTAGGGCTGAAATCCGTACGAAGGGACGCTGGTCCAGTGAGCGAGCGCGTCCCGCCCCCAGCTTTCGTTCAGCGGGCGCCGCTGGCCGCGCTGGCTTCGTCCCCATCCCGCTCTTCAGGCAGGTTCGAGGTCACGGCAATCTCGCCGTAGGGCTCGGCCTGTTCTGCGCTGAAGGTCCCTTCTTTCACCCCCTCCAGCAGCGCCGCGAAGTAGGTGGTGCGCTCGCCCCAGTCCTGGGCGGGAATGCCGCGAAAGGTGAAGGTGCGCAGCCGGGCGCCAAAAGCCCGCAGCGCCCCCAGGGCGCCCTGCAGCGTCAGGCGCTCGCGGGCCAGCAGGGGCACCTCCACCTGCCGCACCGCTGAGCGCGCCGCACGAACCAGCCGGGCCAGACTGCCCTGGGGGTTGCGTGGCCGCTCGCGCCGGGGCAGGGCCACCGGAACGGGCCGGGCCGGAATCAGGCCCTCGCGTTCGCGGCGCCGGGCAGCCAGAAAACCCACCAGGGCGTCCAGTTCCGCCAGGGCTTCCACGCCCTGCAGGACCTCGTCCTCCGGGGCCTCGTCAAACGCGGGGTCCGGGGGCAGGTCGTCGTCCTCGGGGGGCGGCAGCAGGAGGCGGGCCTTCAGGGCGATCACGGCCGCCAGGGTGGGCAGCAGGTCAGGGTGGGCGTCGGCCAGGCCAGTGGGGCCCGCGCCCGTCACCTGCCCGGCCCAGGCCAGCACCTCGCGGGTGAGGGCCAGCAGCGGCACCTCGGCCGGAGACACGCGCCCGGCGCGCAGGGCCGCTGCCAGTTCGCCCAGCGTGCCCGTGAACCCGGGCAGTGCCGCCACAAAGCCGCCCGCCCCTGCCTGGGGCGGTACGGGGGGAGCGGCCGGAGCCAGGGTCGCCGTCACGGGGGGGCCAGCTTAAAGGTGCAGGAAGCCGACCCTGGCCCGCGCCTCGTCCATCACCGGCTGGGCAATGGCGCGCGCTTCCTTGGCGCCCTGCACCAGGGCGTCGCGCACGTAGTCGGGGTCGGCCTTCAGCACGGCGGCGCGCTCCTGAATGGGGGTCAGGTGCCCGGTGATGTTCGCCATCAGCTTTTTCTTGCAGTCCACGCAGCCAATGCCGGCCGTGCGGCAGCCCACATAGATCTCGGCCAGCGTATCGGCGTCGCTGAACAGCTTGTGGTAGTCGCCCACCAGGCACTTGTCGGGATCGCCGGGGTCGGTGCGGCGCACACGGGCGGGGTCGGTGGGGGCCACGCGCAGCTTCTGCCAGATCGAATCCAGCGGCTCCAGAATGCCCAGGGTGCTGGCCTCGCCCTTGCTTTTGCTCATCTTGCCCTGGCCGTCCACACCGGGAATGCGCAGGGCGCCCTCGGCCAGCACCGCCTTGGGCTCGGGAAAGGTCTCGCCAAACGCGTGGTTGAACTTGCGCGCAATCTCGCGGGTCAGCTCAATGTGCTGCACCTGATCCTCGCCCACGGGCACGGTGTCGGCCTTGTAGAGCAGGATGTCGGCGGCCTGCAGCACGGGGTACATCAGCAGGCCGGCCGGGGTGCTTTCCAGTTTCTGGGCCTTGTCCTTGTACTGGGTCATGCGTTCCAGCTCGCCCACCGGGGTCAGCAGGGTAAACAGCCAGCCCAGTTCGGCGTGCTCGCGCACATGCGACTGCACGAAGAAAATCACCTTCTCGGGGTTCAGGCCCGCCGCGAAGTTCGCCACCGCCATGTCCAGGGTGCGCTGGGACAGCAGCGCCGGATCAAAGGCCGCCGGGTTGGTGGGCGCGTGCAGGTCCACCACGCAGTAAATCGAGTTTTTTCCGTACTGCTCGCCCAGCGCCACATAGTTGCGCATGGCCCCGAAGTAGTTCCCGATGTGCGGCTCACCCGTCGGCTGAATTCCAGAAAACACGCGCGGCATAACCGGCCGATTCTAGTGCATGGCGCGAGACGGCACGGCCCCCAGGGCTGCCCCCTTCATGAGGGAGGCCCCAACGGCCATTGACCCAACCCAGGCGTGGGCACGCAGCCGGGCCCCCGGGCGCTGCATGGCCTCTTCACCGCCCCCGCAGGCCACTCTCCGAAGCTGGGGACGATCCCGGCGTGGCCTGGGGGCCAGCGGGCCCTGGCGCCCGGACCATCAAAGGAGACCCCATGACTGCTCTTCGATCCCTGCTGCTGCTTCCGACCCTGCTGCTGGGCGCCGCTGCCCAGAGCACGCCCTCCCAGAGCAGCACGACCCAGAACACCTCCCAGAGCGCCAGTACGCCCTCGACCACTGTCCTCGCGCCCAGCCCCTCACCCAGCGCGCTGTGCGGTCTGGCGACCTCTGGCACCAGAGCAGCCCCCGCAACGACGACGGGCGCGGCGGCCGGCACGGGCGGCACCCGCAGCGGCGCGGCGTCGGGTTCGGGCGGGACCAGTGGTGCGGCCACCAGTGGGAGCGGCGCTGGGCAGACCGGCGGCAGCGCCAGCACGTCAGGCACCGGGACAGGCACGGGCTCATCGGGCCCCGGCTCGGCTGGCACTGGGGCAACCGGCAGTGGCAGCTCGGGCAGCGGCCAGGGCACGGGCAGCCAGGGCAGCGGCAATTCGGGGTCTGGGAGCCAGAGCACGGGAAGCGCTGGTAGCGGCAGCCAGACCCAGGGGAGCCAGGGCACTGGGGGCCGGGGGACCAGCACCCCGGGCAGCAGCGCGGCCACCGGGACCGGCAGCGGGGCAGGCACCAGCACCGCCGCCCGCACCACCGACGCCTGTTTTGCCACCCAGGCCGCCCTGAGCGACCAGTTCGAAATTCGCACCTCGGGGCTGGCCGCCAGCCGCAGCGCGCGCCCAGAAGTCAAGGCCTTTGCCCAGCGCCTGATTCAGGACCACACCGCCGCCACCCGCCGCCTGACGCCGCTGGCTACCCCTCTGTTGCAGCGCCTGCCCACGGCGCTGGACACCGCCCGCGAACTGCAGTACCGCGCGCTGCAGGTGCAGCAGGGCGACGCCTTTGACCGGGCTTTCCTGGCCGCGCAGGTCTCGGCGCACGAGCAGGCGGTCAATCTGTTTACCGCCTACAGCAAGGCGGGCACCCACGCGGGCCTGCGCGCCCACGCTGCCGCCAGCCTGCCGGCCCTGCAACAGCACCTGCAGCGCGCCCGCGAACTGCTGCGCGCTGTGGCGAAGTAACCCAGGAGCAGAACACAACGAAACCGCCGCCCCGTGAACGCGGGGCGGCGGCGCTGTGGGTTAAAGGTTAGCGGTTGCTGGTGCCGCCGGCGGGGGCGCCGGTGCTGCCCTGGCCGCTGCCTTCCTGGGCCGGGGTGTCCGTTTTAGAGGTGTCGGTCTTGGGAGCGTCCGTCTTGGCGGGGGCCTTGGGGGTCTGGGCGGCCACGCGCTTTTCCTGGGCGGCCAGCACGGCCTTCAGGTTGTCCGTGGGCTTCAGGGCGGCCACCTGGGTTTCCAGGAACTTCTGGCCGGCCTCGCTCTTCTTCTGGGCCAGCACCTGCGCTTCAATCTCGCTGCGCACGGCGCTCAGGGGCTGGGTGGTGGCGGGCTTCAGGTCGGTGACATACAGCACCACGAAGCGCTCGCCCACCTTCACCACGTCGCTCAGGCTGCCTTCGCCCGCGTCTTTCAGGCTCTTGGCGGTGAACACGGCCGCGTTCAGTTCTTCGCTCAGGGCGCCGTCGCCCGCCGTCACGGTGCCGCGCTCGCTGACGGTGCCGCCCGCCTTGCTGGCCGCCGTGACAAAGTTGCCGCCCGAGAAACCATTGCGGAACGCCACGGCCTTTGCCTGGTCCTTGAAGTTGGCTTCGGCCACCGCCGCGCTGGCGGGGTTCTCGTACTGCGCCTTGTTCTGGGTGTAAAAGGCCTGAATGTCGGCGTCGGTCACCTTGGCGCTGCGTCCGCCGTAGGCCGCCAGCGCCGCCGCCAGTTCCTGGCGGGTGCCGGTGAGGTTCAGCTTCAGGCGCTCGGCAATCGTAGGGGCCGCGTAGGCCTGAATCAGCTGCTGCACCGTCTGGGGCTTCAGAATGCCGTTTACCAGACCGGCGGCCTGTTCGGCGGGCACCTGCTGCAGCAGACCCGCGAACTGCTGGTTGTTCACCACCTGCCCCACCAGATCCGAGTAGGGAATGTCCTGGCCGGCCACGCTGGCGACGGTGGGGTTCTCCGTCTTCCAGTTGATGTCCTTGTACTCGACCTTCACGTCTTTTTTCAGGTCGCGCACCCAGGCTTCCAGGGCGGCGTTCTGCTTCTGCTCAGTCACGGCGGTCGTCAGGTCGCTCTTGGCGTCCTCAAAGGGCTTGGGGGCGGGGGGCAGGTACTTTTCCACCTTCACGATGTAGAACTTGCCGCCGCTTTCCACCACGTCGGTCAGGCCACCCTCGCGCAGCGCAAAGGCCGCCGCGCCCACCTCGCTGGGCAGGGCCACCTGCGCCACCGGCCGGGGCACGCCGTTCTCAATGGGCCCCAGGGCGCCGCCCCGGTCCTTGAACTCGGTGCTGTTCTCGCCCGCCAGCTTGGCGAAGTCGGCGCCGCCCTTCAGCTGCTTCAGCAGCTCCTGCGCCTTGGCCTTGTCGGCCACCACGATCTGGCGGCCCTGAATGCGGGCATCGGTCTGGAAGCGCTCGGGGTTCAGGTCGTAGTAGGCGCGCAGTTCAGCCTCGGTGGGAGCGGGCACGGCCTTTTTCAGTTCGTCGACCTTGCGCTCAATGGCGAGGCTCTGGCGCACCTGCTCGCGGTAGCTGGCGTCAGTCAGGCCCGCGCCCTGCAGCGCGTCGGTCCACTTCTTGTTGTCGGTCAGGTTGTTCGCCTCGCGCACTTCCTTGACCTTGGCGCTGACGTCATTGCGGCTGACCTTGATGTCCTTGACGGCATTGGTCACCAGGGTCTGCTCGACCTTCTGGGCCACCACGTAGGTCTTGAAGTCGTCGGCCAGCAGGCCGGTGTCGGTGCTGCTCAGAACCGGGTTGCTGCGGCGCACCGCTTCCAGGTCCTCCACGGTCACGGTGGTGCCGTTGACCGTCAGGGCCGGGGTGCCTTGCTGCTTGCGCCCAAACAGGTCGCCCAGGTTGGGCGTGAACTGATAGGCCATGCCCACGATGAGCAGCAGGGCCAGAACGCCCATCAGGACGTTCACGAGTTTCTTCTTGTTCACTTGATCTCCTTCATACGAAGTGCTAGGGTACCGGAGCTTTGCGCTCGTAGCTCAGGTGGATAGAGCGTTGGCCTCCGGAGCCAAAGGTCACTGGTTCGAGTCCAGTCGAGCGCGCCACCCCCCTCACCCTGCCACTCCGGCGGGGTGATGTGTTTTGCCCTCACAGGGGCCGTCCAGAAGCGCACGCGCCGGATTCTAGCATGCAAGGTTAAGTGGAGGTGAAGGCCTGCGGGCCCGTCTGGCAGGGGCTTTTTGGCCCCGGCCCAGCCGCGTGCCGGGCCCCCACTGAGCTACCCTGAACCCTATGAGCGCTCACCTCCTGACCCTGCTTGAAACCCTGCCCGGCGCCTACGCGGGCCCCGACCGCCCGGAAGAGGGGCCCTACGGCTTAGTGGGGACCGGCGAGGGCACCCTGGCCGCGCACCTCGCCCAGAGTCTGGTGCCCGGCACCCTGGCGCGCAGCGGCACCCAGTTCGTGCTGGGCAGCCCCGACGCCGGCGCCCTGGCCACCGACTACGCCGATCTGGCCACTGTGGCGGGCGCGCAGGTGCGCCGCGTGGCCACGGGCGGCACCCCCGAGGAAATTGACGTGCTGGTGCCGGGCGGCCCCCTGGCCACCTACCACTTTGCCCAGTACGTGGCCCACGCCAGCGGCCACAACGAGGACGCCCGCGCCGCCGACGCCCTGCTTCAGGACCTCGCCGCGCGTTGCGCGCCCCATGTCACGGAAGGCAACCCGGCGCGCGACCTCGCCTGGAGCCTGTGGGGCCGCACGCCCCTGCTGCTGGCTGCCCCCGACGCCGAGGCCCTGCCCCACGCGTGGCAACAGCTCCTGGCCCGCACCGCCAAGACGCTGGCCGTGCCCCTGCTGGGCGACAGCCTGCCGCTGGTGACGGGCGCCTTTGAAGCGCAGCACGAGAAGGGCGACGCCAAGGTGGCGCTGCTGCTGGGCGACGCCGACGACACCCTGCTGCTGGCGCGCGAGGTGCTGGAGTCGCGCATTGACGAGATCATTCATGTGCCCTACCCAGGGGGCGCGCAGGGCTACCCTGGGCAACTGGCCCTGTGGTACTTCGGCGCCTGGGTGGCGGCGTATCTGGCCGAGCGGTACGGAGTAGAGGCCGCCGACGTGCCGGTGCTGGCCCGCGCCCAGGGCGTGATGAGCGGCGAGGACCGCGAACAGGCCCGCCTGAGCGCCCCACGCGACGACCTGCGCCGCACGAATCTGGTCCGCGACTGGGCCGGAGACGATGACCAGACGGACGAAGACCCCGACTACGACGAGGACGAAGCAGAAGACTAAGCGAGACGCTGGTTGTGCCGTTGGCAGAAACGGTGCAGGTTGACGGGGGGCCCAGGCGGGCTTTGGGGCCTACAGCCGCAACCCGGACCACGCAGACCCTGGAGCTTGAGTGCGCTGCCCCCATTCCTGCGTCTTCCGAACCATTCTGAAAGACGTTCCAGAATGGTTTCGGCTTCAGGGAACCGCAGAACTGCGGAGCAGCGCATGAGCAACTGCGGATCTCCGCGCCTGGGCCCCAAAAGGCGCCGAACACAGAGAACATCCAGAACAGCACGGGAGGCAGAAACGGACGGCAATCCGGATTAGCCGCACCCCCCTCGCTTGGTCCTGGCCATCTGCCGCCAGGCTCGGCAGAGTGCCCCAACCGCTCTGTCCCTGATACGGCTTCCGGATGATCCGTGACGGCCCCGCCCCGTCGCTGCGGTACTTCCACGCCGCTCCGTCACCGTTGTTCCTTCTCTGCGGCGCCGCTCTGCCAGTCCCTCCGGTCGGGTTCATCCGTGAGGCAAGAACTGCTGAACCGGAACCCTTATGAGGCCACTGAGGCTGCGCTGCACTGGCGGCACCACAGTGCAGCCTGCCTTCGGCCCTGCTTGAATTCCCCCGCCCCCTTACAGCGCCGGGGTGCGGGTGCCCTTGGCGCGGCGGTACAGCTGGGCGGGGCGGCCCACGCCACTGCGGCGCTCGCCGCTGGGCATCAGGGTGCCCTGCGACAGCACGCGCTTGCGGAAATTGCGCTTGTCCAGCTTGCGGTTCAAGATGGCCTCAAAGACCCCCTGCAATTCGGGAAGGGTAAAGGTGTCGGGCAGGAATTCCAGCGCGAGGTTGGCGTATTCCAGGCGCAGCTGCAGCCGCCCCAGTGCCCGGTCCAGAATCGCCTGATGGTCAAAGGCCAGCCGGGGCGGCTGGTGGGCGCTGAGCCACGCCGCGCCCAGGGTGTGGCCCCCACCGCTGACCTCCACGGCACCGGCAGGCAGCACCGCCAGATGCGCCACGCTCACGATGCGCCCGCGCGGATCGCGGTTGACCTCGCCAAAGGTGAAGAACTGTTCCAGGTGCCGGGGTTCCAGTTCCACGGTGGTTTCGGTGCGCAGTTCGCGCAGGGCCGCCTCATGCAGTTCCTCGCCGGGGTGCACGAAGCCGCCGGGCAGCGCCCAGTCGCGGGCGTGGGGCAGTTCGCCGCGCTGCACCAGCAGCACCCGCAGTTCCCCGGCGTGCATGGCAAAGGCCGCCACATCCACCGCCAGCCCCACCTGGGTGGCCTGGGGGGGCAGCAGCAGGTCACCCACAGCGGCCAGCCTGCGAGGCGCCCGCACTGGCCCTCGCCACAGCCCTCACCGGGCAACAGGGGGCAGGACAGCAGGGGCGCAGCATGGGCTGATCGTAGAATTGGTGTCCTGGGGACGTCAAGTCACCCTCCGCGCGCACCCTGGACAGCTTTCTGCGCCCAGGGGCGACATTCAGGACCCGGTGGGCGCAGCGGCCCGCTGCGCTTCAGCACGCGAGACCAGCACGTGGGCGCGCAGCAGTTCAGCCACGCTCCAGGCCTGAAACGGGCAGCCCCCCGGGCGCAGGCTGTCGCCCGCAAACACCTCTGAAACGTGGCCCAGCCCGGCGTCCCACACATGGCCCATCAGGCCGTGGAGGGCCGCGCGCGCCGGCCCCACCTCGCCCCGGGAGAGCAGCAGTTCGACAAACGCCGTGAGCGGCCAGGGCCAGACCGTGCCCTGGTGGTAGGCCGCGTCGCGCTGCACCTGCGCGCCGCCGTAATTGCCCTTGTAGCGCGGGTCCAGCGGCGACAGGGTGTGCAGGCCCAGGGGGGTCAGCAGTTCCGTTTCCAGGTCCCCCACCGCCGCCGCCACCTGGGCCGGGGTGGCAGGCGTGTCGGGCAGGGCCAGCGCCAGGGCCACGTTGGGACGCAGGCTGTGGTCCGGCAGGCCCTGGGGGTCCAGGGTGTCGGCGTAGGCGCCTTCCTGCCAGAACCGCGCGAAGCTGGCCTGCGCCTGCGCCAGCGCCCCGGCGAACTGCGCCGGCTGGCCCAGCGCCGCCGAGAGCCGCCCCTCGGCCCCCAGCGCCGAGAGCCACAGCCCCTGAATCTCCACGGGCTTGCCGTGCCGGGGGGTCACCACCCAGTCGCCAATTTTCACGTCCATCCAGGTCAGCTGCACGCCGCCCTCGCCGGCCAACAGCAGGCCGTCAGTGTCGGCGCGGATGCCGTGGTCGGTGCCGCGCCGGTGCCAGTCCAGTAATTCGCGCAGGGCCGGGAGCGCCAAGCGCGCAAAGTCCAGGTCGCCGGTCACGGTCACGTAGCGTTCCAGGGCCACCGCCAGCCACAGGGCGCCGTCCACCGTGTTGTAGCCCGCGCCAGCGCCGTCCTCGTGAAAGTTGTTCGGAATCAGGCCCCGGCGCAGCGTGCGCAGGAAGGTGTCCAGAATCTCGCGCGCTTCGGTCCAGCGCCCCGTCAGCAGCGCTACACCAGTCAGCGCGATCATGGTGTCGCGGCCCCAGTCGGCAAACCAGGGGTAGCCCGCGATCACCGTGGTGCCGGCCGGCTGGGCGCGGCGCACAAGGTAGGCGTCGGCGGCGACCGCCAGGGTGGCCACGAGGTCGTCGCGCACCCCGGTCACGGCCTGGGCCTGCGCGGCCAGCGCGCGGCGGCGGGCGGCCTCCTGGGCGTAGGCGGCCCAGGGGTCTTCCACCGTGACCTCGCCCGTGGCGGGGGTCAGGCCCTGCACCACCAGGGCCGCGCGCCCGCCGCCAGCCGGAAAGCTCAGGTCCCACAGGGCAGCGCCGCGCACGTACTCGTGATCGGGTTCGCCGCGCGCCGCGTCGTGGCGGTAGTACACGCGCTGGGTGAAGGGGCGCGGCTCCAGGGTGCCCAGGGCCGCGCCGGGCGCGTGCACAGTCACGCGGGTCAGGCGCTCGCCCTGCACCGCCACCTCGCGGCCAGCGGCGCTGAAGGTCAGGTCCGGGGCGTGACGGTGCACCGCGTGCATGTCGCGGTCCACGAAGTAGCCGCCCAGCACGAGGCTGACGGGTTCGCGGCTCTGCACCTCGTACAGAAAGACCACCGCCCCCGAGCCACGCGGGCTGAAGGCGCGGCGGCGCACGGTTACGCCGCCCACCGCCTGTTCGCGTTCGGGCAGCAGGTCCAGCAGCGCGGCGCCGCTCAGCACGTCCAGCCCCTGCCCTTCAAAGACCCCGGGCGCAATTTCCAGGGCGTGCAGGGCCACCTCGCGCAGGCCCGCGCGGGTGCTCAGGCGCAGCACCTCGTGCGGCGAGACAAACTGCGCGGCGCGCTGCACGGGCGGCTGGGCGCTGACCACCAGGCCCGAGTAGCAGCGCGTGGGCACCCCGGCGAGGCTGCTGAGGGCAAAGCCGCCCAGGCCGTCGGTGAGCAGCACCTCCAGGTCGGGGTTGCGGGCGGCCTGGGGGCCGAAGGTGGCGGCGGTGGGCCAGGCGGGGGCGCCGGGCGCGGGCGCAGCAAAGTCAGGCGCAGTCACGCTGCCCAGCATGGCAGAGCGCCGGGGGCGAAGGCGGGGGGGCGTGGTAGACTGGGGCTGTCTCGTCCCGTCAGAGGTGGGCGAAGCCGCCCGGAGAGCCAGCGTGCCCCGGAGCGCGGCGGAGGTGATGAACATAGCGAAAGAACACAAGGTCAACGAGCAGATTCGGGTGCGCCAGATTCGCCTGATCGGCGCTGAAGGTGAGCAGGTGGGCATTATTGATACGCGTGACGCCATGCAGATGGCGCGCGAGGCCGGGATGGACCTGGTGATGGTCAGCCCCCAGGCCGTGCCCCCTGTGTGCCGCCTGCTCGACTATGGCCGGTTCCGCTACGAACAGCAGCAGAACGAGAAGGAAAACCGCAAGCGGGCCCGCGCGCAGGAAGTCAAGGCGATCAAGTTCCGCGTGAAGATTGACGACCACGACTTCAACACCAAAACCGGGCACGTCCGGCGCTTTCTGGAAGAAGGCCACAAGGTCAAGGTCACCATCATGTTCCGTGGCCGCGAGCGCACCCACCCCGAACTGGGTGAGCGCATTCTGGTCCGCGTGGCCGAAGTGCTGGCCGATGTGGGGGCCCCCGAAAGCAACCCCAGCATGATGGGCATGGACATGAACATGATCATGACCCCCAAAGCCGCGCCCGCGCCCAAGAAAGAGCGCGCCGCCGTGGCCGAGGACGGCAGCGCCCCGGCCGCGCCGGGCGACAGCGCCGCTGCAGCCAGCGCGTAAGCCTGCTCCCAGCAGCCCACCCCCCCAGCGGGCGGTGGGCTGTTCACGGCTTCCGGACAGCCTGGGCAGCCGAATGCTTTATTTTGTAAACTGGTGATGTGGGCCAAGCCGGCCCGCCCGGAGGACGACCATGATCAAGATGTACACGACGAGCTGGTGCCCCGACTGCCACGCGGCCAAACGCGCCCTGACCAGCAAGGGACTGGCCTACGAGGAAATCAACATTGAGCAGGACGAGCAGGCCGCCCAGTACGTGATGAGCGTGAACGGCGGCAAGCGCAGCGTGCCCACGCTGGTGCACGGCGACGTGGCCGCCAGCCTGAGCGGTTTCCGCCCGCAGAAGCTGGATGCGTTTCTGGCGCAGGCGGGGCTGTAAGGCAAGGAAGCAGGGGGCGGGGCGCGGGAGGCGGGAAGGTGGCCTTCCGCGCTCTGCGGTTTGGGGCAGGGTGGCGGGTGGGCGACTTTGGGTCCAGCGTACAAGCCTCTGGCGTTCCTCTTGGGCCGACTCAGCACCACAACTTCGCTTGAAGAGGGGCAGCGGTCCTCATAAACTCCCTCCACCAAGAGCTTTGTGGAGAGGCATATGAATGAATATTTGAAGGTCATACGGGGGAATTACGCCAACTTTAAAGGTCGTGCCCGCCGCCGCGAGTACTGGATGTTCGTCCTTGTCAACTTCTTTGTCTCGTTGAGCCTGAGTGTCATGAGCAATGCGCTAGGTTGGACCCTTACTCCAGATACCACTAACCCGCTGAGAAGCTTGGGCGTACTGGACGGTCTGTACACCTTGTTCATCTTGGTGCCTGGCCTGGCCGTCAGCGTGCGCCGCCTGCACGACACGGGCAGAAGCGGATGGTGGCAGCTGATTGCCCTCATTCCACTGGTGGGTCCACTGGTGTTGCTGTTTTTCCTGGTTCAGGACAGTGAGGATGACGAGAATGATTGGGGTGGCAATCCAAAGGCACTGGGCTCCCAGAGTGATGCTCCTCTGCGCCAGTGGTAGACCAGTTCTGAGACATGAGCCGTGGGAAGCGGTGCGTGCGTGGTCATGGCGACCCCACGCACCGCTGTTCATGGGCGTTTGGTCAGGCGGGCTGTCTCGGTCATGGTGACGGCGCCGCCCTCCCCCACCGTGTAGGCGCGGATGGTCAGCGTCTCTGGGGTGATGTCCAGCCACAGAAAGCCGGGCTGGCCGTACACCTCGAAGGCGGCGGGGCGCGTGCCCCGGCGGCTGCCGCCCACCTCGCCAGCGGCGCCGCTCACGGCGGTCCAGGTGCCGGGGCAACCCGGCTGCGGGGCAAACACCTGCAGGGCGTGGTCGTGGCCGCTGAGCAGCAGGTCGGCCTGGGTACAGGCCACCTTGTACAGCTCGCGCACAGCGCCGCCGCGCTGAAAGGCGAAGGGCAGGTTGTCGTAGGCCCCGGCGTCGCCGTGTTTGCCGTTGCTGTACAGGGGATGGTGCCCCAGCACCAGCCGCCAGCGGGCCACACTCTGGGCCACGCTGCGCGCCAGCCATGCGCGCTGCGCCGCGTCCCAGGGCCCACCGGGCCGCTCCTGGGGCTGCACCGAGGGCAGGTAGGCGGCCAGCGGCGCGGTGTCCACCACGAACAGGTCCAGCAGGCCGCCCACGCTGGCCTGATACTGGCGCCCCGGCATCACCCACTGCGGATTGAGGCGGCTGTAGGCCACCTGGGCCGCCGCGCCGCGCGGATCGGCACCGTCGCCGCCCCAGAGCCAGGATTCATCGTGGTTGCCGAGCACCATGACGAAAGGAATGCCCAGCGGGCCATACAGGGCTTCAAAGCGCTCGCGAAACAGGGGCGAGGTCGCCTCTCGGGGACCCGCCGGGTAGAAGTTGTCTCCCAGTGCCGCGCCCAGGTCGCAGCCCTGGGCAGCGCACACGGCGGCCATCCCCTGGGCCACCCGCCGCTGAATATCGGTGCCGGTGCCCTGGTCGCCCATCACCACGAGCCGCAGGCGCTCGGGGCGCCCAGCTTCCAGGGTCACGCGCGGCGCGTTTAGACCTGCGTCTGCTGAGCCGGTCACCGCTGGCGCACAGGCCACCAGGCTCCCCACCAGCAGTACCCCCATCGCCCGCCGCACATCGTTCCACATAGACCCAATGTGAGGCTTAGACTGTTCTCACGCAACAAGGGGAGGTTTGCCTATGAACGAGTATCTGAAGGTCATCAAGAACAACTACGCCAACTTCCGGGGCCGCGCCCGGCGCCGCGAATTCTGGATGTTTACACTGATCAACACCATCATTCTGGTGCTGCTGATGCTGCCCTGGTATCCGGCCTACATCTCGTCCATGTCGCAGGGCGAGACGGGCCTGCCGTTCGGCGCTGGTGGACTGGCGGGCATCTTCTCGATCCTGTACGCGGTGTACACGCTGGCAATGATCCTGCCCACCCTGGCCGTCACCGTGCGCCGCCTGCACGACACCGGCAAGAGCGGCTGGTGGTACCTGCTGAACCTGATTCCGTTTGGCAGCATCGTCATTCTGGTGTTCACGGTGCTCGACAGCGAGCCCGGGGCCAACAAGTGGGGGCCGAACCCCAAGGGCCTGAACACGGGCGCCGCCGCCCCCGCCAGCAACTGGTAATCCCAGGTTTTTTTCGCCCCGGCCGCCACATGGCCGGGGCGTTTGCCTTGGTGGGCCTTTCGCCGCTCTGGCCCCGTTATACGGATTCCGGATGGTCTGTTCCAGGCCCTCCGCTTCGCTACGGTGCTTCCACTCCTCTCCGTCACCGCTTCTCCTTCTCTGCTGGGCAGCTCTGCGAGTCCCTCCGGTCGGGTTCATCAGTTGCTCCACAACTGATGAACCGGAAGCCTTATTACGCCTTGTCCAGCAGGCCCGGCACGTCGTGGCGGAACACGCCGCTGTCCAGGTAGGCGCGCAGCTTGGTCACGCTGTTGGGCACGTAGCGCGGCAGGATGGCCTGCCACTCGGCGTTTGTGTTCACCAGCAGGTCGTTCAGCAGGACCACCGCCCGGCCCGCCACCAGGGTTTCGTAGTCGGGCGGGGCTACATCGGGCAGGGGGGCCACAGCGGCGTAACCGTCCAGCAGGGCCGCTTCCAGCTCTGCTTTGGGCCGCAGGTAATAGGCGCTGATGGTCAGGTCCTGCACGGGCAGGCCCAGGCCGCTGTCATCGAAATCAAAGACGCTCAGGCGCCCACGGTGCCATTTCACGTTCCACAGGTGCAGGTCCGCGTGCAGCGGGCGCGGGGCCTGCGCAGCATACAGGCGCGCCAGGACAGCGTCCACCTGGGTGCGCACCGCCTGAACCACGGCCAGCGCGTCTTCGGGGAGCAGCGGCCCGGGGCGCAGGTGGTCGCCCATGCCCATCAGGGGGTCCCGCAGGGACTGCAGGGCCGCGCCAGCGGGCAGCGTGAAGCCCTGGGCGTGGCGGTGCAGGAGGGCCGCCGCGCGCCCCACCTCGCGCAGCTGCCGGGGCGTGGCCTGTTCCCCCAGGTCCCGGCCCGGCAGCCAGGAAAACAGGGTGGCGGGCAGGGCGTGGCCCAGCGCCTCGTTCCAGACCTCGCCCAGCAGAGCGCCGTCGCGGCGGGGCTGCGGCACCGGCAGCTGCAGGTCGGTGTCCCGGGCCAGGGCCGCCAGCCACGCCACCTCGGCGGCCAGCTGAGCCGGGGACCGCCGCGAATTGACGTTCAGGCGCAGGGCGTAGCGCTCGCCGCTGGTGGTGTCCACGCGGAACGTGGTGTTGAAGCCGTGATTGAGCAGGCGCAGGCGCCGGACCTCCAGCGGGTAGGCCTGCAGGGCCGCCTGGGCCGAAGCGCGCAGGCGCGCCACCTGTGCGGGGCGGGACAGCTGGGCAAAGGGCGTGGACATACGCCAGAGCGTAGGCAGCCGCTCCCCCCAAGCGCCATGCGCCAATTGGCCGAGGCTGGGCGGGGCCCCTGTTCGCCACACTGCCCCCATGTCCCCTCCTGTGTCCCCCACCATCCGGCCCCTGCGTCCCGCAGATTTCGCGCAGGTGCGCCCCATGCTGCTGGACATGGGCTTTGTTGACGATGAAGCGGCGCTGGCCGAACGCTTTCCGGCCTTCTGCGCCCACCCCGACTGGGCGCTGCTGGGGGCCTTTCAGGGCGGGCAAGTGCTGGGCTACGCCGCCGCGCACGACACCGGCCCGGACCTGCGCTCGGGCCACGCCCACCGCACCGCCAAGCTGCACGACCTGTACACCCACCCGGCCGCCCGCCGCCAGGGCGTGGGCCGCGCCCTGATGCGCGAGGTGGAGGCCTGGGCACGGGGCCGGGGCCTGCGCCACCTGTACTGGTATGCCAACCTGCGCGAAGCGACCCCCGCTTACGTGGGCATGGGGTACACCCCAGGTGACGAGGTGCAGGAGGGCTACCGTTTCTTCGAGCTGGACTTCGGCGCCGAGAACACCCGCCGCCCGCACCCGGAGCGCGGCCAGTGATACGACTTCCGAAAAATTCCGTAACGTGTTATGGAATTTTTCCGACCAGAGGGACTCGCAGAGCTGCGAAGCAGAGAAGGAAAAGTACGGATTTCCGGAAATGGACGGAATCCGTATGACCTGGACGGCGCACCTCACCGCGCGCGCTGGAGTCACACCAGAGCTGGAACAGGACCTGCGCGCCCTGCTGCAGGCCGCCTACCCGCAATGGGCGGCGTTCTGGGCGGGCACGTCCTTCTGGGGCAGCGAGCCAGAATGGCACCTGTGGCTGGCAGGGCCAGATGGGCGCCCGGCCGCGCAACTGGGCTGTGGGCGGCGCGTGGCCGAGGTAGGCGGGCAGGCGCTGACGCTCATGGGCGTGGGCGGGGTCGCCACCCACCCAGCCGTGCAGGGGCAGGGGCTGGGCCGGCAGTTGCTGGGCGAACTCGCGGCGTTTCTGCGGGCCCAGGCCCTGGCCGACTTTGCCTTTTTGCAGTGCCGCGAAGAGGTGGCCCCTTTTTATGAACGCAGCGGTCTGAGCCGCGTGCCCAACCCCGCCCACTTTCTGGACCCCGATGAGGGCGAGTGGGTGACCAACGCCGGGCCCACGCTGATTCTGCCGGTGCGCCGCGCCCTGGGCGACTGGCCGCCCGGCACCGTGGGGCTGCGGGGCCTGCCCTGGTGAATCAGGGGGCCGGCGTGAACCAAGCAGCCAGCGTTTCCGGGTCCTGCGGCGTGAGGTAGAAGGTGGGCCCACCGGCCTCCAGCAGCAGGGCCTGCGCGGGGCGGCTGCTTCCGGCGGCGGCCTGGACCCGGCCACCGGGCACCGCGCCCGTGCTGAAGGTGCCGCTGTAATAGCCCGGCAGCGCGGTGCCAAACAGCCGCAGGCCCAGCGGCACGGTGGTGAGCGTGGCGCGCGTGCCGGCGCGGGGAAAACGGGTGGTGGTGCCGGCCGTCCGCACCACCAGCGCGTCCCCGTCCAGCAGGTAGCGCACCCGGGGCCGGCTGAACAGAAAGGCCACCAGTGGCAGCAGGGGCACCAGCAGCAGCAGCTCCCAGCCAGGGCGCGCGGGCTGCGCCGGGCGAAATGTCGCCGTCTCTCCCGCCCGCCACGCCCGCAGCAGGGCGTCTGGGTCGGCGGGGGTCAGGACGGTGGGGGGGCGGGTGGCGAACACCAGCGCCGCCACGTCCTGCGAGCTGTCGCTGAACACCTGGGCGCGCCCCAGGTCGGTGCGGAACAGGCCCACGGTGTAACCGGGCAGAACCGAGCCGACCTCCTTGCCGCGCAGCCCAACGGGACGGCGCTCCACGGGCGTTCCGGCTGGAATCACCGTGTGGGCCCCCAGCGACCTGGCCGTGATCTGGCCGCCTTGCACGCGGTAGACCGGCAGGCCCAGCAGCACTGGACCCACGGTCAGTGCAGGGAGGAACAGCAGCGGCAGCACCAGGGCCAGCCGCACCCAGGGCCACCAGCGGGGGACGGTTTCGGTCTGCACCGCCACAGGCACCGGAGACATGGGCCCATCCTAGACCCGGCGCCCGCCCTTGCCGCTGCCCCACCTGGGCCGCTATCCTGCCCCCATGAAGCCCCCCTGCCATCACTCCGGTCTGGTGATGGGCGGCGTGTGGCGGCAGCCGATGTCTGCACAGCCCGGTCTGATCACGCGAACTCTGCGCGCCTGAGAACCCCACAGCGGTTTTCAGGCGTCTTTGCTGGACACGCGGCCAGACCGGGCTTTTTTATTGTCAAACGAGGTTGAACATGCACGTAACGCTGCCCGACGGAAAACAACTTGATCTGCCCCAGGGCGCCACGGCCCTGGACGCCGCCCAGGCCATTGGCCCCCGCCTCGCAGGTGACGCCCTGGCCGCCACCGCCAACGGCGACCTCGTGGACCTGATGAGCCCGCTGCCCGACGGCGCGCGCATCACGCTGATCACCAAGAAAAACCCGGCCGACGCCGCCCCCGTGTTCCGCCACTCGCTGGGGCACGTCATGAGCCAGGCGGTGGGCGAGTTCTACCGCGCCAGGGGCCACAGCGCCGAGGCGGTCAAGCGCGGCGTGGGCCCCAGCATCGAGAACGGCTGGTATCAGGATTTCGACCTGCCCGAGCCGCTGAGAGAAGAAGACCTGCCCGAAATCGAGCGCCTGATGCGCGAGATCATCGCCCGGGGCCTGCCCTTCAGCCGCCGCGAGGTGAGCAAGGCCGAGGCCCTGGCGCAGTTTCCCCACGATCCCTACAAGCAGGAACTCATCCGCGATCTGCCCGACGATGAGGCCATCACGCTCTACCAGCAGGGCGACTACGTGGACCTGTGCCGGGGCCCGCATTTCCCCAACACGGGCAAGCTGCCGGGCAGCTTCAAGCTGATGAGCACCAGCGGCGCCTACTGGCGCGGCAACGAGAAAAACCCCATCCTGCAGCGGGTGTACGGGGTGGCCTTTGCCACGCAGAAGGAACTCGACGAGTACCTGCACGCCCTGGAAGAAGCCAAGAGGCGCGACCACCGCAAGCTGGGCAAGGAGCTGGAACTCTTCACCATTGACCCGCTGGTGGGCCGGGGCCTGCCGCTGTGGCTGCCCAACGGCACAGTGCTGCGCGAGGAACTGGCGGCCTTTCTGAAGCAGCAGCAGTTCCAGCGCGGCTACCAGGGCGTGATCACGCCGAACATCGGCAACCTGGACCTGTACAAGACCAGCGGGCACTACCAGAACTACAGTGACTCCAACTTCTCGCCCATCACGGTGGATGACGAGGAGTACATGCTCAAGCCGATGAACTGCCCGCACCACATGCGGATTTACGCCAGCAAGCCCCGCAGCTACCGCGATCTGCCGGTGCGTCTGGCGGAGTTCGGCACGGTGTACCGCTACGAGCAGTCCGGCGAACTGAACGGGCTGACCCGCGTGCGCGGCTTCACGCAGGATGACGCCCACATCTTCTGCCGCCCGGATCAGCTGAAAAGCGAATTCCTGAACGTGCTGGACCTGACGGTGCTGGTGCTGAAGACGTTTGGTATGAACGACGTGCGCTTCCGCGTGGGCACCCGCGACCCGGGGAGCGAGAAGTACGTGGGCGAGGACAGCTACTGGGAGATGGCCGAGGGGCAGATCATCGCCGCCGTGGAAGAGGTGGGGTTGCCCTACTCCATAGAGCCGGGCGACGCCGCCTTTTACGGCCCCAAGCTGGATTTCGTGGTCAAGGACGTGCTGGGCCGCGAGTGGCAGCTGGGCACCATTCAGGTGGACCCCAACCTGCCCGAGCGCTTTGACCTGAGCTACGTGGGCGAGGACGGTCAGGACCACCGCCCCATCGTGATTCACCGCGCGCCCTTCGGCAGCCTGGAGCGCTTTGTGGGCATCCTGATCGAGCACTACGCCGGGGACTTCCCGCTGTGGCTGGCGCCCCGGCAGGTGATGATCATCCCCATTGCCGACCGTCACAACGACTATGCCGAAGCCCTGCGCGCCGAACTGCACGCCGCCGGTCTGCGCGCCGAGGTGGACGACAGCTCTAACCGCATGCAGGCCAAGGTGCGCACGGCCGAGCTGAGCAAGATCCCGGTCATGCTGATTGTGGGCGACAAGGAAGCCGAGGCCCGCGAGGTGAGTGTGCGCGAGCGCACGCCCGAAGGCCACAAGGAGCGCAAGGGCGTGGCCTTTGACGACCTGAAGGCCGAACTGCTGGAGCGGTACAGAACGCGGGCGTAAACCGGAGCAACAACACTGAAGCGCCAGGGACTGTGGAGAGTCCCTGGCGTTTGTCTGCTGAGCCCCCTTCTTTACGGCACCTGCACCGTGCGCGCCTCTGGGCAGGCGCTACACCCTGCCGTCACGGGTCCCGGGGGCAGCGGCACGACATGCAGTTGGCCCATGGGCGTCAGGTCGTTGGGGACGGCCAGCAGCATGGCCGCCTCACGCCCCGCCCGAAGTTCATCCAGAAACTGTGACTGGGACGCCACGAAGTTGAGTTGAGGCCGTTCTTCACCCTGTGCCACCACTGGAAAAGAGAGACGGCCACCTTGCGAAGACACCACCCATGCATTCAGCGCAGGCAACAAGACCTGATTTGGAAACACACGCCGCGGGCTGAACGTGACCAGGGCATAGAGCTGACCAGGGCGCGACACCGCCAGATTCACCCGGTTGTACAAGATGGACCCGAGCGTTGCCGCCGCTAAGGCTCTTGCCTCGAAAGCCCAGGCCTTCGATTTAAAAGCGGGCTCACCGAGCGACTCCTGCACCTGGGCCGCAGCCCGAACCGCCGGGGTCAATTTCTGATCCAGTTCGTTTTCCAGGTAAGCCTCAATGGTGCGCAGGCCCAACTGCGTGTCTGGGGCGATGGGCCGCCCAGCCACTCGCACCCCCAAGGTGACGCCGTCTACCTGCAGCGGCCAACCCTGCCTCGCCCCCTCGGCCAGGGCCTCAGCGACGTTCAGATAACCGCGTTTCACGCCAGCGTGTCCTAATCGGCCCACCTCTACAGTAAATGGCTTGGCACTCAGCGCGGCCTCGCCGGGCATCACCAAGGTCTTCTGAAAGAGACCATGTGTCTGCACGCCCAGACCTTTCAGAAAGCCGCGTGCCTCCGAAAACGGCATAATCCCATAACTCTTAATCTCCTGGGCAGTCAGCGGACCATCGCTGTAAATGGCCAGGCACGCGGACCGTCCCTGACAGGGATCAACCCATTGGGCTGATGGAAACAGCACTCTGTTGACCAACCGCGTCACGTCCTCCTGCCCCCGGCTGTAGGCATTCGCCACCCAGCTGGTCAGCAGCACCGAGGCGGCCAGCACCCCCATGCCCGCCGACCAGCGCCAGTGGGTGCGGCGCAGGCCCCGGGCGATGTGGGCTGGCGCGCCCAGTTCACGCATTGCCTGGGCGCGGGCGTCGGCCTCGGCGGTGGCGCCCAGGATCAGTTGCAGTTGCGCGGCCCGCTCGTGGATGTGCGAGCGCAACTCGGCCTGCGCGTCGCGGCGGGCCTGGCCCCGCAGGCCCCGCGTGGCGGCGCGCACAAAGCGTTCTTCAGGAGTCATGCGAACTCCAGGAAGGGGCGCAGGGCGGCGGCGTGGGCGCGCTGGGCGTCACGCTGGCGGTGCAATTCACGCACGCCGCTGTCGGTCAGGTGGTAGTACTTGCGGGGCGGGCCGCCCACGTCGCTGGGCTGCACCTCGGCGCGGATCAGGCCGCGCTTTTCCAGGCGGTGCAGGGCCGGATACAGCGTGCCCTCCTTGAAGCTGAAGTGGCCGCCCGTCCTGTTCTGCACGTCCTGAATGATGCGCAGGCCATACAGTGCTCCGCCTTCCAGGCTGGCCAGCAGCAGGAATTCCAGGCTGCCGCGCAGCAGATTGCCGTCCCTTTCTCTACCTTGCATGACTATAGAGTGACACAAAAAAGAAGCAGGCCGGTGCCGACCTGCCTCTCCCCACGCTCAGCGCAGGCTCTTGACCCGCGCGTCAATGATGCTGGCGGCCGACGGCGTGGCCGAGGTGATGGCCTGCACCACCGCCTGCTCCTCGGCGCTGCGGTAATCCATAAGCTTGATGCCGTTCAGGAACACCGTGGGGGTGCCGCGCACGCCCAGAGCCACCCCGGCCTTGTACTGCGCCTCCACGCTGGCCTTGAAGGTGCGCTGGCCCAGGCAGGTCTTGAACGCGGCCGTGTCCAGGCCAGCCGTCTTGGCGTACGTGCTGAAGCGGCCCGACACGTCCTTGGGGTCCAGGCGGGTCCAGCTGCTGAACTGGTCGAACAGCACGTCGGCGTAGGGCCAGAACTTGCCCTGGGCGCCGGCACACTCGCTGGCCTCGGCGGCGCTGAAGGCGTTTTTATGGAAGTCCAGCGGAAACTGGTAGTGGGCGGTGCGGTACACGTTCGGCTGCCGCTCCCACTCGGGCAGGGCGGTGTCCCACAGCTGCTTGCAGTAGGGACACTGGAAATCGCTGAAGATGCGCAGGGTATTGGGCGCCGCTGCGCTCCCCGCCACGTTCCTGGTGACGGGAAAGGCGCTGTCAGGCCAGATCTGAATGGCGGTGTAGGCGCGGTAGCGGGTCTGGGCGCCGGTGCCTGTGGCCTTGATCACGAAAAAGTCCGTGGCGTTGTCGTCGCTGAAATCCTGCAGGCCCTGGGCCAGCTGCGCCTGCAGCTGCGGTTGTCCCAGGCTCTGGGCCAGCCGGGGGATGTCGGCTTCCTTCATGCCCCAGCCGGCCGCGATGCCGCGCGCCAGATCGTTCAGGTTGTCGGTTTCGGTCAGGACCCCCACCACGTATCCGCCCGCCACGTCCAGGGTGACCGTGATGGCCCCCCGGCGCAGCGCGGTGCCGTCCGGGGTAAAGCCTTTGAGAACCGCCTGGGCCGCCGTGTCCTGCGGCGTGGCAAACAGCTGGGCCTGCGCGGCGCCCCCCAGACTCAGAATCAGGGCGGCGCGGCGCAGCGCGGATGACAGAGAAGAACGCTTCACCCGCCCAGTGTAGAGCAGCGCCTAGCGTCCGCCCGGGGCTGGTTCGGCCAGCACCCGTTTCAGCAGGTCCGGCCGGTCGGTGATGATGCCGTCCACGCCCATGTCGCGCAGGCGGCGCATCTCGGCCGGGTCGTTGATCGTCCAGACCTGCACGGCCACGCCCCGCGCGTGCATGGCGCGCACGAAGCCGGGGGTCACCACTTCAATGCCGCCAGCGCGCACCGGCACCTGCGCCACCCGCCCCGGGGCGGGGGCCAGGGCGGCCAGCCCCACCTTGCTCAGCAGCACCAGGGGCCGCAGTTCGCGCTCGGTCATGGAGGTCATGACTTCCGGGCACTCGCGGCGGAACTCGTTCAGGGCCTCGTCGCTGAAGCTGGCCGCGATCACGCGCCCGGTGGCGCCCGCGTCGCGCAGCGCCTTGCAGAACGGCGCAGCGATGCTGGGCCGCGCCTGCTTGAGTTCAATGATCAGGGGCAGGCCTGGAAAGGCCGCCAGCACCTCGTTCAGCTGCGCGGCCCGCACCCCCTGGCCCCGGAAGGGAAAGGTCTGGCCGCCGTCGGTGGACAGGGCGTACCCGGCGTCGGCGGCCAGCACCTCGGCCAGCGTCAGGTCGGCAATGCGCCCTTCGCGGTCGGTCAGGCGGTCCAGCGTGTCGTCGTGCGAGAGGACCAGCGTGCCGTCGCGCGTGGCGTGCATGTCCATTTCCAGCAGGTCGACCCCCAGCGCCGCCGCATTGCGGTAGGCCAGCATGGTGTTGCTGGGCCACAGGTCCTCGCCGCCCTGGTGGGCGATATTCAGCGTTTTCCCGGTGATAAACCCATTTGCCGGGGCCTGCCCCGCGCCACACGACACCAGCAGCCCGGCCAGCGCCGCTCCCACCCATTTGTTGTGCATAGGGGTAGCGTAGTACACCGCGCGTCAGGACCGCGTGACGTTCCCAGAGCGGACGGGCAAGGTCTTGCCCCGGCTCTCCCGAGAACGGAGCGCCCGCGCCGGCCGGTTTACAGCCCCCGGGCCGCGTGCTAACATTCCTTCCGCTGGAAGAGGAAAGACCTGCCAGCCCTCCCGCAAGGGACAGCAACAGCCAGTGACGGCGCTGTAGCCAAGTGGTAAGGCAGAGGTCTGCAAAACCTCCACCACCGGTTCGAGTCCGGTCAGCGCCTCCAAGTTTACCCCGCAGACCAAACTGCACAGAACCGTAGCTCAGGGGTAGAGCACTACCTTGACACGGTAGGGGTCAGGGGTTCAAATCCCCTCGGTTCTACCAGACACCCGGCTTTCCTTAAGGAAGCCGGGGCTTTCTTTGAACGGGGTGTGTCCCGCTTTAACGGAAAACCGGGCGCACGTCCCGCCCGCACTGAATTACAATTCGCATTCGAATGACGGACGTGGAATGGTTGCTCCTGGCTGGCGCCTGCTTTTGTGCCCTCTATGCCTTCTTCACGCTGCGCTCCGGTGCGGCGCGGCTGCATTACCGTGACCGCCCGCTGTACTGGCGCGGCGCGGCGTTGCCCCTGGTGCTGCTGACGCTGGCCAGCGGCGTGGCCGCGTACGGGCTGCTGAACGAGGGGGCCACCAGCCTGTTCGTGCTGGCCGCCAGCGTGGGGGCCCTCAGCGCCGCCCTGGCGTGGTTTATTGAGCAGGAACCCAGCCGGCTGGTGCGCTGGGCCTACCGCACCGAGCGGTCGTCCTGAAGCCTGAAGAGGGGCTTGCCCCCCCCGCCCATCAGCGCTGCTGAACGACAGTTCTTCGGCAGCGCTTGATTCTGCTGAAGGTTCGCTCATGTCTGGCAGGGCGCGCCCTAAGCACCAAGCAGGTACACTGCTGGGCGTGCTTGCTGTTCGACTTTTTGTCATGCTGCTGGGGCTGGGCCTGGGCTACTTGGCTGGCCGCGCGCTGGCAACGGACCAGACCGGCGGGCTGGGCACCGTCAACACCCTGAGCCTGATGCTGGCCGGCACCCTGAGTGCCCTGCTGCTGGCCCCCCGCGCCGAGGCGCTGCTGGGCCGCGTGTCACAGCGTTTCTTGCGCTGGTACGCCGCCCTGTCGCCCCGCACGGTGGCGGCGGCGACCTTTGGCCTAATCGTGGCGCTGCTGCTCAGCGTGCTGCTCAGCAGTCTGCTGCGCAGTCTTCCCTTTTATACCTGGGTGCTGAACGTGGCGGTGACGGCCGTGCTGGCGGTGTTTTTCGTGTCCTTTGCGGTGCGCAACGCCGAGGCGTTTGGTCTGCTGGCCTTTCCGCAGGTGCGCCGCAAACCCGGGGCCAAGGTGCTCGACAGCAACGTGATTATTGACGGCCGCATACTGGACCTGATTCGCGCGGGGTTTCTGGACGGCGACCTGCTGGTGCCCTCGTTCATTCTGCGCGAGATCCAGACCCTGGCCGACCACCAGGACCCCCAGAAACGCACCCGGGGCAAACGCGGCCTGACCGTGCTGGAAGAGCTGCGTGGCCTGCGCCCCATCCAGGTGGCCGACTGGGACACCGCCCTGCCCACCACCGACGACAAGCTGATTCGCTTCGCCCGTGAAACCGGCGCGCGGATCGTGACCAACGACAGCAATCTGGGCAAGATTGCCCGCCTGCACGGGGTGGAGGTCCTGAGCATCCACGAAGCGGCGGTGGCGCTGCGCCCCCAGATTCAGGCGGGCGACCACCTGACCATCACTGTGACCAAGGGCGGCCAGCAGCAGGGCCAGGGCGTGGGTTACCTGGAAGACGGCACGATGGTGGTGGTGGAAGACGGCCTGAAACTGCGCGGCAAACCCGCCCGCGTGCTGGTGGTGAACAATGTGCAGACCAACGTGGGCCGCATGATCTTTGCCAAGGTGGACCGGGAAGAAGGCGCGGCGTAAAAACGGGGAGTGGTGCGTGGGAAGGAGAGAGTGGAACAAGCACTTGACGCCCTTCCCAGTCTGCGCAGGTGCCGTACCCACTTCCCACTCCCCACTTCCTACAACCCCTCCAGCCTCTGCACGCTGCTGCCAGCCACGCTCTTGGTGACCAGCAGGCGGCTGGGCAGGCGCTCGGAGAGGCTCTCGACGTGGGTGACCACGCCCACCATGCGGCCCTGGGTGCGCAGGTTGTCCAGGGCGCCGGCCACCGCTTCCAGGGCCTGGGGGTCCAGGGTGCCGAAGCCCTCGTCCAGAAAGAGCGCGCCCAGCACCTTGTTCCCCGCCAGGTAGTCGCTGAGGGCAATCGCCAGCGACAGGGACGCCAGGAAGGTTTCGCCGCCCGACAGGGTTTTAACGCCGCGCACCTCGCCCGCGTTCCACAGGTCCTGCACCACGTAGTCGCCGTCTTGCAGGGCGAGGCGGTAGCGGCCGTCGCTGATCTCGTGCAGCAGCAGCCCCGCGCGGGTGAGCAGTTGCGCCTCAACCTCGGCCAGCAGGAACTGCTGGAACTCGTTGGCTTTCAGGCTATTGGTCAGCGTTTGCCAGGTATCGAAAGTGTGTGAGGCCTGCTGGGCACGGGCCTCAATCTCGGCCTTGCGCTCCAGGCGCTCGCGCAGGGCACGTTCCTGTTCGGCCAGCTGCCCGGCGCGCTCGCGGGCCGCACTCAGGGCGGCGTCAGTGGCAATCAGGTCGCGTGCCACCTGGGCCAGCTCGGCCGGATCAAACGGGGCGGCGCCCAGCTGGCGGTCCAGGTCGGCCAGGGCCACGCGCCCCTGCGCCAGTTGCGCGGCGTGGGTGCGCGCGGCGTCTTCCAGGGCCGCCACCTCGGCTTCGGGCAGGGCGGCGGCGCGGGCCTGGGCGGCGTCCAGGCCCAGGCTGGTCAGGGCGCCTTGCAGGGCGGCGCGGGCGTCCTCGGCCTCCTGGGCGCGGCGCTGGGCCCCGGCCTGCAGGCCGCGCAGGGTGGCGGCAGCGGCGCTGGCTTCGGCCTGGGCCCGGCCCAGGTCGGCCTGGGCGCGCTGCAGCGCCGTGCGAATGCTGGCGATGTCCTGCAGCGTCTGCTGCCGGGCGCGGGCTGGGTCGGGGCCCGCCGCGCGCACCCGGGCGGCCAGGCCGGCCAGCAGGCGCCCGGCCTGGGTCTGGGGATCGCCGCTCACCAGGGCCTCGGCGGCGCGCAGATCGGTTTCGCGGGCGGCAAGCTGCTCTTCCCAGTCGCGCAGGGTGGCGGCGCGGGCTTCGGTGGCGCGGCGCAGGGCCCCCAGTTCCAGCCCAATTTCCTTGTAGCGCAGCCGCCGCCCTTCCAGGGCCGCCCGGCGGGCCGCCACCTCCCGTTCCAGGGCGCCCAGATCCGGCACCTCGCCCGCAGGCAGCACCCGGACCGGCTGCTCGCACAGCGGGCAGGGCTCGCCCAGGTGCAGGTGGGCGCGGTAGGCGGCGACCCCGGCGGCCACCTGCGTCTCCTTCAGCGCGGCCTCGGCGCGGTCCAGGTCGGCCTTGGCGGCCTTGCCCTCGCGCTCCACCCGGCCCTGCTCGGCCTCCAGCTGCCCCATCTGGGCCTGCTCGGTGCGCTGGCGTTCCTGATCGGCCTGCCACGCGGCGCGCTGGGCTTCAATCTGCACGCGCTCCTGGCGGTTCTTGTCGGCCCGCTGGGCGCCCTCGCGGGCGGTCAGGAAGGCGTCCTCGTCCCAGGGCAGCGGTTGGGGGTGGGTGGTCTGGGGGGTGCCCCCGGCGCGGCGCAGGCGGGCGGCGTCGCCCTCGGCCTCGCGCAGGGTGTCGGCGCGGGCCTCCAGTTCGGGAATGCGCGCCTCCTGGGCCTGGGCGGCGGCCAGGGCCTGCTGGGCCGCCTGCTCGGTCTGCTGCGCCCGGTGCAGCGCCTGTTCGGCCAGCTGGCTTTCGCGGCCCTCGCGCTCGGCGGCAATCCGGGCGCGCTCGGCGGCGTCCAGCAGCGGCAGCACCCCGGCCACCCGGCGGGCCTGCTCGGCGCGCCCGGCCCCGGCCTGCACGGTGGCGGCGCGCGCTTCTAGGGCCGTGAGGCGCCGGGCCGCCTCTTCCCGCGCCTTCCACACGCGTTCCTGCTCGCGCAGGCGGGTCTGGGCCACCTGAAGGCGCTCGCGCTCGTCGGTCAGGCGCTCGGCGCTGGACTGCACGTCCTCGCGCTCGGCGCGCAGGGCGGCGGCGGCCTCGGGGGTGACGCCCTCGTATTCGCCGGCCAGCACGGCGTTCAGACTCTGGGCCTCGTGCTTCAGTTCCTTGGCCCGGTCCGAGGCCACGCGCTGCATGGCCGCCACATGGTCCAGCCCGGTCAGTTCGCCCAGCAGGGTCTGGCGCTCCTTGCCGGTGCCGTGCAGCACGCGTGAGAACTCGCCCTGCGGCAGCATCACGCTGCGCACGAAGGTTTTGAAATCCAGCCCCACCACCCGGCGAATGCGCTCGCTGATGCCCTTGGCGCCGCCGTCCGAGAGGTTGGCCCAGCGGCCGTCCTCGTCCAGGCGCTCAAAGCGGACCTCGTTTTCGGCCTGCTTGCGCCCCTTGGTGCGCGAGGCGCGGTAGGTCTGCCCCCCCACCTCGAAGGTCAGGCTGACCGACAGCCCGCGCTCGCCCTGCGCAATCAGCGCGTCCAGCCCCGAGGCCCCCAGCCGCGCTGTCTGGCCGTACAGCGCAAAGGTCATGGCGTCCAGCAGGCTGCTCTTGCCGCTGCCCGTGGGCCCCACCAGCGCGAACAGTTCCAGGTCGCCAAAGTCCAGCGCCGTGAACTGCCGGAAGGCCGTGAAGCCCTGCAGTTCGAGTTTTAGTGGCCGCATGGGTGGCCCTCCGGGCGGCGAATGGGTGATGGGTGATGGGTGATGGAAAAAGCAGCGCGCTGCCCCTTTCTATTCCGGCTCTTTACCATCAACCGTTGACCTTCACCCATCAACATCCTTCCTCCTGCCGCGCCCATTCATCGGCCTGCTGAAACGCGGCGCGCAGGTCGCCCGGCAGTTCACCCCGGCGCTCGCGGTGGTAGCGCTCGTAGAGGTCCAGCAGGCTCAGGCCCTCGCGCTTCAGGTCCGGGGTGGCAAGGTCTTCCTGCTGGGCGTCAAGTTCCACCGCCAGGGCCGTGGGGGCCAGCCGCAGCACGCGGTCCTTCAGGCCCGGCAGGGCGGTGCCGGCGGGCGCGCGCACCACCACCTTCAGCAGGCCGGGAAAGCCCTGTTCGCGCGCCAGCCGGGCCTCCACCTGCTCCAGGTCCACCCGGACGGTGCGCAGTTCGCGGCCACTGGCCAGGGGAATGGTGTGCAGGCGGGCCGGTCGCCCCGGCTCAACCTCCACGAGGTTCACGCCCTTTTTCTCGCCGCCCTCGCCAAAATCCAGCTGAATTACGCTACCGGGGTAGGCGGCCATGGGCGAATCGCTGACCTGCTGCGGCTTGTGCACGTGCCCCAGCGCCACGTACTGCGCGCCGGGCGGCAGTTGCAGCCCCGAGAGCGTGTAGGCGTTGGTCAGGTCAAACTGCAGGGTGCGCTCTGAGCCGCTGGGCACCGCGCCGTCCATGGTGGCGTGGGCCATCAGCATGTTCACGGCCCCCGGCCGAAAGCCCTCGCCCAGACGGCGCAGAAAGAAGCCCATCCCCTCGCGGTACTTCTGGCGCCACATGCCGGTGTCGCCGCCCATCAGGTCGGCGGCCTTGACCAGCCGCCGCTCTGACAGGTGGGGCAGGGCGCCCACCACCAGCGTCTCGCCCGCCCTGGTCTGCACGGTGCGCACCATCTCGGCGGCGTTGGTGCTGGGCTGCGCCACCACCTGCACACCCACCCAGCCCAGCAGTCCGGTGACCGACTGCAACCTCGCGGCGCTGTCGTGGTTGCCAGCAATGACCACGCTGGGAATCCCCGCGTCGCGCAGGCGCAGAAAGAAGTCGAACACCGCGTGCTCGGCGTCGGCGGATGGATTGGCGGTGTCGAACAGGTCGCCCGCCACCAGCACGGCGTCGGCGCGCTCGGTGCGGGCCAACGCGGCGATTTCCGTGAGGGCCTCGTGCACTTCCGGGGTGCGGTCAAAGCCGCGCAGCGAACGGCCCGCATGGAAATCAGCGGTATGAAGTACGCGCATCACAGAAAAAATAGCATGAGGGGCTATGGGGGCAGAACGGCACCCTCTCACCGGGTCCCCGCGTGGCACAGCGCCCACCCCAAGAATCTTTGAACGCCCGCCAGCCCATCGGCTGTGCCACACCTCTACCCTGCAGCATGGCCATTGCCGCTCCATCGCCCCTGCTCACCGGTCAGCGCACGGTCCTGCGCCCTGTCGAAGAAGGCGATGCGTCCTTCATCTTGAAGCAGCGACTTGACCCACGCATTGGCGCCCACCTGCACGCTACCAGCCCTGACCTGTCCTCTCAGCAACTCTGGATTCGCCAGCAAAGAGAGAGGCCAGACGATTATTACTTTGCGATTTGCCTGCGCGGCACGGGCGAGATGAGGGGCGTGATTGGCCTCTATAACGTCACAGCGCAGGAAGCGGAACTGGGCCGCTATATCTGCATCGGTGCGCCGGAACAGGCGATGGAAGGGTCTTTGCTGCTCCAGCACTGGGCCCTGGAAACGCTGGGGCTGAACGTGGTGTACTGCACGTTTACCCCGGCCAACCGCACCACCCGCGTCCTGACCCGAGTGCAGCAGTGGTACAGGCACCCCGAGCCTGTGACCGACGCACTGACGGGCACCCTTCTTGAGCGGTGGCAAACCGACCAGCAAACCTTCAGGGCCAATCGACCCCGACTTCTACAGCGACTGGAAGCCCTACGAGAGGCGGCAGGGCCAACCCGCTAAATCTTCAGTCCGCCGCTGCCCTCTTCCCTGTTCCATACCCGCTGGCACCTTCTGCCCGGCCCAGGCCCGGTAAACTGCAAGGCATGGACATGAAGAAGCTGATGAAACAGATGCAGCAGGCCCAGGCCGCTGCCGCCAAGATTCAGGACGACCTCGCCGCCAAATCTGTGGAAGGCACCGCCAGCGGCCTGGTAACGGTGACCATGAACGGCCACGGCAAGGTGACGGCCCTGAAGATCAAGCCCGAAGCGGTGGACGCGGACGACGTGGAGGCCCTGGAAGACCTGCTTCTGGTGGCCCTGCAGGACGCCAGCGCCAAGGCCGACGCCCTGCAGCAAGACGCCACGCGCGGCCTGGGCATCCCCGGCTTCTGATGCGCGCGTTTTCCGCGTTCACCCCGCAGCGGGTGAAGCCATGCACGCTGGGCGTGGGGCCATGGGCCATGGGCCATGAGCCATCGGCCATCTCTCCTTTGCCCCAGGCGGCGCAGCCATGAAATATCCCCCCTCGCTGGTGGCCCTGATCCGCGAACTCTCGCGGCTGCCGGGCATTGGGCCCAAGAGCGCGCAGCGGCTGGCCTTTTACCTGTTCGAGCAACCCCGCGAGGACATTGAGCGGCTGTCGCGGGCGCTGCTGGAGGCCAAGCGCGACCTGCACACCTGCCCCATCTGTTTCAACATCACCGACGCGGACAAGTGCGATGTGTGCAGCGACCCCACGCGCGACCAGAGCACCATCTGCGTGGTGGAAGAACCCGGCGATGTCATCGCCATTGAGCGCAGCGGCGAATACCGGGGCCTCTACCATGTGCTGCACGGGGTCCTGAGCCCCATGAACGGTGTGGGCCCGGACCGCCTGCAAATCAAGCCTCTGCTGCCGCGCGTGCAGGAAGGCCACGAGGTCATCCTGGCGACCGGCACCACCGTGGAAGGCGACGCCACCGCCCTGTACCTGCAGCGGCTGCTGGAACCCCTGGGCGCGGTCGTCAGCCGCATCGCCTATGGCCTGCCGGTGGGCGGCGCGCTGGAATACGCCGACGAGGTGACCCTGGGCCGCGCGCTGGCCGGCCGCACCCGCGTGAGCAAGTCCGGGTAAAGAAAACTTTTTCGGAGGCCGTCCCCAATGAATGAGGACGGCCTCTTCCTGTGCCCGCGAGCGTTGCCCTTAGCCGCCGTAGCTGGCCCTCAAGCGTTGCCAGCCGGCCCGCCAGCCGATGCGCTGGGGGGGCAATTCGTGCAGCGGAACGGCACTCAGACCGCGTTCGTGCAGGCCGGCGAGCAATCTGTCCAGCAGGGCTGGCGTGACCGCTGGGCCGTCGTGCAGCAGGATCACGCTGCCGGGCTTCACGCGGGCCAGGGTCTGCCGGGCCAGGGTACTGGCGTCGGCGGCGGTCCAGTCGCGGCCCTCCACGTCCCACAGGGCCACCTGCCGCCGGGCGGCGCGGACCAGCAGCCGGGTCCAGGGACTGTGGCCGCCGTAGGGGGGGCGGTACAGCAGCGGCCCCGGCTGCCCCGGGCGGGGATGCCAGCACACCTGGGCCCACTCCTGCCAGGGGGGCAGCAGCAGGGCGTGGCGGTGCCAGCGGCCGTGGGCTTCCAGACGGTGCCCGGCCGCTTCCAGGGCTGCCAGCCCCGCCGGAAAGGCCGCGCACGCCGAGGCAGTGACGAAGAAGGTGGCGCGTACCCCATGCCGCGCCAGCACCGCCAGCAATTCCGGGGTGCGCGGGCTGGGGCCGTCATCGAAGGTCAGGGCCACGCGGGGCTGGCCCGGGTCGCCGGCCCCCAGGGCGCCCCAGCCCGCCGCGCGGCCCCACAGTTCGCCCAGCAGCGGCACCAGCAGGAGCGGCAGCCAGCGCCTAGCCACGCGCCTCCTGAAACACCCGGCGAAACACCACGTACCCGGCCGAGGTCAGGCCAGCCAGCACGGCGCCCAGCACAAAGGGGCCCGGCACCCCCGCCTTGGCCAGGGCGAGGCCTCCCAGCAGCGGTCCCAGGGCGGTGCCCGCGTTCTCCACGGTCATCAGCACGCCCCAGGCGGCGGGGCGCTGGGCCACCGGCAGCACGCGCGCCACCAGCGCGGCCCAGGCGGGCGACAGGAAGGCGTAGCCCAGTCCAGCCACCACCGCCAGCACGTACAGCAGCCACGGGGCGGGCGTCAGGGCAAAGCCCGCAAAGGCGAGGCTGACCAGGCCGTACCCGATCATCACCCCGGCGCGGGCCTGCCCCTGGTCGGCGAAGCGGCCGGTGAGCGGCATGGTGCCGTAGGCCACCGCCCCGCCCAGGCCCAGCAGGGCCACCACCCCCCAGTACGTGAGGCCCAGGCCGTCCTCGGCCATCCGGAACAGCCACGGCCCCAGCAGGGTCATGCTGAGGGTCTGCATGAAAGCGGCGGGCAGCAGCGGGAGCAGGGCCGACATCACCGAGCGGGCCTTGGGGTCGGCTGCGGCGTCACTGGCGGGCAGCACTCGGCCCAGCGGCAGCAGCAATGCCAGCGCCGCCGAGAGCAGCAGCAGCCCCAGGCCCAGCCAGAGCGCAAAGGCGTCGCCCCGCCCAGCCAGTGCGCCGAACACCAGGAACCCCAGGCCCGACAGGGGCATGATGCCGTTGCCCACCAGCGCCAGCGCCCGGCCCTGGTACCCGTCACGGGCCGCGTCGGCGGTGAGGTTCATGGCCACCGGCCACATGGCGGAAAAGCCCGCACCGTGCAGCGCCGAGGTCAGCAGCAGCGCCCACACGCTGGGCGGCGCCAGCAGCATCAGCGCCAGCGCCAGCACGCTGAGCCCTGCGCCCGCCAGGGCCACGGGCCGCAGCCCGAACCGGCCCAGCAGGGCGCCCGCCGGGCCGCGCATCAGGGTGTCGGTGAGGAAATGGGCGGTCCAGGCGCCTGCGGCGGCGGTCACGGGCAGGCCAAACTGACTGTCAATGACCTGGGTCAGGTAAGCGCCGTACAGACCGCTGCGCACGAACTCGGCGCAGGCCAGCGAGGCCGCCGCCACCCCCACTGGTCCCAGGCCCTCGGCGCGCAGGGGCAGGCGGTCACGCGGGGCGCGGGGGCGCACCGGCGTCATGGCCGCGCTCCTGGCAGGCGGTCTGCTAGGTTGTGGCCGTGCCCGCGTTTACCGTCGTGATTCCGGCCCGCAACGAGGCGAACTACCTGCCCCAGACCCTGCGGGCCCTGGACCGTCAAACGCAGGCGCCGCAGGCCGTGCTGGTGGTGGACAACGGCAGCCGTGACGACACCGTGGCCCTGGCCCGCGCCTGGGGCGCGCAGGTGCTGCAATGCAGCGAAAAGGGCGTGGCCCGCGCCCGGCAGCGCGGCCTGGAAGCCGCCCAGACCGAGTGGGTGGCCACCACCGACGCCGATTCGCTGCCCGCCCCAGAGTGGCTGGAGCGCCTGAACGCCGCGGCACCGGGCCATGTGGCCCTGTACGGCCCCATGCGCTTTTCGGGCGTGGCGCCGCACTGGTCGGGCCTTTCGCAGGCGGCTTACAGCACCTTCCTGCACGGCGCGCGGCTGCTGGGCCGGCCCAATCTGGCCGGGGCCAACATGGCCTACTCGCGCGAAGCCGCCCTGCTGGCCGGCGGCTATCCGGATGTGGAAGCCTACGAGGACGTCATTCTGGGGCAGGCGCTGGCGCGCCTGGGCGAGGTGGCCTACGTGCGCGGCGCGCTGGTGGAAACCAGCCCGCGCCGCCTGGACCGGGGCGTGGTGCCGTTTGTGTGGCAGCACCTGCGCAACATCAGCGGTCATACACGAGGCTATTTCGGGGATGACCGCTAGCCCCCTCGGGAAAGGGAATTTCCAGTGGGCGGCCCAGCACCTGCCGGTACACGTCCAGCACCTGCGACGCCACCCCAGCTGGGGTGGTGGAGGCCCCGAAGGTGCGCGCGCCCGCCGAGAGGCGCGCCCACAGTGCCGGCTCATCCAGAATCTGGCGGGTGTACCAAATCAGGGCGTTCACATCGGCCGGGCGCACCAGATAGCCGCTGCGTTCGTGCGCCACACCGCTGAGGGTGCCGCGCGCCCCCACCGCCACCACCGGCACGCCCATCAGCTGGGCTTCCTGCAGCACCAGCCCCTGCGTTTCGGTGTCGCTGGCGAACAGGAACAGTTCCGCAAGGCGGTAGTACGCCCCGATCTCGGTCCAGGGGCGCACCCCCAGGAAGGTCACCCGGTCGGCAATGCCCAGCCGGGCGGCGTGGGCCTCCAGATGGGCGCGCTCAGGGCCCTCGCCCAGCACCACAAGGTGCGCGTCGGGCAGGGCCGCCACCGTGTCCAGCACGTGGTCAAAACGCTTTTCACGGGCCAGGCGGCCCACGCTGAGCAGCCGGCGCTTGCCGTCGGGCCAGGGGTTCCCGATAGGCGGCGCGGCGCGCAGCACGCGCGGGTCAATGGACGTGGGAATCACCACGGGGCGGCGCACCCGCATGGCGCGCAGCACGTCCAGCATGCCGGCCGTGGGCGTGATTACGGCGTCGGCGCGGCCGTAGAGCAGGCTCATGGCCTTGGTGACCACGCCGGTGTGGCGCTGCAGGGCCGTGACGCCAGGCACGTAGTGGGTGTAGGCCTCAATGTGCGTGTGGTAGGTCGCCACATGCGGCACGTTCCACTTGCGGGCCAGCCGGGCGCCCGCCAGGCCCAGGGTCAGGGGCGTGTGGGTGTGCACCACGTCATACTTCTGGGTGAAGTCCTTGCGCGTGGGCCACGCGAGGCGGTAGGTGGGCAGGAACACGTAGCGCACCGAATCCACCCGCACCACGTCGGCGCGGCTGTCCACATGCTCGGGGAAGTCGGGGGCCACCACATCCACGTGGTGCCCCTGGGCGCGCAGCTCGTCACTCAGGAGCCCCACGCTGGTCACGATGCCGTTCTGATCCGGCAGGAACGTGTCCGTAAACAGCCCGATCCGCAGCGGCTTCATGCGCGCTCCAGGGCACGGCGACCGTGAAAGTTTAAGGATTCCTGAAGCATCACTAGACAGGAGCATACGACGCCAGAGATGAGAGTGGGGCCAGAAATGTGCGCCCGCCGGGGGGGCTTCTCATCTGCGCTGCTGCTCAGGGCTCAGGGCGGGCCACCTGCCCAGTGGCACGCGGTTTCCCCTCTTTGCTGCGGTGCTCTACAGTGGCGCCATGACCACGCCCCACCCGCTCTGGCTCCGCGCCGCGCTGCATGCGGGGGTGGGCGGCACGTGGCATGGCGGCCACCCCGGGGACCCGCGGGTGGGTCTGGCCGTGCCTGTTCAGACCCTGGATGAACTGGCCCGCACCCAGCAGGTGCTGCGGGACGCTGGGGTGCAGGCCACCCTGCTGGTGCCCCCGGCGCTGGCCCGGCAGGCACCGGCCGAGGTCCGTGCTGCCCGCGCCAGGGGCCACGAGGTGGGCGGCCTCGGGGACCCGGCCGGGCTCAGTGTTCTGGAGGTGGCGGCGGCGCACCCGGTGACCACCTGGGCCACCCCGGCCACCCTGGGGGCCCTGCGGCAGTTGGGGGCCCGGCACCTACGCGCCCTGCCCCCCGGCCCAGCCCAGCCGGCCCCGGGCGCCCTGCTGAGCGTGGCCCCCGAGCACTTGGCGGCCACGCTGGCGGCGCTGCAGGCTGGTGGGTATCAGCCGGTGCCGGTGGGGGCCGTGCCGGAGGTGCGCCCCGCCCAGCCCGGCGACCTGTGGCCGCGCGTGTATGCCCGGCTGGTGGAAGACCGCTTTGCCCGCCAGCACCGCGTGATTGACCTGACGGCGCGCGCCGATGGCGTGATGCGGGTGGCGCCGCTGGACCACGCACCGGCCCCTCTGCCGCTGCCCCGCCACACCCCCACCGCCGAATTGCATGTGCATTCGCCCCGGCTGGTGGGCCTGAGCTCCCGCAGCGCCCTGCTGGCCTACCGCGCCTACCGCCGCAGCCTGAAAGACGTGGCCCAGGCCCTGCAGGAGCGGCCCGAACTGCAGGCGGCCCAGGCTGTTTTTGCGGTAACGCTGCTTCACGCGCCGTTGGCCCAGTCGGGCTTTGAGCTGCTGGACCTGCCCCCGGCCCGCGCCCGCTGGTACGGCCTGGGCTTTCGCCTGCTGCGCCGGGCCTACGGCACCCACCGCGCCCCCAGCGAGGGCGTGCCAAAGATGGCGTGGCTGAGCCGGGAAGCGTTCCTGCGGCTGCATGGATAGAGGGAGTTCCGAGGCCAAGGGGCTCAGGGGGTCGGCGCGAAACTTTAGTGTTCATCGTGTGCGCCGTGACTTTGGGCCATAGTCAACTCACCTCTGCGCACGTTGCCACATTCTTTGAAGCCCATCCTCCGGCTCGTGGTGACGTTCACCCATTGATCGGTCCAACCCGAATGAGCCCAGCGTCATTCACCTGCCAGCGATGGACGGTCGCCCTGGAGACCCCAGAGCGCCTGGTTACGTTACTGACTGCGGGACACGCATCGGCCTGGACCAAGACATCAAGGCTCTCGTGTTCGCTGCACCGCTTGTGTTTCATGACCCCTGCCTGGAGACGATCTTGTCCCATTCGGAGTGGGCCGGCAAACCGGGGTCACGTCAGCTTTGCCCAGTTGTCCTCACTCAGGGAGAATCAGTCAGCGCGCTCAACGGAGGAAATCAAGGGCTTTGATCGGGTCCGGCCGCTTCACGTTCTCGGTCTTCGCTTGATCACTGAAGTACACGCTCACCACTGTCCAGTGCGCGACGTTTGGGTCCGACACCAAGCTGCCTGGGTTTGTGCCGGGGATGGTCGGCTGCACAGCATATAAGGGGATGCAGCGGTTAAGCGGCAGCGTTTTGGGCACAGCAGGGAAGGCAGTGATCACCCCATACGATGAGGTCAGCTTGACGCACATGCTGACCTTATCGCTGCCTGCAGCCATGGCCAGCCGCTGCTCGCCCGGTGCACAGCCCGTGGGCAGCAACGCCACCGTCACAGGCAGGACGCGGCGCTGCTCAAGGTCCAAATGTGCCCCACCCATGGACATGAAGAAGCTGCGCGCGCCCTTCGGAGGTGTGACCTCGAAGGTCTGAACCGAGCCTAAGACTTGTGCCAGTTCAGCGCTGGTGGGCGGTCGCTGCTGAACAGCGGCTGTTGACGTGCTGCTCAGGAGAACAGAAATCAGCATGATTGAGCGCATGCCTCCACCATGGCATGACGGCGCCACGCCAGGGGGAAGAAATGGGCTTCACAGATGCACGCTCTGTGGTAACGGGCTGATTATCCAGACACCCCAAGGGAAGTCGCACGAGTGGCTTTACGAGGGCATTGAGTTGGCCACCATCGCGCCCACTGCCAGCTTGCCGTCTGTAGCCTGTCGGCTTGCGCAGTCTTTGCCAACCAGGAGCGTTGAGGGATGAGGCGCTGCTGGATGAGCCGCCTCACGAAGCGGCCCCGTTAACAGATGTGGTGTAGATGGAAAAAGCACGCTGTCGGCTGTCTCCCCTCCCCCTACCCCGGCAGCGTGAACACCAGCGTCGTCCCCGTGCCGGGGCTGCTCTCGACCTCCAGGGTGCCGCCCGTCAGGGTCACGCGCTCGCGCAGGCCAATCAGGCCCAGGTGGCCGGCCTCGGCGCGCTGCTGGGCCTGATCGGGGGTAAAGCCCTGGCCGTCGTCGGTAATGGCGAGGCGCACATGGGCGCCGTCAAAGGCCACGCGGATGGCGGCGGTGGAGGCGCGGGCATGCTTGTCCACGTTGTTCAGGGCCTCCTGGGCCAGCCGGAACAGGGTGAGTTCGGTGGCCGGGTTCAGGCGCCGTTCCTGGCCGCTGACCTCCAGGCGCGTCAGGGTGGAGGCGGCCGAGGCCAGCCATTCCAGCGCGGGCAGCAGGCCCAGGTCGTCCAGCACGCTGGGGCGCAGGTTGCGGGCAAAGCGGCGCACGCCGTCAATGGCAGCATTGAGGTCCTGCTGAATGTCGTTGGCGCGCTCCCGCTGTTCGCCGCTGAGGTCGCGCGCCAGCCGGGCCACGCGGCGGGTGGTGGCGGTGAGCACCTGCGCGGTGTCGTCGTGCAGCTCGCGGCTGATCCGGCGGCGCTCTTCTTCCTGCGCCTGGGTGAACAGGGTCAGGAAGGCGCGCATCTCCACCGTGCGGCTGGCGGCGGCTTCCAGGGCCTGTCCCCGGCGCGCAATCTCGTCGGCCAGGGTCTGCAGCTCCGAGAGGTCGCGGCTGACGGTCAGCACGCCCCGGCCGCCGTCCACCGGGCTCAGGCGCACCTCTAAGCGGTAGGGCCCCACCTGAATATCTGCGCGGCTGCCCGACTGGGTGCGCGCCAGGTGCCACGCGGCGTTCAGGGCGCCCCGGGTCTCGGGCGTGGGCAGGGTGAGCAGGTCGGCGCCGTCCAGCGGCCCGGTCAGGGGTTCAAGCAGCGCCCGCGCCGCCGGGTTGGCGTAGGTGACCACGCCCCGGTCATCGGTGGAGATAATCAGGTCGTGGGCGCCCTCGGCCAACTGGCGGTAGCGGGCTTCCTCGCGCGCCAGCGCCGAGAGCAGCCGCTCGCGGGTGAGTGTCTGGGCAATCTGGTCGGCAATGCTGCGCGAGAGGTGCAGCAGGTGCTCGCCGGGCGGGGCGGTGCCCGGATCGTCCAGGTACAGAAAGCCCAGCAGCGGCGGCCCCGGGGGCTCGTGGTCGGGGCCCGGGGCGCGGTCCGGGCCCAGCAGCGGCACGATCAGCGCGCTGCCCGCCACCGGCAGGGTGTGGCGGCGGGTCAGGGCGCGCGGGCCCCGGCCCAGTTGCGCGGCCAGGGCCTGCAGGTCCGCGCGGGAAGGCACATGCAGGTTGTAGGTGGCGCAGCGCGAGAACTCGCCGCGTTCGTCGGTCAGGGCGATCAGGCCCCGGGCCGCGTTCAGGGCGTGGGTGACCAGCCGGGCGGTGTCGCCCAGGGCCGCGTCGCTCTGGTTCTCGCCCAGCACCCGCGCCACGCTCAGCAGGGCTGCCGCCTCGTTCTCGCGGCGCAGCTCTTCTTCGTACAGCCGGGCGTTTTCAATCGCCAGCCCCGCCTGCGAGGCGAACACGGCCGCCAGCGCCAGATCGTCGCCGTCCAGCGGCAACGGCACCTCCCAGTACAGGGTCAGCGCCCCGAACACGCCCGCGCGGGTGATCAGGGGCAGGCTCAGCACGCCCCGGTAGGGGTAGCGCCCGGCGGCCAGCAGTTGCCGGGTGTAGCGGCTGCTGCCGCCGTAGTGCTCGGTGTTCAGGTCCCGGGCGGCCACCGGGGCGCACTCGGCAATGGCGCGGCCGGTCACGCCCACGCCCACCTTGGCGCGCACCCGCAGCATGTACTCGCTGGGCAACCCCAGCGCCGAGCGGATGTTCACGGTGCGGCCGTCCGGCTGCCGTTCGTACACGGCCGCCGCGTCGGCGCGGAACAGGGTCACCGCGCGTTCGAGCACCCGCTCCAGGGTGTCCGAGAGGTGCAGGCTGCCGGCCAGGGCCTCGCCCGCCTCGCGCAGCGCCTCGGCCGCCGCGCGTTTGCGGGTCTCGATGCCGTACAGCCGGGCGTTGTCAATCGCCAGCGAGGCCTGTTCGGCCAGGGCCAGCACCAGCCGGGCGTCGTCCTCGCTGGCACTGGCGCCGGGGGCATTGGTGTCCACGTACAGCAGCCCCAGCGCCTGCCCCCGCGCCGACAGGGGCGCGATGACCGCCGCGCCCGGGTTCAGTTCGGCCAGCCCCCGTGCCAGCGGGGTGCCCGCGTCGCGGCCCCGCTCGAAGCGGATGGCCTCGCCCCGGCGCACCAGCGTTTCGAAGGTGACGGGCCCCACGCCAATGCCGCCGCTGAACGGCTCGGCAAAGCCGTGGGTGAACACCTCGCCGGTGCGCGCCCCGCCCTCGCGCAGTTCGCTGAACAGGGCCACAAACGCGCGGTGAAAGCCCAGGGCCAGCGCCGCGCTCTGGGCGGTCACGGTGAGCACCTCGGCCAGATTCAGGCTGCCCCCCAGGCGGCGCACCAGCCCTTCCACGGTTTCGGCAATGCGGCCGTGGCCGCGCCGGGCTTCTCTGGCCTGCACGCCTTCCACGGCCAGGGCCAGCAGCGGCGCGGCGCCCAGCAGCGCCCGCACGCCCCCCGGCGCGGCCCCCACGAATTCCAGCACCCCGCAGCCAAAGGGCAGCGCGCACAGCATGCCGGCTTCCTGCAGCACGCCCAGGGTCAGGGCGTCTTGCACCAGCGCCGGGTCACCCAGACCCAGGCCGCGCCCGTCCTCGGCCACCGCCACGGGGGCGCCGTCCACCACGATCCACACCCGCACCCCGTGGGCATGCGCGAGGCGGCAGGCGTAAGCGGCCAGCACCTCGCCAAACTGCCCCAGGCTGGTTGCGGCCGAGAGGCCAGGGGGAAAGGGAGGCAGCGCAAAGGCCCCCTCCGGGCCCGGCACACTGCTGCCCCGCGCCTCCCCGTGGGCCCCTGCGCCTGCTGACCACTCGGTCATCCGGCCGCCCGCCTGTGCCCTGGCCGGACTCGCCCAGCCCAGTACCTAGGCTGGGCACCGCCGGCGCCCCCGGCCACCCCCGCCCGGGGCGCCCCACAGGGTTTTGCCCACACCCCACACCCCACGTCCTACACCCCCTACAGGCTCTTGGGATCAATCCAGCCGCGCTTGATGCCGTACAGCACCGCCTCGGTGCGGCTGCCCACGCCCAGCTTGGAAAAGATGTTGGCCAGGTGCACCTGCACCGTGCGCGGGCTGATGTCCAGGTCGCGCGCAATCTCCTTGTTGGTGCGCCCGGTGGCCGCCACCCGCAGCACCTCCAGTTCACGCGGCGAGAGGTCGTCTTCGGGGGGCGTGGGCGTGGTGTGGGTGGAAAAGCGTTCGAGCACCTTCCGGGCCACACTGGGGTGCAGCGCGCTCTCGCCCGCCGCCACCGCCCGCACCGCGCCCAGCAGGTCGTCCTCCGAGGCGTTTTTCAGCAGGTAGCCGGCCGCGCCCGCTTCCAGCAGGGCGAACACGTAGGCGTCGTCGTCGTAGCTGGTGAGCACCAGCACACCCACCCCCGGCTGAATCGCCTTGATGGCCTTGGTGGCGTCAATGCCGTTCATGCCCGGCATGGAAACGTCCATCAGGATCACGTCGGGGGTGAGTTCACGGGCGCGGGCAATGGCTTCCTCGCCGCTGCCGGCCTCGCCCACCACGCGCAGGTCGCTTTCGCTTTCCAGCAGTTCGCGCGTGCCCTTGCGCACCACGGGGTGATCGTCCACCAGCAGCAGCGTGATGGGGCGGCCCGGGGTGTCCAGCGTGTGTTCCAGCATGCGCGCAGCATAGCCCGCGCGCCGCCCCTGCTGGGGAGCAGGTGGGCGGCGCGCGGGGCGAGTCAGCGGGTCAGGTTCAGCTCTTGCTAAGTTTGCGCCACAGTGTGCCAGTGGTAAACGAGGTCATGGGGTTGTAGGTGGCCTCGCTCACGCCCTGCAGGTTGTCGCGGTGCACCACGAAGCCCGGGTTACTGGGCAGAATGATGTACAGCGCCAGTTCCTGGGCGCGGCGGGCAATCTGCGAGTACAGCTCGTCGCGGCGGGCCGTGTCGGTGGTGGAGCGCGCCTCATTGATCCAGGCGTCAATCTGCTGGTCGCCGGCTCCGATGCGCGGGTTGTAGTAGCCCTCCGACGAGTAGAAGGTGTGCACGAAGTTATCCGGGTCGGCGTAGTCCGGGGCCCAGCTGGTGGTGATCATCGGCTCGGTGCCGGCGTTGCCGGCCTTGAGCAGGTCGCTCCACGCCTTGGCCACAATATTCACCTTGAACTTGGGGTTCAGGGCTTCAATGTTCTTTTTCAGGATTTCCATCGCCGTTTGGGCCGGCACGCTGCCCGCACGGTAGGAAATGTTCACGGCGAAGCCCTTGTCCCACACCTGCCCGCCCCAGGCCCGCTGGAAGGCGGCCTTGGCGATCTCGGGGTCAAACTTGGCGGCCTCCACCGAAGGGTCATAGCCAGGGAAGGTTTCCGGCAGCAGGAAGTTGCGCGGCTCGCCCTTCCCGGTCTGCACCTCCTCAATGTAGGTGGGGATATCAAAGGCCGCCACGAAGCCGCGGCGCACGTCCACATCGCTGAAGAAATTGGCGGGAATGCCCTGGCCGTCCAGTTTGCCGCTGCCAATGGCCTTGCCCTTGATGTTCTGGTTCAGGCTCAGCGCCGAGGCGGTGGTATCGGGCAGGTCGTCGAGCACCACCACGCCGTCTTTGCCCTCCAACTGCGCCTTGATGACCGCGCGTCCGCCCGTTTCGATCAGGTCGGCGTCGCCTTTCAGGAAGGCCTGAATGCGCGGGGCCAGCTCATCTGCGCGGCTGATCAGCACGTTCTTGATCTTGGGCTTTTCGCCCCAGTAGTCATCAAATGCCGTCGCCGTGACCGAAGTGGCCGACTTCTCCACCAGGCGGTAAGCCCCGGTGCCGCTGGGTTTCTGGGACAGCGGGCTGTTGGTCAGGTCGGTGCCCACGGCCTTTTTCCAGGTGGCCTCGGTGCCGTCCCACTCGCCAATTTCGGCGGCGTGTTTGCTGTCCACGATGCTCTGGCCCACGTAGGCCAGCTTGGCCAGGAACGCGGGGTCCGGCTTGGGCAGGGTGAACACCAGGGTCTGGCCGTCGCATTTCACGGCGTCCGTGATGCGCTGCCAGGTGATGGTCTTGTCGTCGTTGGCGTTGGCGCCCGTGCCCAGCAGCGACTCGGCGATGAACCAGTTGCCGCTGTCGGCGTGGTTGGTCACCAGATTGCGCCGGAAGGTGTACTCCGCGTCGGCGCAGGTCATGGGGTTGCCGGTGTGGAATTTCACGCCTTCGCGCAGGGTAAAGCGGTACTCGCGCCCGCCTTTGCCCTCGGTCCACTCGGTGGCCAGCAGGGGCTCCAGCTCGTCAAGGCTGCTTCCCTTGTAGGTCAGCAGGGTTTCGTACAGGTTTTCCACAATCTGGCCGCTGCCGGTGTCATAGGTGGCGCCGGGGTCCAGCGTAGGCACGTCGGACGACTGCTGCACCACCAAGGTGTCTTGCTTGCCGGTGGAGGCGGTGCCGCCCTTGTTGTTGCAGGCCGCCAGCGTGAGGGCCAGGGTGGCCAGCGCCAGGGCGCCGAGAGAGCTCCGTTTCATAGTGACTCCTTGGAGAAACCGGGCGGCCCGCACAGGGCCGGGGATTTCAGAGGTGAAGTGGAACGCTGCGCCCGTGTAGGGCCTGACAGCGTGACTTCTCATGCTAGGCAGCTCACGTGAGACCTTTTGTCCTGGGAACTGAAGAAAGGCCAAACAGGTGTCACTGCGCCAGTGCTCCGTTGACGGGCGTTCGTGGGCTGGCCCTCAGGTGAGCGCGGCCCTGGATTCAGGCGAATGCGAGGCCCTGCACACCCCAGCTCCCGGGCGGCAGGTAAGGTGGGCGCCATGACCCTCTCCCTCCCCGATTCCTATCTTCTGCGCGGCACCGCCGCCGGCGGCACCCTGCGGCTGGTGGGCATGGAGTCCTCGCGCATTGTGGAAGACGCCCGGCTGCGCCACGGCCTGAGCAAAACGGCCACGGCGGCCCTGGGCCGCACCCTGACCGCCAGCGCCCTGCTGGCCGTGGTGCTCGGCAAACGCACCGACAGCCGCGTGAACCTGCGCCTTGAGGGGAACGGCCCGGTGGGCTGGGTGGTGGCCGAAGGCAGCGCCGACGGCCGCGTGCGCGGCTACGTGCGCCACCCGGACGCTGACCTGCCGCTGCGGGAAAGCGACGGCAAGCTGGACGTGCGCGGCATCGTGGGCCAGGAGGGCGAAATCGCCGTGACCCGCCTGCTGGACAACGGCGAGCCCTACACCGGCAGTGCCCACCTGGTGAGTGGCGAGATCGCCGAGGACGTGAGCACCTACCTGGGCGTTTCCGAGCAGATTCCGAACGCGGTGCTGCTGGGGGTCTATGAAGAAGGTGGGCGCGTGGCCCACGCAGGCGGGCTGCTGATTCAGGCCATGCCCGGGGTCAGTGACGAGACCCTGGGGCGGCTGGAGGCCAACGTGCGCGCCATGGGCCAGCTGACCGACCACCTGCGCCGCGGGGGGCTGCTGGCCGCCCTGGAGCGCGCCGCCGAGGGCCTGGACCTGCGCCTGGCCGCCGAGGCCCAGCCGGCCCGTTTTGAATGCCGCTGCTCGCGGCAAAAGGCCCAGGACAGCCTGAAGTTTTTCAGCGCCGCCGAGCGTCAGGACATGATCGAGACCGGCGGCCAGGAGATCGTGTGTCACTGGTGCGGTGAGCGCTACCAGATCACCCCAGCCGAGATTGAGGCGCTGGACCAGGGCGGCGCCCACGCCCTGGCCTGAGGCGCGCTAGGCTGCGGCCCTGATGACCCGCCCCGATCTTCAGCTGGTGGCGCGCGCGCTGACCACGCCGCCCCATGCACTGGCCGCGCCGTGGCTGCCGCATGTCCGGGCCGCGGGGCTGGGGGGCGCCCTGCGCGCCCGGTTGCCCCAGGACCATCCCTGGCGCCCGGCCCTGCGCGCCGACGCCCTGGGCCAGGGCGCGCGCCACGCCGTGATCCGCAGGGCGGTCTTCGCCCTGTACACGCGCTGGCTGGACGCCGGCATCCCGGCCATCCTGATCAAGGGGTTTGCCCTCGCCGAGTTCGAGTACGCCCACGACGGCGCGCGCTTTTACGGGGACGTGGACGTGCTGATTCCCCCCGACCCCGAAACGGTGGTTCGGGCGGTCAATGTGGCGCTGGCCCACGGCTGGCGCAGTGACGGCCTGCACGCCCACCCCGAGGCCTGGACCCACGAAAGCGTGCATCTGCTCAGCCCGGACGGCCAGGTGCGTCTGGATGTCCACCGGTTTCTGCCCAGCAACTGGCTGGCAGGCACCGCGCGCAGCGCCGCTCTCTCGCGGGGCCTGTGGCAGCGGGCCCGGCAGGTGAACTGGCAGGGCGTTCCCGCGCTGAGGCTGCACCCACTGGATGAGGTGGTCGTGGCCATTGCGCTGGGGCGCTGCTGGGGTGGAGACCGGGGCGGGCTCAAGGGCGCGGACTATCTGGACCTGGAGCTGCTGTGCCGTCACTACGGACTGCAGGCGGCCGAACTCGCCGCCCACGCTGCCCACCTGGGTGCCACCCAGACCTGGAAGGCTTTCTGGCAACTGTGTAATCCGCTGCAGGGACAACTGGAATTGCGACCTGCCGTTACGGCGCCGCTCCTGCAGGCGGCGGCGGCGCGCGACGGTGTCAAGCGGCGGCCGCAGGTGCTGGGCCGGCTGCGGCGCGTGCTGGAGCTGGCCCCCTACCTGTTCACTGGCCTGGGGGACATGCTGCGCGCGATGTGGGCCGTGCGGCGGGGCGGTGATCCCCGCACCCATCTGCAGGGTTGGACCCCGGCCACCGCCGTTCACATCCGCCTGAGCTTGCCACAGGTGAACCGCACAGTCAGTGCGGTGCGGCTGCTCACCCGCTGGCTGCACCCCCGCCAGAAACGCGAGGGGGTGTGTGTGCCGCGCGCTTACGCCACCTACCGCGCCCTGCGCCGCCTGGGCTACCCGGCGGTGTTCGTGAGCGGCGTGGCGCGCAGCGGCGCGGGGGTCACCGGGCATGCGTGGGTGGAAAGCGACCGGGGCCCCCTGGACGCGTACGGCGAGCCCTTCAACCGCCGGCAGTTTCGCGTGCTGTTTCAGTGGCCGCCACAGGATTAGGGAGCGGCCCCATCGGGCGACCCAACCAGCGCGGCCACCGCCGCGGGCACCTCGTCGCGCGTGATGGCCTGCCACACCGGGCCCCGCACCAGCCGCTGCACCGCCTGCGTGGCGGCCGCCCGCCCACGGGCGGTGAGGGGCACCCCACTGGCTTCCCAGGCGTGGCGCACCCGCTCGGCCGCGCCAGGCACAGCCTGAATCCCGGCTGCCCCCAGACACAGCACGCCGCGCAGGGGCGCAGGCGGCGCAGCGTCCAGGCGCAGCAGGGCCTTGCCCCGGGGATCGCGGGGGGCGGCGTCAAATTCGGGCAACAGGTGCGGCGCAAACCGGGCCACACTGTCGCGGTAGGCCCGCAGGGTGCGGTCCAGGCCCACCGCCTCGCCCTGCGGGCCCACCCAGGCGCGGTCTTCGGCCAGGATGGTCCAGCCCGCAGCGCGCAGCCGCAGGGCCGCCGTGCTTTTGCCCGCGCCACTGACCCCCAGCACGGCGGCGGCCCCCGCTGGCCCCGAGACCAACGCCGCGTGCAGCGGCAGCCAGCCGCCGGCCCGGTGCACCTCGGTCAGGGCCAGGGCCCACAGGTCCCGCGCCGCGCCGGGCCCGGCGTGCAGGCGGGCGCCGCGCGCCCCCACCTGCCCGTACAAATGGCCCTCCAGCCAGAACTCGTCCCCGCGCGCCCAGACCGGCACCTCGCGGTCCATCAGCCGCAGGTGCTGGGGCGCCAGACCGGGCGGCACCGGCGGACAAGGACCCAGCGTCACGTTCAGGGTCCGCTGGGGCGCGGTGTTCCCAACAGCGCGCGCCCAATCCAGCTGCAGCGCGCCCAGCAGCGGTTCAGGCAGCGCACTGGCGCTGACCTGGGCGTCCAGACTCTGCCAGGCGGTCACGAGCGCTGAACCAGCCCCCGGCGCTGCAAGTCGGCCAGCAGCGCGGCCACATCGGCCTGGGCCTGGGCGGCGTCCAGGCCGAAGGTCTGCTGCAGGGCGGCGGCCAGCTGCGCCTCGTGGGCCGGCAGGGCCTGCCACACCACCCGGCCGCTGGCGTTCAGGCCAAACATCTCGCCCCGGCTGGCCTGCATGAGAATCAGTTCGTCGTCCAGATCGGTGATCAACAGGTCGTCTGCGGCGCGCCACATGCCTTTCAGGGTAAGGCCTGCCCCCCCCAGTGGGCCCCACCTGTGCGGGCGCCCCGGTCTCAACATCCGCTGACCTCTTTGGCATATATTCGCGCTCGTCTCATTTTCATAACACCCCCTTCCGACAGATCTCATTCGTGCAGGTCAAGGAGTTTCGTGCAGCACACCGCCCCTGAACAGCCGCGGCCCCAGGCCGCCCCGCGCTACATTCCGCCCGCACTGACCCCGCTGGGCGCTTGGCAGACCGTGACCCTGGTGGGTTCGGTGGGCTTCAACGGCCTGCCGGGCATGCCCTTTCCCGGAGGCAGCGATGAAGTCCGTTAACGCCCTGATGCTGGTGGGCCTGCTGGCCCTGAGCGCCTGCAGCGCCCCCACCACCGTGACCCCGCCGGCCACGCCCGTGGCGACCACGCCGGCCAAACCCAACCCGGCCAAGACCTTTGGCCTGTACGAACTGCGCGTCAACGGCCTGAGCGCCCAGGGCGACGCCAGCGTGAGCCGGGTGGGCCTGGGCGCCCAGGCGGCCGAAGTGCCCTTTGACCAGCTGAGCTTCGACCGCATCAGCATGAGCAATCTGTCAGACCCCGGCAACCGCGTGGTGCACATGACCGCCGCCTTCCGGGTGACCAACAACACGGGAAGCACCATCACGCTGCCCACCTTCATTCCCGTGGACACCGACGGCAGCTACGCCACCGATGGCCAGACGCCCTTTCGCAACGTCAAGACCCGCACGGGTGCGCCGATCAGTGCCAGTGGCATGGCGGTGGAGCAGGGGCACACCAACAGCGGCGGCCCGATTGCGCCCGACCCTGCGGCCACCCCTTTCCTGACCAACATTGACAGCGGCACCGTGACCATCAGCGTGCCGGCCGGCAGCACCGCCCCCAACGTGGGTCACCGGGGCTGGCAGAGCGCAGCGGCCCTGGCCCCCGGCGCCTCGCAGATCGTGACCTTTGCCGCGCGCGTGCCGATGCAGGGCACGGACCTTGGCGACAACGATCCGTTCAGCTTCAGCCTCGTGTTCTCGGTGGCGGACAACCCCGGCACCGTGGCGGGCCTGCGCGGCATCCACGAGGTGCAGGGCAGCACGCCCAGCGGCAGCGTGGCCAGCCCCCTGAACGGCCAGGCCGTCACGCTCGAAGGCGTGGTCACCGCCGTGACGCCGGGCCTGCAAGGCTTCTTTCTTCAGGAAGAAGTGATTGACACCGACGGCGTGGCCACCACCAGCGAAGGGGTGTTCGTGTTCTGCGCCGCCACCTGCCCCGCCGGCCTGGCCGCGGGTGACCGCGTCCGCGTGAGCGGCACGGTGGCCGAGTTCCAGGGCGGCACCCAGATCTCCACCCCCACCGTGACCCGCCTGGGCACCGGCGCGCCGCTGCCCGACGCCCAGACGCTGACCCTGCCGCTGCCCGTGGCCCAGCGTGAACGCTTTGAAGGCATGCGCGTCACGGTGTCCGGCACGGTCACCAACAACTTCCCCCTGGGCCGCTACGGCAGCTTCGACATTGCCGACGCGCGCATTCCCAACTTCACCCAGGTCAATGCGCCCAACGCCTCGGCCTACAGCGCCTACCAGACGGCAGCAAAAGACCGGTTTATCCGCATTGACGACGCCAGCCGTCTGCAGAACCCGGACCCCGAAATCTTTGCCCGGGGCGGCCAGCCCCTGAGCGCCCTGAACACCCTGCGGGGTGGCGACAGCGTCACCGCCACGGGCGTGCTGAACGAGGGGAACGAAACCACCACGGCGGGCACGACCTCGGGCGGCGCGCTGGACACCTACCGGATTCAGGCGGCGCAGACTGATGTGGCCGTCAGCCCCACCAACCCGCGTCTGAATGCCCCCGAAGCCGTGGGCGGCAGCCTGCGCGTGGGCAGCATGAACGTGCTGAACTACTTCACCACGCTGGCTGGCAGCAACAGCGGCTGCACCCCGAACGGGGTGGACAGCGTGAATTCGCGCGGCGCCACCGACTGCGAAGAGTTCCTGCGCCAGCAGACCAAGATCGTCAAGGCGATTGCGGGCCTGAACCCCGACGTGCTGGGCATTCTGGAAATGCAGAATGATTTCGACAGGGGCGCTTACAGCTCGGTGGCCTCGCTCGTGAATGCCCTGAACACGGAAGTGGGCGCCGGCACCTACGCTTACATCAACCCCGGGCGCAAGGTGGGCAGCGACGCCATCAGCGTGGCCATGATCTACAAGCCCGCCGCTGTGGATCCGGTGGGCACCCTGGCGATTTTGGACAACTCGGTCAACCCCACCTACACCGACACCTGTAACCGCCCCACCTGGGCCCAGACCTTCCAGAGCAAGACCAACGGCGGGCGCTTCACGGCCGTCATGATGCACCTCAAGAGCAAGGGCAGCGTCTGCGCCGCGACCAGCGACGCTGATGTGGGCGACGGCCAGGGCAACGGGTACATTGCCCGGCGCAACGCCGCCAACGCCATTGTGAGCTGGCTGGGCACCAACCCCACGGGCGTGCAGGAAGACGACCGCATCCTGATGGGCGACTACAACGCCTACGCCCAGGAAGAGCCCCTGAGCCTCCTGGCCCAGGGCGGGTACGGCAACCTGTTTGGCGCCAATGTCTACTCCTACCAGTTTGACGGCCAGTGGGGCAGCCTGGACCAGGCCACGGCCTCGGCCAGCATGGCCGCGCAGGTGACCGGCAAGACCAAGTGGCACATCAATGCCGACGAACCAATCGTCCTGGACTACAACAAGGAGTTCAAGAGCGCCGGGCAGATCGCGAGCTACTACAGCGCCGATCCCTTCCGCAGCAGTGACCACGACCCCATCCTGGTGGGCATGGACCTGACGGCGCAGGCGCCCATTGCGCCGACCCCCCGCCTGCTGCTGACCCCGGATACGGCGAGTGTCACGACCGTCGTGGGGAGCACGAACACCGTGACCTTTACCGCCAGCAATGAAAACATTTCTGGACCCGTGACCGTCACCGTGACCCCCCTCAACGGCGCCCCCAGCGTGGTCACCGCCCCCAGCTCTGTGACGTCCGACGCGGCCTTTAACGTCACCGTGAGCGCGCCCAACGGCACGCTGCCCGGCACCTACACCTATGAGGTGAAGGCCCAGAACGGCGCCTATGTGGACACCAGCACGCTGACGGTGACGGTCCGCGCGCCGGTCAACCACGTGGTGATCAGCCAGGCCTACGGAGCGGGCGGCAACGGCTCAGGGAGCACCGGAGCGCCTTACCGCAACGACTTCATTGAGATCTTCAACCCCACCAGCGTGAACCAGAGCCTCAACGGTCTGTTCTTGCACTTCACCAGCGCCAATAGCGCGTTCACGGGCACGCCCCTGGCCCTCAACAACGTGACCCTGGCGCCCGGGCAGTACTACCTGGTGCAGTGTGCTGCGGGCGCGAACACGGCCGTCCCCACCCTGCCCAACCCCGACCAGACCAACTGCACCTTCGCGATGGGTGGAACTTCGTTCAAGGTGGCGCTGACCAACACGAACGTGGCGCCTGGAACAGGCTCGCCTGTCGGCGGCAACATTGTGGACTTTGTGGGCGCTGCCGCGAACCAGTTCGAGGGACCCGGCGCCGCCCCCGCCCCCAGCAACGCCAACAGCGTGCAGCGCAAGAGCGCCGGCTGCCAGGACACCGATCAGAACAACCTGGACTTCGTGGCCGCTCCTGTGGCGCCCCGCAGCAGCGTGAGCCCGCTGGCGCCCTGCTCCTAACCCTTCACTCCTCTTGCCCGCCCCCTTCCCCGGGGGCGGTTTTTTTATCCCAGCTCAGCCAGCCAGTGGTGCCCCGGCTGCGTTTCCTCCAACGCCCAGCGCAGCCACGCCCTCCCCTCTGCATCCAGGGTGGGGGCCACCCGCCCAAAATCGGCCTCGTCCTTGCTGCGGGGATCGCGGCCAGCGGCGCCAGCTTTAAACAGCAGCACCGCTTCGGGCGCCAGATACGGCAGGCCGGCCGGGCCCAGGCGCCGGGCCCGGTGCAGGGGGAGGGTCAGACGGGGATCGCGCCGGTAGCGCCACAGGTCACCGCTCAGGTCACTCAGCAGCACGTCCAGCATCTGCACGCCGCGCAGGTTAGGGTGCCGGGCGTGCAGCTGGTGCAGGGGCGCGTCCAGAGGGCCGGTGTAAGGCTGATACACCCCGTCCACCGGCACGTCCAGCCGCCACCCCGCCAGCAACGCGGGCAGCTGCGCCTGGGCCGCCCGGTCCACCACCACGTCCAAGTCGTCGTGGGGACGGGCCACGCGGCCCAGGTGCAGGTCCAGCGCGGTGCCGGCGGCGAACAGCCAGAGCCCGTCCAGGGGCCCGAAAAGGTCAGCCACCTGCTGGGCGGGCGTGAACCCCACCGTCCGGGCGTGGTGGGCCAGGGCCACCGGGGCCAGCGCTTCGTCGGCGGCCCGGCGACCCTGGCAGAGAAAAACGTCGCGGTAGGTCTGGACCGCCCCCGCGTCGGCCCGCAGCAGGTCGCGCAGGGCCGCCTGCGCCGCCCGCCAGCCCGAGCCGTGGTCACACAGCACCAGTCGCCAGCCGCCCGGGTGGGTCCACTCGCCGGGGGCCTGCGCGGGCACATACCCCAGGGCACGTAGCCCCTGCACCTGCGCCGCGCTGGGCACCTCGGGCAGCAGGTCCAGGTGCAGTTCAGGCAGGTCCAGATCGGCCAGGGCGGGCACGCTGCCTGGGCCGCCGGGCGCCAGGGCAAACACGCCGTCCGGGCGGCCCCGGGCCAGGAAGTCACCCAGGGCCGCTTTCAGGTCGTGTTCAGCCGCCGGGAACCCGGCCGGGAAGGAGGGAAGCATCCATGAAGCAGACCACACCGCCGCTTCAGGCCGCATCCCCCGGCTGGCGGATAATGCCCCCATGAAAGGCAGAGGACTGGGAATCATGCTGGTGCTGGTGGGCCTGGGGCTGGGCGCCACCCTGCTGCGCGATCAGGTGCCCACCGGGAGCGCGCAGCCAGCGGCCCAGGCGCCACTGAACGAAAGCGGCGCGCGGCTGCAGAACGAACAGAACACCATTGACGTGGTGGGGCGTTTTGAGCCGGGGCTGGTCTTTATCAGCACCGAGGACGTGGTGGCCCAGGACCCGTTCGCCATGATGTTCGGCGCCGCGCCGGACCAGGTGCGCCAGGGGCTGGGCAGCGGCTTTTTCGTGAATGAGGCGGGCGACATCCTGACGAACTACCATGTGGTGGCTGGCGAAGACGGCCAGGGCGCCGCCGACCGCATCACCGTGCGGGTCATGAACCAGGAACAGAGTGTGCCCGCCGAGGTGATCGGGCTGGCGCCGCAGTACGACCTCGCGCTGATCCGCGCGCCGGGGCTGGCCAAAACCCTGATCCGGCCGATTCCGCTGGGGGACAGCGACGCCCTGAAGGTGGGCCAGAAGGCCATTGCGATGGGCGCGCCCTTCGGGCTGGACTTCAGCGTGACCGAGGGCATCGTGAGCAGCACCTCGCGGCAGATTCCCATTGGCTTCTCGGCCACGGGGGGCGAGGGGGGCGGCATCACCCAGAAGGCCATCCAGACCGACGCCGCCATCAACCCCGGCAACAGCGGCGGGCCCCTGCTGGACAGCAGCGGGCGCGTCATCGGCATTAACACCCAGATTTACTCGCCCAGCGGGCAGGCCACCGGCGTGGGCCAAAGTGCCGGCGTGGGCTTCGCCATTCCCATCAACACCGCGCGCAGCCTCCTGCCGCGCCTGCAGGCCGCCCGGGGGCAGGTGGTGGGGGCGCCAGACCTCGGCGTGACCCCGGGGCTGCTGGTGCAGTCGCAGGGCCGGGTGCTGCCCGTGGGCCTGAGCGTGCTGTCCACGCGCGGCAAGCGCGAACTGGAGCTGCCCGACCGGGGGCTGGTGGTGGGCGCCGTGCGGCCGGGCAGCCCCGCCGCGCGCGCGGCCCTGCGCCCCGGCACCCGCGAAGAGGCCTTCCGGGGCGGCGTGATCGTGCTGGGCGGCGACGTGATTACCGCCGCCGACCGGCAGCTGGTGGACGCCTTCGAGGACCTGCAGTCGGTCCTCATTGACAGGAAGGAGGGCGACCCCGTCACCCTGACCGTGGTGCGCGGCGGCCAGACCCGCACCGTGCAGCTCACCCTGGACGCCTCGGCCTTCCGGGTGCAGGGGCGGTGAAGGGCGCCGCCGAGCGCGTCTGGGCGAGGCTGCAGCCCGAGGATTTTCTGTGGCTCTCGGCCCTGGCCGCCCGCGCCGCGCCAGAGGGCATCGCGCTGGTCGGCGGGGCGGTGCGCGACGCCCTGCTGGGCCACACCCCTCTGGATCTGGACGTGGTGGTGCCGGGCGGCAACGTCGAGGCCCTGGCGCGCGCCTCGGGGCGGCCCTTTGTCTTTCACCCGGCTTACGGCAACGCGACCCTGGGCCTCCCGGATGGCCGCGCCGCCGATCTGGTGCAGGCCCGGCGCGAACACTACCCGGTGCCCGGCGGCAACCCGGTGCCTGCACCCGGCACCCTGGACGATGACCTGCGGCGGCGCGATTTCAGCGTGAATGCCCTGGCCCTGCACTTTTCCCCCAGGGGTCAGGTGACCCTGCGGGACGTGACGGGCGGCCTGAACGACCTGGAGGCCGGGGTGCTGCGCCCCCTACATGACCGCTCGTTTCAGGACGACCCCAGCCGCCTTGTGCGCGGCGCGCGCCTGGGGGCCCGCCTGGGGCTGCGCGCGCACCCAGAGCTGCTGGCCCAGGTGCCGGCCGCACTGGCCCTGGCCCCACAGACCCCCCGCCTGTGGGCTGAACTGAAGCTGCTACTGCAAGAGCCCCGACCCGGGCGGGCGGCGCAAGTGCTGCGCGACTGGGACGCTGGGGCCCTGCTGCCCGACCCCACCTTGCTGCTGGCCCTGGACCATTGGCGGGACGAGGGACAGTCCATTCCAGAGGCGGTGTACGCCGCCGCCCTGCTGCACGCCGCGCCCGATCCGGCCGCACTGGCCCGCCGCTTGGGCCTGGGCGAGCGCCCTGGCGCGCTGCTGGCCCGCGCCCTGTCCGACACCTTTTTTCCGCCCGGCACCCCCGAACGCACCCTGCGTGCGCTCCTGCGCCCGGAAGCCCACGAGGCACTGACGGGTAAGGACGTGCTGGCGCTGGGCGTGCCCCCCGGCCGCGCGGTGGGCGAGGCCCTGGCGCATCTGGCCGCCCTGCGCCGCGCCGGGCAACTGCGCAGCACCGACGAGGAACGCGCCGCCCTGAAAGCATTCCTGGCGACGAAAGCGCAGGGAAGCTAACCCCTAGAATGCCGGGGTATGGGCCCCAACACGATCATTCTCATCGCGCTCGTTGCCTACGCGGTTCTGAACCGTCAGGGGCTCATTGAGCTGCTCTTCAGCAATCCAGTTGCCTTTGCAGTCATCGCGGCGGCGCTGGTTCTGTCGCTGGCCTTTCACGAGTTCGCCCACGCCTGGAGCGCCGACAAGCTGGGCGACCCCACCCCGCGCCGCTACGGGCGCGTGACGCTGAATCCGATCAAGCACTTGGACCCCTTCGGCACGTTGCTGATGCTGCTGGTGGGCTTCGGGTTTGCGCGCCCAGTGCCCATCAATCCCAACAAACTGGGGCGCTGGGGCACCTTGTGGGTGGCAGCGGCAGGGCCCATCAGCAACCTGCTGATTGCGCTCCTGTGCGCGCTGCTGCTGAAGTTCCTTGCGCCGGATCTTCTGCTGCGCAGCATTCTGATGACTGTACTCAGCATCAACGTGGTGCTGGCGGTGTTCAACCTCATTCCCATTCCGCTGCTGGACGGCAGCCGCATTCTGGGCGCGCTAGTGCCCTCGCTGGGGCGCAGCCTCGCGCAGTTTGAAGCGCAGCGCTACAGCTTCCTGATCGTCATGCTGTTCATCTTTCTGTTCAGCAGCCAGATCAGCGGCATCATCCGCGTGGTCGAGAGCTGGGTTATGGGTTTTATGGGCCTGTAAGCCGGGCAAACGGGGGGCGGGAGCGCATGGCTCTCGCCCCTTTCCACTGCGTTAGCCCAGGTGGAACATCATCACCACATGGGCGGCAGTGCCGGCCAGCACGAACAGGTGCCAGATCTCATGGAAGCCGAACACGCCGGGGCGGGGGTTCCAGCGCTTGGTGCCGTAAATCACCGCCCCGATGGAATACAGCACTCCACCCGCCGCCAGCCAGAACAGCGCGCCTCCACCCAGCGAGCGGGCCAGTTGCGGCAGAAAGATCACCGCCAGCCACCCCATGCCCAGATACAGCCCAGTGCTCACCCAGCGCGGCAGGCGCATGGTGACCAGTTTCAGCACAATGCCGCTGAGGGCAATGCCCCAGATCAGCCCCAGCACACCGCCCCGCCACACACCGTCTAAGCCGTAGTACGCCACCGGGGTGTAACTGCCGGCGATCAGCAGAAAGATGCCCGCATGGTCCAGCTTGCGCAGCCACACCAGCCCGCGCTCGCCCGGCCGGAACGAGTGGTAGCTAGCACTCGCCGCATACAGCGCCACCATGCTCACGCCAAACACCACAAACGGCCACAGCGCCAACCCCCGCCCCTGCGCCCACCCCAGCAGCGGAACCAACACCACCAGCGCCGCCAGCGCCCCCGCCCAGTGCGTCAGGGCACTCACAGGTTCACGGGGAGCCGTCCACAGCCGCTTCACCCCCCCACCCTACGCCCCCAACATGATGACACTCTGTCAGGAGGGACGCGGTCCAAATGGAGAGGAAAGCCCCAGGCAGGCTCCTGCCTTAAAAAGTAGAACCTTCTGGGCCACACCAAGACGGCTTGCCCCTCCACCGCCCGGGTCCAGACGTAGCCGTCGTGCCCGAAGGGCGCGGGCGTGGGGCGATGGGCGGAGCAGGGCGACGGCGTACACAGCGGGGCGAAGGCAAGCCGCCCTGCACCGTCAGTCAACGTTTGCCGAGCGCAGCGGAAAAACTCCCCCTGCCCCTCTGGGGTAGGGGGCTGGGGGGTGGGGCAGACGCGGATCAACCAAGATGAAAACCAGAAACCCTGCCAACCTTCCCGGCAAGCCCCTTACCGCCCCCCGTAGTTCGGCGCCTCCTTCGTAATCGTCACCCCATGCGGATGGCTCTCCACCAGACTCGCCCCCGTAATCCTGACAAACTGCGCCGTCTCCCGCAGCGTCTGCAGGTCCGGCGCCCCGCAGTACCCCATGCTGCTGCGCAGGCCGCCCACAAACTGGTACAGCACCTCGCCCGCCGTGCCCTTGTAGGCCACGATCCCCTCAATGCCTTCGGGCACGAATTTGCGGCTGCCGCTCTGAAAGTAACGGTCGGCGCTGCCCTGGTCCATGGCGCCCAGCGAGCCCATGCCCCGGTAGCTCTTGTAGCGGCGCCCGTCGCGCAGAATCGTCTCGCCCGGCGACTCGTCGGTGCCGGCCAGCATGCTGCCCATCATGACCACGCTGGCGCCCGCCGCAATGGCCTTGGGCACGTCGCCTGTCTGCTTGATCCCACCGTCGGCAATCACCGGAATGCCTGCCTCCAGCGCCGCCGCCGAGGCCTCGAAAATGGCCGTAATCTGCGGCACGCCCACGCCAGTGACCACGCGGGTGGTGCAGATGCTGTTATGCACCACCGCGTTGTCCGCAATGAAGCTATGGGTGGGGCAGTCCACTTCAATGTCGTACACCGGCAGACTCAGGTGCAGACCGCGCCGGGAAAGCGGCTTGACCACGCTGTAGTCGGGCAATTGCCGCGCGGCGTGGCTCACGTTCAAGCGGGCGCGGTAACTGTCGAGCAGCTGCCCCTTCACACCCTGGAGCCCCCCCACGTTGCCGGGCTCCACCTGCATGTTGGGGAGGCTCCCCTCGGTCAGGTGGCAGAGCAGCCCAAACAATTCCATGAGGTCGCGGGACGTGTTCACGAAGCACTGGCGGCCATCAGCGGCCACGTAGCCGTCACTGTCGAGCAGGCCGTCCTTGAGCCCCTGGAGGTAGCCGGGATGTGCGGCGCGGTACGCCTGCGGCAGGGTTTTCTGGTCCCGCTTGCCAAACTGCGCCAGCAACCGGGCCCAGGGCAGCGAATACAGATAGATACGGATGATATTGCCGTCAGGCTTGCGCACAGGAGTCAGCCCCGTCACCCGCTGCACGGTCTCGATGAGCTTGTCGGCAATGTGGCCTTCCTCGCTGGAAAAGTACCAGTCCACCCGACCGATCTCGGACCCTGTGCGCGTCTCGCTGCCGTTGTGGTTCAGGAAGGCGTGACCGTCACCCAGGAAGGTCCCAAAGAGGTAGCCCAGGTCGTAACCCGCGCTCAGCTCGGTCTGGGCCCGCGCGGCCAGTTGGGCCTGGCGCACCGCGAAGTCACCCAGATGAATCTGGAAGGTCTCGGGCCATTCAAAGTGCAGGGTCCGGGGCATCAGGAACACGTCGCCCTGGGCCTCACCAACCGCCTTCCAGCGAATCTTGCTGTCGCCGGAGCGCGTGGGCTTGTTGAGCACCCCTGCGTAGCCCCGCGACGACAGGGTGGCGGCCCCCACGGTGCTCAGGTCACCGACCCAGAACTGGTGGTCAGGCGTCACCACCGTTTCGCGCGGTGAATGAACGTGCCGCACCGCCATGACCTCACGGATACCCGTACACCACGCATTGACCACCGTCACGGGGCGACCATGCATGTTCAGCACCCGGTCACCAATCTGCACGTCTTCAATGTTCTTGTATACCCCGCTCGCCATCAGCACGCGGGTGCCTGCCGCGAAACAACCTGGGCCGATGCCCACCTTCACCGCGTCTGCGCCGGCCAGAATCAGATCGCGCGCCCCGGCCCGCGTGGCCACGTTCCCGGCGATCACGTCCACATCAAAGGCCTCTTTCACCCGGCCCAGGGCATTCAGAATCCCCTGGCTGTGGCCGTGGGCGCTGTCCAGCACCAGCACGTCCACGCCAGCCTGCACCAGCGCGCCCGCGCGGTCCAGCAGGTCGGCGCCCACGCCAATGGCGGCGGCCACCCGCAGGCGGCCCAGGGCGTCCTTGGCGGCGCGGGGGTACTTCACCCGCTTGGTGAGGTCCTTAATCGTGATCAGGCCGCGCAACTGCTCGCCCTCCACCACCAGCAGCTTTTCAATGCGGTGGCGCTTGAAGATCTCCTGCGCCTCTTCCAGCGTGGTGCCCACCGGCACGGTGACCAGCCCCTCGCTGGTCATGACCTCGCTGACGGGCGTGGCGAGGTTGTCCACAAAACGCATGTCGCGGTTGGTGATGATGCCCAGCAGGCGGCCATCCGGCGCGGTGATCGGCACGCCGCTGATGCGGTACTCACCCATCAGGCGGTCGGCCTCGCCCACGGTGGCGTGGGGGGGCAGGGTGATGGGGTCCACGATCATGCCGCTCTCGGACCGTTTGACCTTGCGCACCATCTCGGCCTGCGCGTCAATGGGCATGTTCTTGTGCAGCACGCCAATGCCGCCCTCGCGCGCCAGGGCCACGGCCATGTTCGTCTCGGTGACGGTGTCCATCGCCGCCGATACGAAGGGAATATTCAGGCGCACCCGGCGGGTCAGCTGCGTTTCAATGTTGACCTCGTGGGGCAGCACCTGCGAGTGGCGGGGCTGCAGCAGCACGTCGTCAAAGGTGATGCCCTCCTGGCCGAATTTGTAGGCGTAGCGGTCCGTGGTGGAGCGGGGCTCTGGGGTGCCGGGCGCGGTGGGATCAGGCGTGGCAGGCGCACTCATGGCTGCGAGTGTACGCCCTGGGGCGGCCGGGTGCGCCCCCGGTGTCCAGCTTGCGCGTGCCCGGGAGGCCGTGCTACAGTCCCTTTCGCCTTTGTGGGGTCGTAGCTCAGCTGGGAGAGCGCGTCGTTCGCAATGACGAGGTCAGGGGTTCGATCCCCCTCGACTCCACCAGCATCACAAACCCCCGCCCGTGTATCGGTGCGGGGGCTTTTTTGTGGGTCGTTCAGCGGCTAGGCGCGGTCCCGTACTCCGTCTGGCGGCCCAGCGGCAGCAGCTGGGGCAGGTTCAGCGGAAAGCGGGCCTGCTGCCCCGCCACGCTGAGAACCACGGCGGCGGGCGCGCGTTCCAGGGTGGCCTCAGCGCCGGGCAGGTCGCTCAGGGCGGCCAGCGGCACATAGGCTTCACGGCCAAAAAAGCGCACAGTGACCGGCACGCGCTCCGCGCCCACCCGCAGGGTGGCGGTGCGGGCGGTCACATTCAGCACCGGCAGGCGCAGCGCAGCGGCCGTTTCGGTCAGGGGCAGCAGCACCTGCCCGGCTTCGGTGCGGGCCTTGCGGGCGGCGGCCTGGGCCTGCTGCGCGGGGGTCAGGACCGGCGCCGGGGCAGGGGTGGTGGGCCGGGGGGCCGAGGTCGTGGGCTGCGGCGCCGGGGCGGTGCCGGGCTGCGGCGCAGGCTGAGTGGGGTTGGGCCGCACCGGGGCAGGCGGCTGCGCGGGCTGGGCGGGCGCCGTGGGCGCGCCGGGTTTCAGGGCGGCCAGCACGGCGGTGGCGGCGGCGCGCCGGGCCTGGGTCTGGGCCTGCAGCTCGGCGGCGCTGGACACGCGGCCCCAGGCGGCGGGCGTGGCGTGGAACGTGGGCCAGGGGGCCACCGCCAGCGGGCGCTGCTTCTGAATGATGTTCAGGCCGCCGCCCTCGGTGGTGAAGTACAGGTTGCCCTGGTCACTCACGCTCAGGCCGGTGTCAATCTTCTTGCCGGTCTTGATCTGCCACAGCGCCTGCCCGGCCTTGCCAATGGCGTGCACGGTGCCGCTGAGGTCCGGCACAATCACCGTCCCGTCGCTGAGTTCCACTGCCGAGGCCGCAATGCCGGCTCCCGCCTTGTAGGTCCATTCGGGCTCGCCGCCGGGGTTGATGGCGTACACGCTGCCGTCGTAACTGCCCACGACCACCACGCCGCCGCTGGTCACGATGGGGCTGGCATTCACGAACAGGCCGGTCTGCGCGCGCCACTTCAACTCGCCGGCCGGGGTCAGGGCGTAGATGCGGCGGTCACTGGACCCGAAGTAAATGCTGCCGTCCGGTCCAATGGCGGGCGAGCTGAACACCAGCGAGCCGGCGGCGTAGGTCCATTTCAGCTGCCCGGCCGGGGTCAGGGCGTGCATGCGGTTGTTCTGCGCGCCGAAATAGATGGTGCCGTCGGCAGCAATGGCGGGCGAACTGAACACGGGCGCGCCCACCTTGTAGGTCCACAGGGTCTGGCCCGCGCCGCTCAGGGCGTAGACCGTGCCGCCCGCCGTGGCGACCACCACGCTGCCGTCGGCACGCAGCGCGGGCGTGGCGTAGATGTCGCCGTCCAGCTTGACCTTCCACAGCAGCTTGCCAGCCGCGTCCAGGGCGTACACCGTGTCGTCGTAGGAGGCGGCGATGGCGGTGCCCTGCGGCGTGACCACCGGGTAGGCGCGGCCAATATCGCCCACCACGAAGGACCACTTCACGCTGCCGGTGGCGTCGGTGCGGTGAATGCGGGCGTCGGACCCCAGGAAGGTGAGGTCGCCGTTCGGGCTGACCGTGACCCCGGAAATCACGCGCAATTCCTTGAACACGTCGATCTTGGGCGCGGTAAACGTGGGGGTACTCTGGGCGGCGGCCCCACTGCCAACCACCAGTGTGACCAGGGAAAGAAAGGGCAAAACGTGGCTGTTCCTCATCTAAACGTGCACTCCTTTACAGAGCCTTTACGGACAGGCAATGGCGTGGAACGGCATATGGACGCTGCCCAGGGTACGGCCTAAGATGCGAACTGTTATGAAGAAGATTCTCATGCTGACCGCGTTCGCCCTGGCGGGCCTGGCCGCCGCCCAGGACACCACGACGACCGATACGGCGCCGGCCACCACCGACACCATGGAAATGACCGGCCCGGCCACCATGAGTGCGGGTGACAACTTTGCCAAGGCCCAGGAGTTCGCGGTGCAGGCCGACGTGGCCTACCCCGTGCCCTTCTACGACCGCACCCTATGGAAAGCGGCCGTGGACCACGCCTACTACGCCGCCTCGCAGGAAGCCGGCAACCGCGACTACAACGCCTACCTCGCGCAGCTGTACACCAAGACCCAGTGGTGGATCAACGCCTACAACGCCTGGAACCGCCTGGGCACCCTGACCGACCAGGAAAAGCAGTGGGCGTCCCTCAGCGCCGCCAAACTGGCCTACCTCGCGCTGCAGCGCGGCGACACCACCATGGCCCGCATGTACGTGGACAAGGGCATGAGCTGGGCCCCCAGCGCCAGCCTGCAGGCCATCATGCAGCGCCTGCAGTAAGCAGAGCATCTTGCTTCCAAAAGCCCGCGCTTCGGCGCGGGTTTTTCGTTCCCCGTTGCCATGACCGGCGACGCTGTCAACGTTCCTGGTCGAAGAGTTCTTCCCGGGTCTGCGGTGGCGGTCTCTCCTCTCATCCGGGACTCCTCTGCTTTCAGAGCAGGCGTGGGACGCGCGAAGGGACGCTGTTCCATCGCCGTCGTCCCGTCTGTGCTCGTGCTGGCGCTCCTGCGGAGCTCTCCGAGTCCGCGAGTCTGCTTGCCCCTCGGCTTCGGCCCACCTGAGTGCCGTCTCATCGGACGAAATTCAACTTTCGCTCCCCAGGGCCACCCGCCGCCTCTTGCCTCAAGACCCAATCAGCTGCGTGGCACCTTCGCCGGGGCGGGGGTGCCCTACCCTGGGGCCATGAAACGGGTTGTGGCTCCTTTCCTCCTGTCTGCCCTGCTCGCGGGCTGCGTGCCCGCGCCGCTGCGCGCCAATCCCGAAGCGGCGGTGCGCCTGTCGGTGGCCCCGGCCGCTGCCCCCGCCCAGCCGCTGACTGGTGAAAGCAGTCTGTACCGCTTTCCCGGACCCGGCGCCCTGAACGTGCGCACCGAGCCCGGCGCGCTGGTGACCGCCATCGTGCTGCCGCCCGGCGGGGGCGCCCAGGTGGGCCAGACGGTTCGCACCGTGCCCGGCGAAACCGCCCAGCTGCCCTTGCCCGCCACCGAGGGCTTTACCCAGGTCTTCACCGTGGCCAGCCTTGTGCCGCTGGACCTGGGCAGCGCGGCCGGCGCGCGCAGCGTGAATGACATTGGCGCGGCAGTGCAGCGGGCCACGCAGGGGGCGCCCCGCACGGCCTACACGGTCGCCACCACGGTTTACCGCGCCGAGCGCCTGGGCAGCCTTCGCGTCGAGACGAGCGTGCCCGGCGCCCAGGTGCGCGTCAATGGCCGCTCCGCCGGGCTGGCCCCGGTCACGCTGGGCGATCTGCCCGCCGGGCAGGTGGAGGTAACGGCCACCCGGGAGGGCTACCGCCCCGCCTCGCAGCGGGTGAACATCGTTGGTGACCGCGCCACAGACGTGACCCTCAACTTGCGCCCGCTGACCGGGACCCTGCGCGTGGAGAGCCCGGTGGCCGCCGACGTGCTGGTAGAGCGGCGCCTGCTGGGGCTGGTGCTGCCGGGGCAGCCGCTGGAACTTCCGGTGCGCTCTGGTGTGGTCAGCCTGAACGTGGTGCCGCGTGACCGGGCCCTGGCCCCGCAGACGCTGCTGGTGCGCGTGAACACCGACCAGCTCAGCCGCATTGAGTGCACGCTGGCGGGCAGCGCTTTCCGCTGCGACGTGCGGTAACGGCGGTACTTCAGTTCACTCTGGGGCCCACCAGTCGCCCCTCAAGGCCGACCCTCTCTGCCGGGGTCGGTCTTTTCCGTGGTCCGCGCCACACCCAGTTCCGGGGCAGGCAGGTGCTACCCTGCCCGGCATGACCGCGCCTGCCCCCACGCACCTGCTGGGTGACCTGTACGCCCTTCAGGTGCCCATTCCCTACCCGATGGGGGCCGTGACCGTCCTGCTGGACGTGCCCGCTGGGGGCCCGGTCACCATGATTGACACCGCGCTGGACACCCCGGAAGCCCACGCGGCCCTGGAAGGCGGGCTGGCGGCGCTGGGACTGCACTGGCCGGATGTGGACCGGGTGATCATCACCCACCACCACCCCGACCACTACGGGCTGGCGGGGCTGGTGGAAGAGCGCAGCGGCGCGTCCGTGCACCTGCTGGACGTGGAAATTGGGCGCGGGGAGCGCTACTGGCACCTATGGGAAGAGTGGCTGCCTGGGCACGTCAAGCACCTGCGCGACCACGGCCTGCCGCCCGAATCGCTGCTGAGCCTGGAGGCCGAGAGCCGCCGCAGCCGCCAGCGGGTGCACCCGGCCACCCGTGTCTCCCCCCTGCGCGAGGGGCAGGAGGTCACGCTGTCCGGCGAGCCCTGGGAGGTGCTGTGGCTGCCCGGCCACGCCGACGGCCACCTGGGCCTGTGGAACGAGGCGCAGGGCACCCTAATTGCCGGGGACGCCATCCTGCCGCGCATCAGCCCGAATATCGGCCTGTACGCCTACACCCGCCCCGATCCGCTGGGCGACTACCTGCAGACGCTGGGCAAGCTTGAAGCCCTGAATCCGGCCCGCGCGGTGGTGGGCCACCACGGCCCCGTGATGACCGGCGTGCAGGCCCGCGCCCGCGAGCTGCGCGCGCACCACCACGAGCGGCTGGACTTCCTGCAGGCCCAGGCCGCCCAGGCGCCGGGCACCGCCTACGCCCTGTCGCTGGCCATGTTTCCGCGCGACCTGAACATCAGCGGGCGGCGTTTTGCCCTGGCCGAAACGCTGGCCCACCTGGAACACCTCCGCCTGCTGGGCGCGCTGTACCGCACCTGGCAGGAGGACGCGGGCGCCTGGGTGTACCACGCCTGAACAGCGGCCCCGCTCACCAGAGGCAGGCGGGCACGCGCTCTATACTCCGGCGCATGACAGCTTCAACGGAATTGCGGCGGATCATGACCGCGCTGCAAGAGGGTGGTCTGACCGTCGAAGCGGTCGAGGACGGCGCGCTGATTCAGGACGGCGACGCGCGGGTGGCCCTGTTCGCCGAGCCCGACCCGCAGGGCGGCGTGATTGTGCGCCTGCACCTGGACCTGGACCTGTATGTCGAGGAAGACAGCCTGAGTGACATCCTGATGGGCATGAACCTCATGAACCAGGGCCTGGACTACGGCGCGCTGAATCTGGACCCGGTGGACGAGAGCGAAGGCAGTGAAGACGGCGAGCCCCTGACCTTTGCCGTGCTGGGCCGCAGCGTTCTGTGGCTGCCCGACCTGGGCGTGGCCGAACTGGACCGCCTGCGCGAGCACCTGCGCCGCTTCGAGGAAGAGGTGACGCAGGCGGTGGAACGCACCCTGCACGGGAATAAGGGCATCAGCGCGTAATCCGGGCGGCCGTCCATTTCCGGAACAGCCAGATCATCCCTGGCTGTTTCTCATTCCTGCACATCCGTACCCTTCCCTCTGCGCTGCGCCGCGCTAAGGCCCTCTGGTCGGCAACATTTCGGAAACAGGTCACGGTATCCCTCGGAAGCTGGAGCAGCGGAACCGGAGCGCAGGCCGGGGGCCCACTCGCCCCCCATCCCCCCCAACGCCGCCTCCAGATCGTCCCTCTGGGGGCTCGTGCGGGGCGGGCCGTGAACCTATGATCGGGGAACATGACCCTCTCTGACCTGCCCTCCACCGACGCCGCCCACTGGCTGGCGCAGTTGGACACCGTGTGGCAGCGCCGCGAGCGCCAGCGCGGGGCCGCCGCGCAGGTGGCGCAGGCGGCGCGGGCGTGGAGCGAGCAGCGCGGCATCCTGGACCCGCAGGTGGCCCGCGCGGCGTCGGTGGTCTGGGCCTACGTGGCCTGGCGCGGCGGGCAGCTGGGCGAGGCGCGGGCGGCGCTGGACTGGGTGGTGCCGGACCTCTCCCCCACGCGCTGGCACTGCCGGGCCCTGAATGTCACGGTGGGGGTGGTGGCCGAACTGGGCGAACTGGCCCAGGCGCTGTCACTGGCCCACGCGCAGCTGGCCCTGAGCCGTCAGGTGCAGGACCAGGAAATGGAAGCCTGCGCCCTGCACGACCTGGGGGTGCTGCACAACGAACGCGGCAACCTGCGCGGCGCACAGTCGCTGCAACAGGCGCTGCGGCTGTTCCGCGCCATGCAGCTGGTCGAAGGCGAGGCCTATACCCAGCTGAATCTGGCCACGGCCCTGCTGCTGGCCGGGCGGGTGGAGGCCGCCCGCGCCGAGCTGCAGGGCGCCCTCACCCTGGCCGCGCGGCACGGCCTGGGCACCGTGCGCACCTTCGCCCTGGCGCAGCAGGGCGCGCTGGAGGTGCCCCACGACCCGGCGCGCGCCGAGGTGCTGCTGCGCGCTGCGCTGCGCGAACAGCAGCTCAATGCTGACCGCCCGCTGTGGGAAGCCGTCGAACCCCTGGCCCGGCTGCTGCTGGCCCAGCAGCGCCCCCACGAGGCCTGCTTGCTGGTGGCCGCCTTTACCCAGGAGGCCCAGGCGCAGGGGTTTGAGGTGCTGGCGATGCAGGGGCACGGCCTGCTGGCCGAACTGCATGAACATCTGGGGGAGTGGCAGCAGGCCCTGCACCACCTGCGCGCCCACACGGCGGCCTTCAAGCAGCTGCGCGCCGAAGAACACGAGCGGCGCGTGCAGGCCCTGGAGGTCACGCACCGCACGGCCCTGCTGCGCCTGCAGGCCGAAGCCGAGGAGGCCCGCGCCGCCGAACTCACCCGGCTGCTGCAGGTGGATGAGCTGACCGGCCTGTTCAACCGCCGCCACCTGCTGACCGCTGGCGCCGAGCTGATCCGCCAGCAGCCCGGCGCGGTCGCGGTGGCCGACCTGGACCATTTCAAACGGGTGAACGACACCTTCGGCCACGAGGTGGGCGACGAGGTGCTGCGCCACTTTGCCGGGTGCCTGCGCGCGGCCCTGCCCGGCACCTTCGCCGCGCGCACCGGGGGCGAGGAATTCGTGCTGCTGTTTCCTGCCCGCGCAGTTCCCCTGGCCTGCCAGGAGCTGGGCACCCTGCGCGCGGCCCTGCCCACAGAGCACCTGCCCCCGGTCACCTTCACCGCTGGCGTGACCCTGTGCCCCGACGGCGATCTGGCCGCCGCCATGCGCCGCGCCGACCTGCTGCTGTACCGGGGCAAGGCGCAGGGCCGCAACTGCGTTGTGGTGGAGTAGCCAAAACATTGGCCGGTGGTCGGAACGGTCGGCCCAGACTCTTTGGCGGCCAAGGCGGACGGGCCAGTTGGGAGGGAATCCCTTGCGCTGGGCAGGGCCCCCTCTGCCCCGAATTCCACCACGGCGCGAAGACACCTCATTGACCTGCAAGTTCTGGAACCGCCTGATCCACGCAGCAGTGGCCCAGTGCGGGCTCCCTTCACGTCGTTGACGGCGTGAAAGTTCACGACCCTATTGCCGCTCAAACCGAACTCGGCGCCAGCTTCAGCACCTGCAACTGGGATCATCAGCAAAGCCGCTGACCACGCCCAAGCCAAGGCTCAGGAAGAGGGCAACAGGGCCCCTCCCCTGGCCGACCCACAAGGCCGCCGCGACCTTCAGATGCCTGCATTTCATCCTGTTGCCCCGATAGAAGAGAAGCAGGCCGGAGCGTCGACTCCAGCCTGCTCATCTCCCTTCAACCTCAGCTCAATCCATGGCCAGGGCCAGATCGGGCTGGGCCACCTGGGCGCCCACGCCACGCAGGCGCTCCACGAGGCGTTCGTAGCCGCGGTTGAGATACTGCACCCCGTCAATGACCGTCTGCCCTTCGCAGGTGAGGCCCGCGATAAACAGGGCTGCGCCGGCGCGCAGGTCCGCTGCCTTCACGGGCGCCGCGTGCAGCTGGCCACCTTGGATCACCTGCGTGTACCCACTGACCGTAATGTTGGCGCCCATGCGGTGCAGTTCGGCCACATGGGTCAGGCGGTCAGGATATACGGGGTCCTGCACCACGCTGGTGCCGGGCACGGTGGCCAGCAGGGCGCTCATCTGCGGCTGCAGGTCAGTGGGGAACCCGGGGTAACTCTGGGTGGTGATGTTCACGGGCTTCAGCGTCCGCTCGCGGGCGTCCACCACCAGCGTCTGGCCACCCTCCATCACCGACACACCCATTTCCTGCAGCTTGCCCGTCACCGCGCGCAGGTGCTCGGGGCGCACGTTGGTCAGGGTCAGGCAGCTGCGGGTGGCGGCGGCCAGCATCATGAAGGTGCCGGCCTCAATGCGGTCGGGGATCACAGTGTATTCGCCGCCGCGCAGGGCCGCCACGCCCCGGATGGTCAGGGTGTTGGTGCCCGCGCCCTGAATATCCGCACCCATGCGGTTCAGGAACTCGATCAGCTCCACCACATCGGTGTCAATGCTGGCGTTCTCCAGCGTGACCACGCCGTCACCCAACACGCTGGCCAAAATCGCGTTGTGCGTGCCGCCCACGGTCAGCAACTCGAAAATGAAGTGGCCGCCCAGGCTCCCGTGGCGCACCGCTGTGAAGTTCCCCCCGTCCTCGGTGATTTCGGCGCCCAGCGCGCGCAGGGCCTTGACATGCTGGTCCACCGGGCGCGGGCCCCAGGCGCAGCCGCCGGGCATGGACACTGTGGCTTCCCCAGCGCGGGCCAGAATGGCCCCCAGCACGATAAAGCTGGCGCGCATCTTGCTCACCAGGGCGTAGGGGGCGTCGGTGTTTACGATGTGTGGGGTCTGCAGTTCCAGGTCGTTGGGCCCCACCCACACGTGCTGGGTGCCCAGGTGCGCGAGCAGCTCCAGAATGGTGTGAACGTCGCTCAGGCGCGGCACGCCGCGCAGGGTGACCTTCTCGGCACTGAGCAGGCTGGCAACAATGATGGGCAGCGCAGCATTCTTGCTGCCCTGAACGGCGATTTCGCCGCGCAGCTCGCGGCCTCCCTGAAGGTGCAGTGGGGTCAGTTGCATGGGTGAGTCATCCTTGGTGGGGGGTCGCGCCGCTGGGGTGCGCCGGGGAGATCGTGAGCGCGGTACAGGTGCATGTTACACATCACGCTCAAGATGTGTCCACACCGACCATACCGTGTCAGCCTTCAGGGCGGATGAGGTGAATCATCAGCCTGGGCTGATGCGGCGTCTCATGTTGAGGCGCCTCAGGGTGCGTGCTAGGCTGCGCGCACGGCCCCGCCCCAGTCTTCATGTTCGCTGGTTTCCGGCGCGGCTCCGTGTTCAGGAGAGGCATGCCCAAGAAGGAACGCAAACGGCTGCAAGTGGTCATCAGCGACGAGCAGGACGCCTTGCTGACCCGCACCGCCTATGAACTGTCCAGCCCCGAACGGCTGATTAGCAAGAGCGAGGTGGTGCGCCTGGCCATCGAGAAAATCGCCCGGGAACTCGGTGAGGGCGAACACCTGGAAGAGTACCGCGCCATTCTGGACGCCGAGGAGTTGGGCGAAGAGGAGTGAAGGGGGTACAGAGCAGGGCCGCCCAGGCAGATGATCGGGCGGCCCTGTCTCGTTGCCCTCGCTTTCAACCTGAAAAAGGGCTCCTCTCGGGAGCCCTGCAGTTCTTCCTGCCGTTTACTGGCTCAGCTGGCCGATGATGCTGAACATCGGAAGGAACATCCCCGCCACGATCACCCCGACGATACCGCCCAGGAAGACGATCATCAGCGGCTCAATAGCGGCCGTCATGCTGTCCACGGCTTCGTCCACTTCGCGGTCATAGAAGTCGCCAACTTTGCTCAGCATGTCATCCAGCGAGCCAGTCTCCTCACCAATACTGATCATGCTGACCACCATGGGCGGGAACACCTTGCTGGTCGCGAGGCTGGAACTCATCTGCTCACCCACCATCACGACGTTCTTGGCGTTCTCAATGCTGTCCTCAACGATGGCATTGTTCGCCGTGCCTTTGGTTATTTCCAGGCTCTCGATAATATTCACGCCGCTGCTGATCAAAAGACCAAACGTGCGTGCAAAAGAACTGATGGCACTTTTTTGAAGCAGATTCCCAAAAATCGGGATCTTGAGCTTGATATCGTCGATAATAACTCGTCCTTTGGGCGTCTTATAATAAGCGCGATAAGCAAACGTGACTGCCGCTGCTATGGCAAAAATGATCAAACCAGAGTGCCTGAGGAAATCCGAGACAGCCATCAGCACACGGGTAATCAGGGGGAGCGGCGCATTGAGCTGGGCCAGAATGCCCGCAAATTTGGGCACAATGGTGGTGAGCAAGAAGTAGGTGATGAGGATGGCAAACACCAGCACCACCACGGGATAGGTCAGCGCGCTCTTGATTTTACCCCGCAGGGCCAATTCTTTTTCCTGGAAGCTGGCGATGCGCTCCAGCACCGTGTCCAAAGTGCCGCTGGTTTCCCCCGCACGGACCAGGTTCACAAAAAGGCGGTTGAAAATCTTGGGATGCTTGACCAGGGTTTCACTGAGCGGCGTGCCCGCTTCCACCTCGGTGCGCATCTCTTTCACGACGCCCTGAAAGCCCTTGTGCTCAATCTGCTTTTGCAAAATGGCCAGGGACTGCACCAGCGGCACCCCCGCGTTGATCAGCGTGGCGAGCTGCTTGCTGAAGATGGCGACCTGCTTGAGGCTGGGCGGCCGGTTGTCCAGGAAGGGAATCTTGAGGTCAGCGTTCAGGCCGCTCTTGGGCGGCTTGATCTCGACGATCATCAGGTTCTTGGCGCGCAGGGCGTCACGAACCTGGCTGGCCGTCTCGGCTTCCATCTGGGACTTCAGCACCTTGCCGGAGCGGTCACGCACGCGGTATTCAAAGACGGGCATACTATCAAGCAGTATAGGGCGCGCGTCTTGCGCCCGCCTTACATCACTTCACACTTTGGACCTCAGATGACCACAGTTTCCCCCCACGATTTGCAGCGTGCCGCGCAGGTGCTGGACGCCGGCGGGGTGGTGGCCTACCCCAGCGAAACCGTCTGGGGCCTGGCCGCCCACCCGCAGCGCCCGGACGGCATTCGGCGCCTCTATGACCTGAAAGGCCGCGTGGCCGACAAGCCGGTGCAGGTGTCGTGTGCCTCCGCCGAGGCGGCGCGCGCGCTGGCCGCGCCCGATATTGGCTTTGATGACCTCGCCCAGGCACTGGCCCCCTTCTGGCCGGGGCCGCTGACGGCTGTGCTGCCCGCCAGCGCGGCGTGCCCTCCCCTGCTGGCCCCTGAAGGCCGGGTAGGGATCCGCGTGCCGGATCATCCGGTGGCGCTGGCGCTGCTGAACGCCGTGGGCGGGGTGCTGGCGACCACCAGTTGCAACCCCAGCGGCGAGGCCCCAGCCCTGACCTTTGCGGCTGCCCTGGCGATGAATCTGGGCGATATGGTGCTGCCTGACGGCGACGTGCCCTGCCTGGGAATCCCCAGCACGGTGCTGCTGCTGCCAGAAGGCCGGGTGCTGCGCGAGGGGGCCCTGCCGGCGCAGCAGGTGCTGGCGCGGCTGGAACGTGCGCCTCTGTGAGTGACGCGCCGCCCCTGAGCGCCCTGATCGGCGCGGCCCTGCTGGCCGCCGGGCGGCCGGTCAGCGCTGGGGACCTGGCCAGCGTCCTGGGCCTTCCTGAAGAGGCGGCGCGGCGCGAGGTCGAAGCCTTCAGCGCTCGCCTTAAGAAGGCGGGGCTGGGCTTTGAAGTGGAGGCCGTGGCAGGAGGCTACCGCTTTGTGGTGCCCCCGGCCCTGGCCAGCCACCTGACGCCGCTGCTGGCGCCGCCGCCCCTGCCGCCCCTGAGCAGCGCGGCGCTGGAGGTCCTGGCGGTGATCGCGTACCGCCAGCCGGTCACGCGCGCCGAGATTGAGGCGATGCGGGGCGGCAGTGCGAGTACCGTCGTGACCCTGCAGGAACGCGAACTGGTGAAGGTGGTGGGCCGGGCGGATTCGGTGGGCCAGCCCCTGCTGTACGGCACCACCGAACGTTTCTTGCTGGACTTCGGGCTGACCTCGCTGGCCGATCTGCCGCCGCTGGACGACACTGGATTCGCTCACCTGCTGAGGAGTTAAGGCGGGCGAAACTCCGCTAGGGGTGCGCTGAGGGGCCAAGTATGGGGTGGAGCGGGCAGCTTCAAGACATCGCGTGAAGAGAGGCGAAGAGGAGGGCATTCTTGCCTCTCTCCCTTGCAGAGGCCGGGGACAGCTCCCGCCGCGCGAGTCTGGGGGAGCATCGCACGAGGAAGGCAGTGGCTCCGACCAATGGTTTGGGCAGTCCGAGTGGCGTTGAGTACGGCCTGAACTCTTCAAGCGCAATCCATCGGCAATGATTCGGGCTATACGGGGGCGCTAAGCGAAGCACCATCCGCCGCGCTGAGACGCCACCTGCGCCACCCGCGCGCCTCAACACTCATGTAAGCGCAGGGCGGAGCGCACCCGCTTCAGGGTGCAGGCCGCCTCGGCCCGACCTCTGGCGGTGCCCTGCTGGAGCAGGCGCATGACGGCCGAGGGGTCCGCTGCAAAGGTGGCCCGGCGGGCCCGCATGGGTGCCAGGAGGGGTTCCAGCACCTCAATCAGGTGCCGTTTGAGGGTCACGTCGCCCAGGCCCCCGGCGCGGTAGTGGGCTTTCAGAGCGGCCACCCGCGCCGGGTCCGGATCGAAGGCGTCCAGGAAGGTGAAGACCGGGTTGCCTTCCACCCGGCCCGGGTCGCTGGCGCGCAGGTGGCCGGGGTCGGTGTACATGCCCATCACTTTGCGCTGCACCTCCTCCGGGGTGTCCGAGAGATAGATGGCGTTGCCCAGCGACTTGCCCATCTTGGCGCCGCCGTCCAGGCCGGGCAGGCGGGACACGGCCGAGAGATGGGCCTGGGGTTCGGTCAGCGTGGGGCCATACAGGCTGTTGAAGCGCCGTACCACCTCGCGCGCCAGTTCCAACATGGGCTGCTGGTCCTCGCCCACCGGCACCACCTGCGCGCCAAAGGCCACGATGTCGGCCACCTGCGCCGCCGGATAGATGAAAAAGCCGGCCGGCACCGCCTCCCCGTAACCCTTCTGGACAATCTCGGTTTTCACGGTGGGGTTCTGGCGCAGCTTGGAGACGGTCACGAGGTTCAGCAGGTACAGGGTGAGTTCAGCCAGTTGCGGCACCGCCGATTGCAGCACGAAGGTCACTTTCGCTGGGTCCAGGCCGGCGGCGAGGTAGTCCAGCATGACTTCGGGTACATGGTCATGGACGGTGTGCGGGCGGTCAAAGTGGTCGGTCAGGGCCTGGACATCGGCTACGAGGACGAACAGATCGTGGGTGTCCTGGAGGGCCACGCGCCCCTGGAGCGAGCCGGCGAGGTGGCCCAGGTGCAGGCGGCCGGTGGGGCGGTCGCCGGTGAGGATGCGGGGGCGGGTGGGGGTGGGCGTGGTCATGGGGAAACCTCCGGGGGGTGAATGAAGGCAAAAAAAGGCCGCGCCTGGACAGAGCCGGGCGCGGGCTGGGCGGTGAATGGGGGTTCAGCGCACAGGCGGGGGCGGGCCCGGGGGACCGGGCCAGCAGGGGTGGGGGGTGGGGGTGGGCATGGGGGCAGTGTGGCGGGGGGTGAGGGGGGTTGGCAATGGGCCGGATGGCGCAGGGGGGGGTGATTGAACGGCTAGTAACGGCTGGCCCCACCCCCCAGCCCCCTACCCCAGAGGGGCAGGGGGAGTTTTTCCGCTGCGCTCGGCAAACGTTGACTGACGATTTATGGCGGCCTTCCTTCGCCCCGCGTTGTACGCCGTCCCCTTTCTCCGCCCATCGCCGGACGCCCGCGCGCTGCGCGCACGACGGCTTCGTCTGGACCTGGGCGGTAGAGGGGCAAGCCGTCTTGGTGCGGCCCAGAAGGTTCTACTTTTCAAAAGACCAAAGAAAAAGGCGTGCGGCATCTCTGCCACCGCCTTTCCCACTGACCACTGACTACTCCCCACGCCCCTCTCCTCCTACAACCCACAACCCACGCCCTACACCCCTTATTCCCAGTTCAGAATCACTTTGCCACTCTGCCCACTCAGCATGGCGTCAAAGCCTTTCTGGTAGTCGGCGATGCCGTAGTGGTGGGTGATAATGGGGCTCAGGTCCAGGCCGGACTGAATCAGGGCGGCCATCTTGTACCACGTCTCGAACATCTCGCGGCCGTAGATGCCCTTGATGGTCAGCATCTTGAAGATCACGGCGTTCCAGTCAATGTCCACGCGGCCACTGGGAATGCCCAGCAGGGCAATCTTGCCGCCGTTGTTCATGGCCTGCACCATCTGGGCGAAGGCGGGGCCAGAGCCGCTCATTTCCAGGCCCACATCGAAGCCCTCGGTCATGCCCAGCTCAGTCATCACGCCTTGCAGGGATTCGCGGCCCACGTTCACGGCGCGGGTCACGCCCATGCGGCGGGCGAGGTCCAGGCGGTAGTCGTTCAGATCGGTGATCACCACATGGCGCGCGCCCACATGCCGGGCCACGGCCGCCGCCATCACGCCGATGGGCCCGGCCCCCGTGATCAGCACGTCCTCGCCCACCAGGTCAAAGCTCAGGGCGGTGTGCACCGCGTTGCCAAAGGGGTCGAAGATGGCGGCAATGTCGTCGGGGATGTCGTCGGGGAGTTTGAAGGCGTTAAAGGCCGGCAGCACCAGGTACTCGGCAAAGGAGCCGGGGCGGTTGACGCCCACGCCCAGGGTGTTGCGGCACAGGTGGCGGCGCCCGGCGCGGCAGTTGCGGCAGTGCCCGCAGGTGACGTGGCCTTCGCCGCTCACGCGGTCGCCAATCTGGAAGCCGCGCACCTCGCTGCCCATCCCCGCCACCACGCCCACGTACTCGTGGCCCACCACCATCGGCACCGGAATGGTCTTCTGGGCCCACTCGTCCCATTTGTAAATGTGCACGTCGGTGCCGCAGATGCTGCCCTTTTTCACCCGGATCAGCAGGTCGTTGGGACCGGGGGCCGGCACCTCGGCTTCGGTCATCCAGATGCCTTCTTCGGGGCGGGCCTTGCTCAGGGCGCGCATGGTGGGCGGGAGGTGGGCAGTGGGGGTCACGGGCGCTGTTCTACCCCCGCGCGGCCGGCAGCGCAATGCCCGCCCGCCGCCAGGGGCCACAGGGGCTGGACAGCGAAAATCCCAAGCCTGGGTAAAGGCCAGCGCGGGGCGGGGCCCAGCAGAGGTGCCGTACGCTGGGGCCCATGATCCGCTACCGCCGCCAGAACGCGCTGGAACCTGAAAAGGACGCCGAACTGAACATCAACCTCGTGCCGCTGCTGTTCTTCGTGGTGGGCTTTCTGGGCGTGCGCGCCCTGATCCACACAGCGCAGCGGGAGTAAGAAAGAGAAGGGCGTTTGGGGAGCATCCGGGTCGCCGGGTGCTCCTGACGTGTGCCGGTGCCGCATAGTCACGGTGCCTTTTGGTGCCAATTGAGAAACCGGGGGTGTCAGCGCGCGCTACTCTGGGCCCATGACCCAAAGCGCAGCGCAGCAGTTTAAAAGCACCCGCAGCGGTCGCCTCGTGGTGCCCGGCTGGATGAATCTCCTTCCCGGCAAGCCCGACGCCGTGGAGGTGCAGCTGGACGTGGTGCCCGAGGACCTGGGCCGCACCCACGCCAGCCTGCTTATTGAATACTGGGCCACCCCCGACGACCTGACCCTGCAGAGCGTGCTGCCCATCCGGGCCTTTAGCGCCGCGCAGGACGGCTGGTGCGCCATCGTCCCGGCGGCTGGCCGCGTGCTGGTGCGCGCCATTGACCCCGAGCCCACGCCCCCGGTCCTGGCCAGCCACTGGATCAACGTGGACCCGGCCACCGTGCCCGGCACCACCGTGCATGTGCGGGTGGCCTTTCCGGCCCAGCCCAGCCCGGTGCAAAACCTGCTCAACCCTGGGCGGGCGTAATGGAGCCGGCCGCCCACACGGTCATTACCCGCGAGGAAATTGCGGGGGTGGAGTTCGACTGGTTTGCGGCCGACGAGCAGGGGCACATCGCGCAGTTGCTGGCGGCGGGCGACGACACGGTGCCGCAAGCGGCGCTGCAGTCCGAGGAACTGCTGGAAGCCATTCACGTCTGGATTGACACCCGCCCCGAACACGAGGAAGCCAACGCCCCGGCGGGCGGCTTCGACGAGCACCTGACCGCCCCGCAGCGGCGCGGCGCCTTTGTGTATGACCGCCTTCCCGGACAGCCCGGCATGTACCGGCTGGTGGCGGCGCCGCGCACGCCCCTGACGGTGAGCGGGCTCCCGGGGCACCTGCAGGCGTACCTGCAGCCCCTGACCCTGGGCGTGACGTTCGGGGCCGGGCGGCTGTTTATCGGCCCAGACGGCCACGCGCGGGCACTGGACGGGGCGCTGGACTGAGAAACCGGAGGCGGCGGGGCTGTGGGCAGGCATCCCACAGCCCCGCGTGCTTCTCGGCCCGCTGCGGCGCGGCGGCAGTACAGTGGCCGGGTGAGTCTTCCGCCCTCCGGCCCGCCGCCTGCCCCTCCCGAAATCAACCTGTCGTTCGAAGACGCCGGGCCGCCCGCCGCGCCCCCACCCGCGCCGCCCCGGCGCTCGCTGCGGGCCAACACCATCATCGTGATGCTGGGCACGCTGGGCTCGCGGCTCTCGGGCATTCTGCGCCAGCAGATCATCAACCTTTTCGACGAGCGCCTGACTGACGCCTTTACCGTGGCGGTCAAGGTGCCCAACCTGCTGCGCGAACTATTGGCCGAAGGGGCGCTGGTCAATTCGTTTATTCCGGTCTACAAATCGCTGGACACCCAGGGGCGGCGGGCACTGGCGCAGACCTTCAGCGGCGTGATGATCGCGGTGAACCTGCTGCTGATGGCGCTGGGCATTCTGGCCGCGCCATTGGTGGTGGACCTGCTGCTCTCGGGCACCTCGAACGTGGACCGCGAGGTGGCGGTCTACATGACGCGGCTGGTGATGCCCTTTCTGATGCTGATCAGCCTGTCCAGCGTGGCGATGGGCCTGCTGAACGCCGACGAGCACTTCCGGGAAAGCAGTTTCGCGCCCATCGCCTTTAACCTTGCCAGCATTGCGGCGCTGGCCCTGCTGCCCGACACCGCCACCTGGCTGGGGGTGGGCTGGCTGCTGGGCGGGGTGGCGCAGCTGGTGGTGCAGCTGCCGGCCCTGCACCGCTTTGGGCTGCTGCCCATTCCCCGGCTGGGCGGGCACCCGGCGCTGGGGCGGGTGCTGCGGCAGATGGCGCCCTTTACCCTCACGGCCGGCGCGCGGCAGCTTCTGAACGTCTACGTGACCAGCCTGCTCACCAACGTGCAGCAGTTTCCCAAGGGAACGGCCACGGGCTACGCCAACGCCGAGGCGCTGTTCACGATGGTCAACGGCCTCTTTGTGGTCTCCCCCGTGCTGGCAGTGTTTCCGCGCTTTTCGCAGGCGGCGGCCGACCGCGACTGGGCCCTGTTCCGGCAGCTGACTGCCCAGACGATCCGCACCACCACCTTTCTGGCCGCGCCCATGAGCGCGCTGCTGGTGGCCCTGGCACCCTACGCAGTCAGCCTGATGAACCTGAAGGTGCCCGCCGGACCCGAGGCGCTGGACAAGTTCGCCGCTGGCAGCGGCATCCTGACCGGCTGGGCGCTGGCGCTGGTGCCCTGGGCGCTGGTGACGGTGCTGCTGCGCACCTTCTACGCCCGCGAACGCACCCGCGAGGCAGTCACCGTGAGCGCCCTGGGCTTTGTGCTGGAGGTGGCGCTCTACCGCCTGCTGGTGCCGCCACTGGGCTTAAGCGGCTTTGGCCTGAGCACCACGATCAGCGGCGTGCTGATGACGGGCGCCCTGCTGTACCTGTACCGCCGCGACGTGGGCTTTCCGGGGCGCGAAGTGGCTGGCCACCTGGCGCGCGTGTTGCCCCTGGCGGCGCTGGCGGGTGCGGCGGCGTGGCTCCTGGCCAAGGTGCTCCCCGCCCCCGGCTTTTTCGTGCAGGGGGTCCTGGGGCTGGCGGTGGCTGGCGGCGCAGGCCTGGCCCTCTATCTGGCCGGCGCCTTGGCCCTGAAACTGCCCGAGGTCGGAGCGGTCACGCGGCGACTAAGGCGGTAAGTGGGGAGTGGGCAGTGGTGAGTGGAAAAAGGGGCGTGGAAGATCTCAAGCTCCACGCCCCTCTGGTTGTCTTTTCCCACTTCCCACAACCCACTCCCCACTTCCCCTCCTTCACACCCCCAGCAGCGCATACCCCAGCAGCGCCAGGCGCTCGCGCAGCAGGTACAGGCGGCTCACCTGGGGGCTCAGGGGGCTGGGGCTCACGTTGGCCTCCAGGCCCAGGGCGCGCGCCATGGCCAGGGCGCGGGGGGCGTGGGCTTCGTCGGTGACCAGGGTCACGGGGGTGCCGGGGGGCAGGCTCAGGCGGGCACCGCGCAGGTTTTCAATGGTGGTGCGGCTGCGCTCCTCGGCCACCAGGGCGCGGGCGGGCAGGCCCTGGCCGGCCAGATACGCGGTGCCCACGCCGCCTTCGGTGTAGGGATCACCGGGGCGGCGCCCACCCGTGACCACCACGGTGCGCACGCCGCCGGCGCGGTAGAGCTTCAGGGCGTGGTCCAGGCGGCGCTGAAAGGCGGGGCTGGGGTGCCCGGCGTACTGGGCGGCGCCCAGCACCACCAGCGTGGGGTGGGGCTGGGCGGGGGCGGGGGCCGACAGACGCGGCGCAACCAGAAACGCGCCCAGCAGGGCCCCCACCACGGCCAGGGGCAGAAAGAAGACGGTGGCACCCCGCGAGCGCATCAGGGAGCAGCCTAGCATGAAGAAAATCTGAAGCCTGAGACGGTTCTGAAGGCAGGGGCTGCCAACGAAGGCCAAGGCAGATTGATTTCCTTCTCCCGGAAGCCGGGGCAGGGGCATGCTACGCTCCTGCCTGACTTCTCCGTGCCAGAGGAGCCCCTCTTTTATGCCCAGACCAGCCTCCAACACGCTTGTGATCGTCGAGTCGCCCGCCAAGGCCCGCACCATCGAGAAGTACCTCGGAAAGGGGTACACGGTGGAGTCCAGCATTGGGCACATCCGCGACCTGCCGAAAAGCGCCTCGGACATTCCCGAGAAGTACAAGGGCAAGGCGTGGGCCCGGCTGGGTCTGGACATCGAGAATGACTTTCAGCCGCTGTACGTGGTCTCGCCGGAGAAAAAGGCGCATGTGGCCAAGTTGCGCAAGATGGCCCAGGACGCCAGCGAAATCATTCTGGCGACCGACGATGACCGCGAGGGCGAAAGCATCGCGTGGCACCTGTACCAGGAACTGAGGCCCAAGGTGCCGGTGCGGCGCATGGTGTTTCACGAGATCACCAAGGAAGCCATTCAGGCCGCCATTGCCGCGCCCCGGCAGATTGACACCAACCTCGTGGAAGCCCAAGAGGCCCGGCGCGCGCTGGACCGCCTGTACGGCTACGAGGTCAGCCCGGTGCTGTGGAAGAAGGTGGCCCCCAAACTGAGCGCCGGCCGCGTGCAGAGCGTGGCAACCCGCATGCTGGTGGAACGCGAACGCGAGCGCATGCGCTTTGTGAGCGCCACTTGGTGGGACCTGCTGGTGACCGGGCGCACGGCGCAGGCGCAGACCTTCCCCGCCCGCCTGACGGACGTGGCCGGGCAGAAACTGGCGCTGGGCAAGGACTTTGACCCCCTGACCGGCAAGCTGAAAGAGGGCGCAGACGTGCGCCTGCTGACTGAGGCCGAGGCGCGCGCGCTGGCCGAGGCCCTGACCGGGCAGTCCCTGGCCGTCACCAGCGCGGAGGAAAAACCCTTTACCCAGCGGCCCTACGCGCCCTTTATCACCTCCACGCTGCAGCAGGAGGGCAGCCGCAAGCTGGGCTTTGCGGCCACACGCACCATGCGCGCCGCGCAGAAACTCTACGAGGGCGGGTACATCACCTATATGCGCACGGACTCCACCAACCTCAGCACCGAGGCGGTGACGGCCGCCCGCACCCAGGTGGCGCAGATGTACGGCCAGGACTACCTCTCGCCGCAGCCGCGCGTGTACGCCAAGAAAGCCAAGAACGCCCAGGAAGCGCACGAGGCCATTCGCCCGGCCGGCAGCCGCTTCCGCACGCCCGACAGCCTGCGCGGCGAACTGGGCGGCGATGAATGGCGCCTGTACGACCTGATCTGGAAGCGCACCGTGGCCTGCCAGATGGCCGACGCCCGGGGCCGCAGCCTGCGCGTGCGCCTGAAAGGGCAGGCGGGGCCGGACGCCGTGGGCCTGAGTGCCTCGGGGCGCACCATTGATTTCCCCGGCTTTCTGCGCGCCTACGTGGAAGGCAGCGACGACCCCGGCGCCGCCCTGGAAGACCGCGATACGCCCTTGCCCCCCCTGAAAGAAGGCGAGCGGGTGCAGGCCCAGAGCGTGAAGCCCGAAGGCCACGAGACCCAGCCGCCCGCCCGCTACACCGAGGCCAGCCTGGTGCAGGCCCTGGAAGGCGCCGGGATTGGGCGGCCCAGCACCTACGCCAGCATTCTGGGCACCATTCAGGACCGGGGCTACGCCGTGAAAAAGGGGCAGGCCCTGGTGCCCACCTGGACCGCCTTTGCCACCTCGGCGCTGCTGGAGCACCACTTTGGCAAGCTGGTGGACTACGACTTCACCGCCAAGATGGAAGAGGACCTGGACGACATTGCAGGCGGGCGCGCCCAGCGGGTGCCGTACCTGAAGCGCTTTTACCTGGGCGAGCGCGGCGAGGGCATGGCCCTGCGGCCCCTGATTGACTCCAAGATGGGCGAGATTGACGCCCGGGGCATTGCCACCATCCGCGTGCCCAAGCTGGACGGCAGCGGCATTGAGGTGCGCGTGGGCCGCTACGGCCCCTACATGGAGCGCGGCGAGCAGAAGGCCAACCTGCCTGAAGAGCTGGCGCCCGATGAGCTGACCCCCGAAAAGGCCGAGGAACTGCTGTCACGCCCCAGTGGGGACCGCGTGCTGGGCGTGGACGAGGCCACCGGGCACCCGGTGGTGGCCCGCGCGGGGCGCTACGGCCCGTATGTGACGCTGGGCGACACCAACCCGCCCGTGCGCACCGCCAGCCTCTTTCCCAGTGACGACCTGCGCACCATCTCGCTGGAGCGCGCCCTGAAACTGCTGAGCCTGCCCCGCTTGGTGGGCGTCAGCGAGGGCGAGGAGGTGTGGGCCATGAACGGCAAGTTTGGCCCGTACCTCAAGCGCGGCGGGGACAGCCGCTCGCTGACCGGCCACGAGGAGTTGTTCACGGTGACGCTGCCCCAGGCCGAGGCCCTGTTCATGCAGCCGCGCTTTGGCCGGGGCCGGGCCGCCGCCGCGCCGCCCCTGCGCTCCTTTGAATACGAGGGCCGCGCGCCGATTGTGCTCAAGTCTGGCCGCTTTGGCCCCTACCTGACCGACGGCGAGCGCAACGCCACCCTGCGCAAGGGCGAGGACGAGGGCACCCTGAGCGCCGAACGCGCCCTGGAAATTCTGGAAGAGCGCGGCAAGGAGCCCAAGAAGAAGCCGGGCAAGGCCCCGCGCAAAGCGGCAGCGGCCCCGAAAAAGGCCACGGCCACCAAGAAGCCGGCGGCGAAGACGGGCACGGCGCGCACTGCCGCGGCCAAGAAACCGGCCAGCAAAGCCGCCAAACCCGCCGCCCCCGCCAAGGCCACCTTCACCTGGGCCGACCTGAAAGCGCATCTGGGCGTCCTGAGCCCCCAGGAGCGCCAGCTGGTGACCGCCACCCGCGAGCAGGGCCGCAAGGTGGAAGAGGTCGCCCCCGAACTGGGCCTGGACGTCAAGAAAGCCAAGGGCATGGCGCTGCAGGCCAGCAAGAAACTCAATCAGGCGGCACGCGGCGGATGATGGCGGCGTCGAGAGGTCGAGAAGTCCAGACGTCGAGAGAACCGGCGGTGTGCCCGGCCCCTTGCCCCCTGAACCCTTCGACCTCTTTGACCCTTAGACCCTTAGACCCTTTGACCCCCGCCCCGGGCGGCCCCCTATGCCCCGCTCCCTAGCCCCCGAAGCCCCCCAGGCGCTGCATCTGGCGCGGCTGGCGCAGGGCAGTCCGGGGGAGTGGGTGCGGCTGCCGGGCAGTGGGCTGCGGGTGGTGCACCTGTCAGGCACCCTGACTGGGCCGACAGAAACCGGCTATCTGCTGTGCCTCAGCGGCGAGGCGGTGGTGGACCTGCCGCTGAGTAACTTTGTGCGCCTGCGCCCTGCCGAGGGCTACCGGGTGCAGGCCCAGACCCCCTGGACCGCCTTTGCCACCAAGGACGGCACCGTGCTGCTGTTCAGCACCGAGCAGGACTAAAGCAATTGACCAAAGACCCCCCTCACCCCTCGCTGCGCGAGGCCCGCTCTGCGGCGCAGCTCTTCGAGTCCCACGAGGGGAGAGGGGAGAGGGTCGAGACCCAACATCATCTTTATGTCAACCGCTCTAAAGCGAGGGGGGGCCCATCTGCCAGCGCAGGCGGGCCCCCTCTCGGTCTTCCCCTCTATTTCTTGCGCTTGGCGGCCTTCGCGGCTTCCTTGGCGGCTTTTTTGTCGGCCTTCTGGCGCTCCTGCAGTTCGCGGCCCATGTCTTCCAGAAGCTGCGCGCCCTGGGCGTCCACGCTGCGCTGCAGTTCCAGCAGGGTGGTGGCGACCATGTTGTGCAGAATGCGCTCCACCGGGGCTTTTACAAACTTGTAGCGCACGCGGGCATTCACCGTCAGGGTGACTTCGGTGCCGCCGGGCATGGGCCGGAACACCCAGCTCTGGGTGAGTTTCTCCAGGGGCCCCACATGGCGCACGCTTTCCCAGCCGCCGCGCTGCGGGGCCTGCAGCTGGCCGTACTTGGCGGTAAAGCGCAGCCCCAGCAGGCGGCGCGAGAACTTAAAGCGCACCAACGCGTTGTTGCTGAGGCGGCCCCCCTCGCCTTCGTAGTCGGCCTGCACCAGATTGGGGTCCCACTTCAGGCGCCGCTTGGGTTCCAGGGCGAGGCGGTACAGCACGTCCGGACGCGACCGGACGACGATGGTCTGCTTGATGCTGATGGGCTCGGCCATAGATAGCTGCCACTGTAGCGCGGCGGGGGTGGCCCGTCCGTCCCGCCGCTGGCTCCCGGCTTTGGGCCACCCTGTTCTCAATCCAAGTACTCGCGCGCGCGCAGGTGCGAGGCCCGCAGGTTAAAGCGCTCGGCGGCGCCCACGCCGGCCAGACGGCCCAGGTCAGCGCGGGCGGCGCGGTACTGATCGGCGGTCCACTGCCAGCCGTAAAACGCCTGGTAGTAGGCCATCACGTCGGCACCCACGTCCACGGTGTCGGTGACGTTCACAAAGACTTCGGGGTAGGGGCTGGCCGGGGCGTAGTACTGGTAAAAGCGCACCGGCTCGCGCCACGCGTCCAGGCGGCGCAGGTCCTCGCCGCTTTCGGGCGCCGCGTCGCCGCTGAGGTCCGGCGCTGGGGGCATGGCCGCGCCGCCCCCCGCCTCGTTGATGATCTTGGGGATCCGCGCCAGGGTGATGGCGTCAAAGGCGATCTTGGCGGTCATGCGGTGGTCGGGGTGGGGGTGGTCGTCGCTCCAGGTGAGGATGGCGTTGGGGCGAAAGCGGGCGTACAGGCGGGCTAAGAGCAGGGCCTCGGCGCGGCTGCCGGTCATGCGGCTGTCGCCCATGTCGAAGAAATGGTGCGCCGCACCAATGCGCCCGGCCACCCAGGCGCCGTGTTCGCGGCGCACCCGGGTCACCTCCTCGTGCGGGGTGTCGCCAAACTGGCTGGCCAGTTCGCCCAGGGTGGTCCAGACCAGCATCACCTCGTCGCCGCGCGCCGCGTGCCGGGCCAGGGTGCCAATGCAGCCGATCTCGTCGTCCGGGTGGGCAAACACCGCCATGATTCGCATAAGAGACAGGGTAGTGGGTTGTGGGCCGTGGGGTGTGGGGAGGCTTGCGGTCGTGCGCGGCGGCCCCGGACGACGCCCGTCTGTTTCAGCGGCAGGCCGGTCCTCTTGCGGCTGGTCCGCTGCACAGACGGGCCCCGTTTTCCTGCGCTGCCCGGACTGAACCGCTGTTGGAGGCGGCTCAAGCCAAGTTGGCCTTACCGGAGGAAGCGGATGCTGAGGGGGTAGCGGTAGGGCTGCCCGGCACTCACGCGCACCACCGCCACGATCATGAAGATGAAGGGCACCAGCCCCAGCACCACCAGCACCGGCAGGAAGAACAGGAAAAACCCGCCCAGCGAGCCCAGCACGGCCAGCCCGCCCAGGTCCGTGCCGGTGGCCGCCCCCACCGCGCCGCCAATCAGGCCCAGGCTGAAGAGGGCAAAGCCCAGCACGCTGACCACCAGCCCGTACAGCCAGAAGCTCAGCTGAAAGTTCAGGGCCTCTTTGCCCTGGTCGTCCAGCGCGCGGCTGCGGTCCCGGAAGGCCAGCCACGCCACCAGCGGCCCCAGGACGTTGCCCAGGGTGGGCAGCAGCAGCCCCGCCAGCGGCGAGAGGTGCGTGATGATGGCGGGCGTGCGTTCGGGCTCGGTCAGGAGGGCGGGCAGGCGGGTCATGGTTGACACTACGGCCCGCCTCTGCCTACAGTTCCCAGGCAATGACCAAGGGCCGCCCCCAGAATGCCGCGCAAAAAGCGCAGGCCGCCGCGCGTGACCGCCTGCCTATCCGGGCGGGCATTCAGCCGCCCGCGCCCATTCAGGGCGAGAACGTGGACCTGTACAGCGACGGCGCCTGCGACACCCAGGCCGGCCACGGCGGCTGGGCCACCATCCTGAACTACAAGGGCAAGGAACTGGTGCTCAGCGGCCATGAAGAAGGCACCACCAACAACCGCATGGAGCTGCGCGGCCTGCTGGAGGGGTTGAAGGTCCTGAAACGGCCCTGCCAGGTGCGGGTGGTCACCGACAGCCAGTACCTGCGCAAGGCCTTTACCGACGGCTGGATTCTGAAGTGGCAGCGCAACGGCTGGAAAACGGCAGGCGGCGACCCCGTGAAAAACCAGGACCTGTGGGAAGAACTGATTGCCCAGGCCCAGACCCACGCCCTGACCTTCGTGTGGGTCAAGGGGCACGCGGGTCACGGGGAGAACGAGCGGGTGGACCAGCTGGCTGTGCAGGAGCGCAAGAAATTGCGCGCGCGGGGGTGAAGGCCTGGGGGCCCCAGTGGCCTAATCCTCTGCGCAACGCCGCGCCCTACAGCGGACAGACGTCGGCCGATCTGGCCGACGATGTGGACGCGCTGCTTGCCGCCTGCGGGCGCGAGATCATCCGTGAACATGTGCCGCGTGTAGCCGGCGAGGCGGAGTGTCTGGCCCGGCACTTCGGCGTGGACCCACTGGCCGCCCGCACGGCAGCGCTGCTGCACGACTTGGGCGGGGTCGTCCCCCGTGAAGACATGGTGGCGCTGTGCGAATCGCTGAACCTGCCTGTGTTGGCCGAAGAGCGGCAGGTCCCCCTGCTCCTGCACGCGGCCCTGAGCGTGGTCATCGCCCGGGACCGGTATGGCGTGCACGACCCTGGCGTGCTGCAGGCCATCCGGGTTCATACCACCCTGCATGCACGGCCCACCCCGCTGGACCTCGTGGTGTTTCTGGCCGACAAGCTGGAATGGGACCAGGGCGGGGCGCCGCCCTATGCCGCTGAGCTGCGCGCGGCCCTGGGGGGCGGCCTGCACGCGGGCGCCCACTGGATGCTGGCGTGGCTGGCCTCGCCCGAGAGCCGCCTGCTGCTGCCGCACCCGGACCTGAAAGCCGCCTGGGCAGCGTTCGGCCTTCAGGCCACCCACTCGCAGCGGTAACGCGCCCGGGACCAGGGCGAGGGCATGGCCTGCAACACAAAGCCACAGCGGCGGTAGAACCCAGCGGCTTCGTCATCCGTTTCGGCCGTCAGGGTGCGGAGGTTCAGGTGGCGGGCCACCTCGCGCAGCAGCGTGCGGGCATGTCCCTGGCGGGCATGGTCCGGGTGGGTGCCCAGGTGCAGGATCGTGGCGGCATCTCCGTTAACCTCCAGGCCCACGGCACTGACGACCTGCCCGGCGAAGGCCCAAGCCAGGACCAGACGGGGACCTTGCCGGTAGCGGTCCAGTTCCGCCGCCATTCGGTCCGGGTCAGGAAACATGGCCTGCCTCAGCAGGGCTTCGGTGGCAGGGGTCAGGCCGGGTTCGCTGAGCATGGGGCGCCACTGTAAAGCGGCCCGCGCGGGCCCTCGCCATTCGGCGTATCGTGCCCCAGGCCCCGCCGGGCCTACGCTGGGCGGCATGACCCAACTGCTTGCCCCACCGAACGGCTGGCGCACCTTTCTGTGGCTGTGGGGCTCGCAGGCGCTGAGCGTGATTGGCTCGGCGGTGGCGGGCTTTGCCTTCAACATCTACCTGACCCAGACGCGCTTTCCGCTGGCCGAGCAGAAGCCGCAACTGGCCGCCGCCCTGTCGCTCACCGCCCTGGCCTGGACGCTGGCGGCCACCCTCAGCGCGCCGCTGGCGGGGGCCTGGACCGACCGCCACGACCGCCGCCGGATCATGCTCGTGTGTGACCTGGCGGCGGGCGCCCTGACCTTCGCCACCCTGGGCCTGCTGCTCTCTCCTGCGGCGCCGCTGTGGGCGCTGGTGACGCTGGCGGCCTTGATGGGGCTGGTATCCACCTTTCACGGCTCGGCGTTCGATGCCAGTTACACCAGCCTCGTGCCCCGGGACCGCCTGCCCCGCGCCAACGGCCTGATGCAGACGGTGTGGAGCCTCGCCGGGCTGGTGGGCCCCGCCGCCGCCGCCCTGCTGATCGGGGTGCCGGCCCTGCTGCGTGACGCGGGCACGGGGCCCGCGTGGCTGAGCGGCTTAAAAGACGGCGTGCCCTTTGCGTACGCGGTGGACGGCCTGACCTTTCTGCTGGCGGCGGCCGTGGTGTGGCGCCTGTCTATTCCCTCGCCTGCGCCACGCCCGCGCGCCGAGCGCCCCACGCTGGCCCAGGACATGCGCTTTGGCTGGGTGTTCATTGGGCAGCGGCGGCCCCTGCTGGCGCTGCTACTCACCTTTGCGGTGGCCAACCTGTGCACCAGCAACCTGGGGGTCTTGGAACCCCTGATCGCCAAATTCGGCCTCAGTGGCGACTGGCAGGCCCGCGGCGGCACCCTGCAGGGCGCCCTGGCCACGCTGGCGATCACCCAGAGCGTGGGCGGCGTGCTGGGCGGCATTCTGATCAGCACCTGGGGCGGCCTGAAGCGGCAGCGGGTGCTGGGCGTGCTGGTGCCGATGGTGGTGTCGGGACTGGCCTTCGCCGCCTTTGGGGCCAGTGCCACCGTGCTGGGCGCAGCGGCGGCCCTGCTGGTGCTGGGCCTCACGCTGCCAGCCATGAACGCCCACTCGCAGAGCATCTGGCAGTCGCAGGTGCCGCCCGAGATGCAGGGCCGGGTGTTCTCGGTGCGCCGCCTGATTGCCCAGTTCACGGCCCCGGCCAGCACGGCACTGGCGGGTGCGCTGGCCGCCCGCTACGCACCCGGCAGCGTGGCGGTGGTGGCCGGGCTGGTGCTGGCGGCCGTGGCGGCCCTGCAACTGCTGAACCCGGTGCTGCGGCGGGTGGAAGACCCCAGCCTGGCGGCCCACGGCACGGAAATGCCAGCATCGTAAAATAAGGCATCGCTTCCGTCTCAAAATCACAACAGCTTCTTAAATAATCTCCAATCTTTGGAAAAAAGCTCAGAAGCTAAATAAACTTAGAAATCATGGCCTGAGCTATTCTCTTTTCATAGCTTGTTAGCTAGCTTTAAGATGATATTTTTATACCACATTGCGCCTGTTTGAAATACTATCCACAAACATAATAAACTCAGCAAAGGAGATATCGGCCAGCAGTTTATCAAATAGGGCGCCGACAGCTTCGGCCATCTGCCAATGGTTACACTGCTGCGCCTCAACCTCAATGCCATTTTCAACACGCAGCACCTCCCAGTAAGTGGGGGGCTCGGGTGTCACAAGGACGATGACTTTGTAGCCTCCACCATATTCCTCGAATTTAGACACCCCAAGAGTCGCCAAATAGGCTTCTGGATAGATAGCTTTGACTGGATCAAGAGCCTTGCTCATCACCCAATCCAGAACTTGATCCACATGGTCCTCGCGCACCCAACTGCAAATGTTGGCGCAGAAGACATCCAGGACCTCGCTGTCTATGGCACACCAGAATTCTTTACCCATTTTGCCACCAGTCTCAAACGGCTCAAGATGTTAGGGTCGCCTCCAGCTTCAAACGACGAGGAGCTTCAGAGAGACATAATCCTGACAAAAAAGAAGGGCCCGGCCAGAAGCGGGCCAGTCCTTCCCACTCCCCACTCCCTACTGCCCACTCCCCCTCTCCAGCCACCCCGACAGCCACGGCAGCTTCTGGGCCACCTTCTCGCGCATACCGCCCCAGTAGCGGCGCGACCACCCTTCCAGAGTGCGCTGTTTGCCGCGCGCCACGGCCAGGGCGCCTTCGGGCACGTCCTCGTGCAGGGCGCTGCCGGCGGCCACAAAAGCCGCGTCGCCCACCACGCGCGGGGCGATCAGGGTGGAATTGCTGCCAATGAACACCCCGGCGCCCACCTGCGTGCGGTGCTTGTTCACGCCGTCAAAGTTCGCCACGATGGTCCCGGCGCCCACGTTGGTTTCCTGGCCGATGGTCACGTCGCCCAGGTATGCCAGATGCCCGGCCTTGACCCCGGCGGCCAGCTGGGCGTTCTTGGTCTCCACAAAGTTGCCGATGTGCACGCCCTCGCCCAGCACGGTGCCGGGGCGCAGGCGGGCAAAGGGCCCCACCTCGCTGCCCGCGCCCACCTCGGCGCCTTCGAGGACGCTGTGGGGCTTGACCACCACGCCCCCATGCAGCACCGCGTCGGTGAGCACGCTGTAGGCGCCCACCGTCACGCCACTGGCGATGCGGGTGGCGCCGCGCAGCACCACACCGGGTTCCAGGGTCACGTCCTGGGCCAGCTGCACCGTGTCCTCGATGTACACGGTTTCCGGCATGGGGATGGTCACGCCCGCGCGCATGTGCTCTGCGGTCAGGCGCGCGCGCAGGATGCGCTGGGCCTCGGCCAGCCCGGCGCGGTCGTTGGCGCCCATCACCTCGTCGGGGTCGGCCAGCTTGAAGGCCTGCACGGCGGCGCCCTGCTCGCGGTAAAGGCCCAGCAGGTCGGTGAGGTAATACTCGCCGCTGGCGTTGGTTTTGGTGATGCGCGCGGCCAGCTCCCGGGCGCGGCCGTCCATCAGGTACACCCCCGAGTTGAATTCGCGCACGGCGCGTTCTTCGGGCGTGGCGTCCTTTTGCTCCACGATGCGCGACACCGCCCCCTGCTCGTCGCGCAGAATTCGGCCGTAGCCGGTGGCGTCGGGCAGTTCGCCGGTCAGCACGGTAAAGGCGCTGCCGCGCGCGCGGTGGTCGGCCAGCAGGGCGCGCAGGGTTTGCTCGCGCAGCAGCGGCGTGTCGCCGTACAGCACCAGCACGTCGGCGTCGCCGTGGCTGCGCAGGGCCTCCAGGCCCGTCAGGAAGGCGTGGCCGGTGCCCAGCTGCTGGGCCTGCCGGGCAAACACCACCGGCTGACCCGCCAGGGCCGCCTCCACCTGCTCGGCCCCGTGACCGGTCACGACGACCACCTGCCGCGCCCCCAGGTCCTGGGCGGCCTTGACCGCCCAGGCCACCATCGGGCGCCCGGCCACCGGGTGAAGCACCTTGGGCAAAGCGGATTTCATGCGGGTGCCCTGCCCCGCCGCCAGAATCACCACGTCCAACGGACGACTTGTCTCGCTCATCTCGGCGCCACTGTACCAGTCTGGTGCCGGGGCACAACAAAAGGCCCCGCAGCCGGGGGCCACGGGGCAGGGGCAACGCGGGAGGTTAGGCGCTGCGGGCTTCGGGGGTGGGCGCGGGCACCGGGGCCGGGGCGCCCTTCTTGCGCAGGCGCAGCAGCATCCAGATGCTGACCAGAATCAGGGGAATGCTGATCAGGTGCGTGTCGGTGAAAAAGCCGATGCCGGGGGCGTCCAGGCCCTGGTTCAGGTAGGCCCGGGGCGACAGGGGATTGAGACGGAAGGTTTCTTCCCAGCCCGCGCGCAGAATGCTGTACCACAGCCAGAACTGCCAGAAGGCCCAGCCCGGAATGCGCGAGCGCAGCCAGAAGTAAGCCGCCACCGACAGAATGATGCCGATAATCACGCCGTACAGCTGGGTGAAGTGCACCGGCGCGGTCATGACCAGCTGATCGCCAATGCGCTGGCAGTACTGCGAAAGGTCCATGTCCGGGTTGGGGTTCTTGATGCACATGCCGTCGTGGAAGGCCCGCGCGCTGTCCGGCCAGCGAAAGCCGATGGGCCAGCCGGTCACGCGGCCCACTGTATCGGTGCCGTTCATGATGTTGCCGATGCGCCCGCCAATGATGCCAAAAGCCACGCCGGGCACGCACAGGTCGGCGTAGCGGTAAAAGTCCATGCCCTTGCGCCGGGCGTAGTACAGCATGACCAGAATGCCGCCGATCAAGCCGCCGTGAATGGAAATGCCGCCCTGGCGCAGGTTGATGATGTCCCACAGCACCCGGGGAAAGGGAATGTTTTCAAACTGGTGCCAGGAGGTCAGCACGAACACGGCCCGCGCGCCCACCAGCCCCCAGACGATCATCCACAGAATCATGTCGTTGAACAGGTCCACGTTCAGGCCGCGTTCGCGCGCCATTTTCGTGCCCACCCACACGCCCGCCACAATCCCCAGCGTGATCAGCACGCCGTACCAGGCAATCGTGAAATTGCCAATCTGCAAGAACACCGGATCCATAGGTGCTTTGTAGTGTAGGGCTTATGGGCACAGAACGCGGCCTGCCTTCCACTTGAAGGCAGGCCGCCTGGGCCAGAGGGGGGCGCTTTACAGGCCCAGCGCCGGGCTTTCTTCGGGCGGCGGCAGGCGGAAGGCCCGCGAGAGAATCACGCCCAGTTCGTACAGGGCGTACAGGGGCACGGCCACCAGCAGCATGTTCGTGGGGTCAGGCGTGGGGGTGATAATGGCCGCCGCCACCATGATCGCCACCAGCGCAATGCGCCAGCCCCTGCGCAGCATGACGTGGTTCACGATGCCGATGCGGGTGAGGATCACCGCCAGAATGGGCATTTCAAAGGACAACCCAAAGGCAATCAGAAAGGTCGTGATGATGCCGATGTAGTTTCCCAGGCTGAAATTGCCCTCGACCGCCCCGGCCATAAAGTCGGCCAGGAAGGGCACCATGGTGGGCAGCACCAGCTTGTACGCGAACAGCACGCCGCCCAGGAAGGACAGCCCCGCCCCCAGGATGAAGGGCAGCGCCCAGCGGCGTTCGTGGGCATACAGGCCCGGCGCAATAAAGGCCCACACCTGCCCCAGAATGAACGGCAGGGCCAGCGCCAGCCCCGCCCAGAACGAGATATTCAGGCTGAGCATCAGCTGTTCGGTGAGCTGCAGGGTCACCAGTTTGACGTTGCCGGCGGCGTACTGCTTGGAGTAGGTCAGCGGCTCTTTGAGCAGTTCAATGAGCTGCACCCGGAACTGAAACGCCACCACCAGGCCCAGCACCAGAAACACGAGGCTGATGATGATGCGCTTGCGCAGTTCATCAAGGTGGTCGAACAGCGGGGCGCTGGCCAGCCCGCCCTGGGAATTGGTGCCGTGGGACATGGAAGCAGGCCCCCTGACGGCTCAGCCGCGCCGTTCGGTTACAGACTCGGCGGGGGTGTGCAGCGGCGCGCCCGTGCTGGGGTCCAGCTGGCGCGAGGGCACGTCGGTCACGGGGCGGTCCTCGCTGGCGCGGGTTTCGCGCTTGAATTCCTTGATGCCCTGGCCCAGGCCCTTGCCCAGTTCCGGCAGCTTGCGGGCGCCGAACACCAGCGCGATGATCACGATCAGCAGAATGATTTCCAGCGGTCCAATTGACATGGCGGGTCTCCTTGGGGGCGCAGGGTTGGCCCCCCCTTGTCCTGAAGGTATGCGATTCGCGGCCGGGCAGATTGACCCCAGCTCACCTATCCAACCTTAATCTGCCCGGGTCAAGAGACGGTGAAGGGTGGCCAGGGTGGGGCGTGGCCTGTCACCGAACGGGGGGACTGGTTCAGCCTTCCGCGTAGAGCGGCTCGACCACCACGCTGCTTTTCCCCTCCCACCGTGCGGAAAACTCACGGAACTGCTGTGCAGAGGCAAGGTCTTGAAGAGCGGCGTAGCACTGGGGGGAAGCGGTCTGATCTCCCCGGACGATGGTTCCCTCTGGCCTGTTCGCCACGCTTGAGGGCTGTCTGGACCATTGCGGCCCACAGGCTGCCGCCCAGTTCTGGAACCGAACCGGGTGCCCCTCGCCGTCGGCACCTTGCGGGCCCGATTCCCAGAACGCCGAGGTTGTTTCCTCTTTGCCCCGCAGCTCCACGCGGGCCCCTGGTCGAGAAAATCCCACCATGCGGGGCGGCATGTCTCGGCAGCCCGATCAGATTCCCCAGCCGCCGTCCACCAGCAGTTCCTGCCCCGTGATGTACCCGGCCTCATGGGTGGCCAGAAACGCCACGGCCGCCGCCACCTCGCCGGCTTCACCAAAGCGCCGGGCGGGAATGCGCGCGGCCAGAGCCGCAGCCTCGGCAGGGTCGCGGTGCAGGGCCTGCAGGCGCTCGGTGGCGGTGTAACCGGGGGCCACGGTGTTGCAGGTCACGCCGTCTTCGGCAACCTCCAGCGCCAGGGTTTTCAGGTGATTGGTGACGGCCGCGCGCATGGCGTTGCTGACGGGCAGGTTCAGCGCCGGGCGCCCCACCGTCAGGCTGGTCACAGCAATGATGCGCCCCCAGCGCCGCTCGCGCATACCGGGCAGCACACCCGCTGCCAGGCGCGCTGTGCTGAGGAAGGTGGTTTCAAAGCCCTGCGTCCAGGCCGCCTCGGTGACCGCGCTGGGCCGGGCCGGGGGCGGGCCGCCCGCGTTGCTGACCAGAATATCCACCTCTGGCGCGGCGGCCAGTGCGGCCTGCACGCCGGCCTCGGTGCCCACATCGGCCACGACCCAGCGCGCGCCCAGGGGTTCGGCGGCGGCGCGCAGGGCCTCTTCGCCGCGCGCGGCCAGGGTCACCTGGGCCCCCAGTTCGTGCAGGGCCTGCGCCGCCGCCAGGCCAATCCCCTTGCTGCCGCCCGTCACCAGGGCGCGTTTGCCGTCCAGCCGAAACAGAGCCATAAGGGCAGGCTACGGCATAGCAGGCCAGAGAGGACGCGGGGTCTGCGCTCTACAGCAGCGGCCAGCTCCTTCCTGGGGCCGACCGCACTTCCCCAGGCCGCTGTCTTTGGCAGAGCGTTTACACGAACAAAAGTTCGAACAGTGTCCGGCGAGGTGACGCGGCTGCGATGAAAACGTCATCGGGGACGCTGAAGACATTCATCCCTCTCTCCGGCGCCGCTGTCTCAGCCCCCACCCTTGCGCCTTCCTCACCAGCAGGACGTGTTGGGCGGGCTCGCTCTGCCCAGCGGCCCTCCTGCCAAAAGCTGCCCCAGGCGTTGACCCGGAGCCGCTCTGCCCTCTGTGGCCAAATGTCAAAAAAGGACAGGACACCCTCCCGGGAGTTCCTGTCTGCAGCGGGTCACCGGCCTTGAACCGGCTGAGGGACGCCTATCCGCCCGCTCGCGCGTCCGTTTTTGCGAAGGTGGACGCCGCCCTTCGGTTTGGGGCCGGGTGTGCCCATGGGGCGCTGGCGGCCCTGTCCGTGTTCAAGGCCGCCAGCTTCTTCGCCGCCTTTCCCGCAACAGCCGGGGGTCAGTCGTTCTTGTGGCTCTGGCGCCCGGCTTCGGCGTGCTGCTCGCTGGAGCCGCCGCGCTGACCGCTCCGCTCTTCGCCGCCGCCACTCCCGCCCTGGCCGCCGCGCGAGGCCTGACCGCCCTTGCGCCCGGCTTCGCGGGCTTCCTCGCTGGTGAACTCGTGGGCGTTGCCGCTGGCGTGGGCCGCGCGGCCACCTTCAGCCGCAATCTCGCGCTGACGCTCGGGGTCCATGCCGGCAAAGCCGCGTCCGCCCCCGCCGCCGTTGCCCTTACCTTCGTTGCCCCCATTGCCGCCACTACCGTTTCCGTTGCCGTTGGTCATGTTGGTGCCTCCGTGGGGGCGCTGTCGTCCCCGGTGAATTTGCCCGCGCTGCTCGCGTGACCTGCTTACTCTGGCGCGCTCCAGCCGCGTTTCCGTGACAGGCAGGTAATGGGGCTGCCAGCGCCCCTGCGCTTGTTCCCCGGTTTGCCTGAAGACGTCTTAAGGTCGCGCTGGCTGGGCGGCCCCGGCTGGGGCACAATAGGCGCCTATGACACCTCTGCCCGTCGTGGTGATTGGCGCGTCTGCTGGCGGCATAGAGGCCCTCATGCCGCTGGTGGCCGGCCTGGACCCGGCCCTGGGGGCGCCCGTGTGCGTGGCGCTGCACCTCTCGCCGCACGTTCCCAGCCTGCTGCCCGACATTCTGGGCCGGGCGGGCCCCCTGCCGGCCACCCAGGCCCAGGACGGCGAGCCGGCGCGCCCGGGGCACATCTACGTGGCCCCCCCCGACCACCACCTGCTGCTGGACGGCGAGCGGCTGGCGGTTACGCGCGGGCCCCGGGAAAACCGGTTTCGCCCGGCGGTGGACGCCCTGTTCCGCTCGGCGGCGCAGGCGCGCGGGCCCGGGGTGATCGGCGTGGTGCTGTCCGGCGCCATGGACGACGGCGCCTCGGGGCTGTGGACCATTCAGCGCCGGGGCGGCGTGGCCGTGGTGCAAGACCCGCAGGACGCCGCGTTTGACAGCATGCCGCGCTCGGCCCTGGCGCAGGTGACGGCCGACCATGTGGCGCCCGCCCACGCCCTGGGCCCGCTGCTGAGCGCACTGGTGGCGGCCCGGGGAGCGCCGCAGGAGGCACGCCGCATGACCGACGACGAACGCGCCCGCCTGGACCTGGAGGTGCGCCTGGCGCGCCAGGGTCCGGCCTCACCCACCGACGTCTCTGCCCTGGGGCCCTACTCACCCTTTACCTGCCCGGAGTGCCACGGCGCCATGGTGCAGATTGAAGAGGGCGGCGCCCTGCGCTTCCGCTGCCACACCGGCCACGCCTACAGCGCCCCGGTGCTGCTGGCCGAACTTTCACAGGCCATTGAGCAGAAGCTTTACGAAACCCGCCGGGTGATGGACGAGGGCATTTTGCTGCTGGGGCGCCTGGGCCAGCGGCTGCCCCCCGCCCAGGCCCAGGCCCTGCTGAGCCAGGCCCAGTCGGTGCAGGCGCGCGCCAATATCCTGACAGACCTCGCCATGAGCCACGCCCCCCTGGCCGGAGACGGGCCCTAGACCTCCTGCGGGGCGCCGTCGGCGTCGCCGGTCCACTCCGGCCCCTCGGCGGCGGCGCGGCGCATCAGCTCGGTCACGTCTTCGAGTTTCAGCACAATCATTGCGCTGGTGTCGTCCTCGCCCGGCACCGGGTCCACCTCAATCTTGAACTGGCGCGGGCCCAGCTGCGGCGCGTGCAGGTTCACCACGTGGTTGGTCACCGCCGCGCCGCCGCGCAGCACCGCGTGCAGCGGCTGCAGCAGGTCCGGGTCATCCAGCATGAAGTTGCCCAAGTGGTGCAGCCGCTCGCCGCACACCTGCGCCGGACTGGCGTGCAGCAGCGCGTAGAGCGCGCGGTTGGCCGTCACCACCCGCAGCCCGGCGTCCAGCACCAGCACCGGATCATGAATGCTGTCCAGCACCCGCGCGGCATACGCAGAGGTGTCACGCGCCTGCTGCTCCAGCGCCTTGATGCGGTCAATGTTGGTAAAGGCCACCACCACGCCGTCAATAAAGTTGTCGGAGGTGCGGTAGGGGCTGATGCGCATCAGGTACCAGTGGTCGTCGCGGGTGCGCACCTGGGTTTCAAAGACTTCCAGGGTATCGAGCACCCGCATGATGTCGCCCGTCAGGTGCTCGTAGTGCAGGTTCACGTTCAGGTCCGACAGGGGCCGGCCCAGGTCCACTGGCATCAGGTTGATCACCCGGGAAATGCGCGGGGTAAAGCGCTTGACCTTCAGCGCGTTGTCCAGAAACACCGTGGCAATGCCGGCGCTGTCCAGAATGTTTTTCAGGTCGTCATTGGCCTGCATGGACTCGAAAATCACCCGCTGATGCTCGGCGTTGATGGTCGTGAGTTCCTCGTTGAGGGACTGCAGCTCTTCTTTGGAAGTGGTGAGTTCCTCGTTGGTGCTCTGCAGCTCCTCATTGGTGGTCTGCAACTCCTCGTTGGTGCTTTTGAGTTCCTCCATGGACACCGCCATTTCCTCGACGGTGGACTGCAGGGTTTCTTTGTTGTATTGCAGTTCGCGCTGCAGGGTCAGAATCTGATCGGCGTGTTCGGCGGGAGGCGGCGCGGCGCGCCCGCCTGGGCGCTCCTGAAACTCAATGAGCAGCAGACGCTGCGCTCGGGCGGGCAGCAGGCGCACGGTCACGTCAATGTCGCAGGGGGTACCGTCAATTTCGCTGCGCACGCCCCGCACCACCTCGCGCTGCTCGGCCAGCACCTGGCGCACCAGGGCAGGCAGTTCGTAGCGCAGGCCGTCGCGCGCCATGTCGAACACGTTGGTCAGCACCGTGCCGGCGGGCAATTCCAGGTACCGGGCGGTGCTGCCGTGCACGTACTGGATGTCGCCGGCCTCGTTGACCACCACCGCCGGGGGCGCGTGGTGGGCCAGCAGCAGGCTCTGGGCCAGGTGCGCCACGCTGCCCGCCCGCCCGCCCGGCACCGCCCGGGGGTCAGGGAGGGGGTGGGGCGCGGGGGGCACGCTCAGGCGCGGACCCTGGCCCAGCATCAGGGGCAGGGCGGCGCCCTCGCCGCGCCCATACAGCTTCCAGCGCAGGTTCAGGGGCCGGAACAGGTCGCGGTCAGCGCCGGCCGTTTCACTGGCCCCCAGAAACAGCAGCCCCCCCGGGCGCAGCGCGTAATGAAAAATGGTCATGATCTGGCGCTGCAGCTCGGCTTTCAGGTAAATGAGCATGTTGCGGCAGCACAGCAGGTCCAGCCGGGTAAAGGGCGGATCGCCAAAGGTGTTGTGCAGCGCAAAAATCACCGATTCGCGGATTGCGGCGCGCACCTGATAGCCGCCGTCTTTCTCTTCGAATGCAAAGGCCAGCCGCTCGGGCGACACCACGTAGGCAATGTCGGCGGGGTACAGGCCGTAGCGCGCCTTCTCGATGGCCAGGGCGTCAATGTCGCTGGCGAACACCTGCACCTTGAAGGTGCGTTCGCTGCGCAGCTCGTCCATCAACTCGTGCAGCACGATGGCCACCGAGTAGGCTTCCTCACCTGTGGCGCAGCCCACCACCCACACCCGCACCATGTCCAGATCCTGCTTCTGGGTCAGGACGTAGGTGCGCAGGTGCTCCTTGAGGTCCCCAAAGGCTTCCGGATCACGAAAAAAGCTGGTGACGTTGATGGTGAAGTCCTGAAACAGGGCGTCGATTTCCTGCGGCACGTCCTGCAAAAAGCGCATGTACTGTCCAATGTTTTCCAGGCGGTGGTTGCGCATGCGCCGGTCAATACGCCGGATCAGGGTGCTGCGCTTGTAGTTGCTGAAATCGTGCCCGGTCTTGACCCGCACCAGCCGCAGGATTTTCTGCAGCGGCACCCCCGCTTGGCCGTCTTGCATCAGGTCTTCCACGCGCAGGGTCTGGCGCCGCGTCAGGCGTTGGTACAGGCTGGGGGCCAGGTCCTCGGCGGGCAGCACGTCGTCGGCCAGCTGGGTGCTGGCGGCGCTGGCCGGCATGGAGGGATATTCGGCCGTCTGGGGGTCTTGCACCAGCACCAGCCCGAAGTGCTCCTTGATGGCCTGAATCCCCAGGGTGCCGTCGGTGCCCATGCCCGAGAGCACCACCCCCACCGCCCGCTCCCCCTGGTCGGCGGCCAGGGCCTCGAAAAAGGTGTCAATCACCCGGCCCTGGGCGGCGGCCGGGTCTTCGAGCAGCAGCACCCCGTTCATGATGCTCAGGCTGTGGCCGGGGGGAATCACATAGACGGTGTTGGGCTTGGCGGCCATACCGTCTTCAATGGGCTGCACCGTCATGCCGGTGCAGCGCGCCAGAATATCGGGCATCAGGCCGCGGTGGCCAGGGTCCAGGTGCGGCACCACCACAAAGGCCATGCCGCTGTCGGCAGGCAGGCTCAAAAAAAAGCGCTCGTAGCCGTCCAGCGCCCCGGCCGAGCCGCCCACGCCCACAATAGCGCTGGGGCCGGGCTCGGGCGGCAGGGCGGGCTCGGCAGAGGCGTTGTGGGGTTCAGGCATAAGGGTGGACTACCACAGTTCCTGAGAGTGAAGTTAAAAAGTCGCCGAACTTTGCCTCATGAAAATGAAGGAGGAACCCCATGTGACTGGCGCATAGGCACGGTAAGGTTTCCTACAAACTCGGCTGGCGTTCAATTCCCTTTTTCCTGTCTGGAGGTGCCTTATGTGGATCTGTTGTGTTATGCCGCGGCGCGCCTCGCAGGCCTGCCACAGGAGGCGCCATGTCGGCCCATGACCTGTCTGCGCCTGAGCGCGGCGGGCTGCTGCGGGAGCAGACCGAGCAGCGGGCGAGCGCTCCGGTGGTGCCAGCGGCCCTCGCCCCTGCGCCAGACGATGACCATACGCAGCACGAACTGCTGGTGCACCAGATTGAACTGCGGCTGCAGAACGAGGAACTGAACCGCAAGAACCTGGAACTGGAACAGGCCCGCCAGGAATACGAACAGCTGTTTGACGGCGCGCCGGTGGGCTACGCCACCCTGGATGAGACCGGGCTGGTGCTGCGCGCCAACCTCACGCTGTGCCGCATGCTGGAGGTGGAGCGCGGGCAGCTGCTGCGCCGCCGCCTGAGCACCTACATGGACAGCACCGACAGCCGCACCTTCGCGCTGTTTCTGCGCCGCATGATGACCGACCCTGGCCGGCGCCGGGTGGACCTGTGGCTGCAGGGCGCTGGGGGGCAGCGCGTGGCGGCGCAGCTGGAGGCCGAAGCGGTACCGGGCGCGCCGGGCCAGGGCTGGCACTGCCGCCTGACCCTGACCGACGTCACGATGCAGCGCGCGGCCCAGGACGAGGTGCTGCGCCTGAACACTGCACTGGAAGCGCAGATTGAAGAGCGCACCCGGCACATCCGCGAACTGAACGACGAACTGGAGACCTTCCTGTACGCCGCCGCCCACGACCTCACCACGCCGCTGCGGCACATCCGCAGCTTCACGGCGCAGCTGAGCGCCCAGATGCCCGAACCCACCGACGAACACCTGCGCTGCGCGGCAAACGTGGAGCAGGCCACGCTGCACATGGAACACCAGCTGCGCGCGCTGCTCACCGTGTTTCGGCTGGGGCGCAGCCGCATGCGGTTCCAGCCTGTGGACCTGACGCGGGTGCTGCACGAGGTGCGCAAGGACCTGAAGCCCGAACTGCGGGGGCGCGAGGTGGCGCTGAGCACCGACGGCCTGCCGCGCGTGCTGGGCGACAGCCTCGCGCTGCAACTGGTCTTTACCCACCTGCTGGGCAACGCCCTGAAGTTCAGCCGCCCGCGCCCCCAGGCCCGCATTCAGGTGGGCGCCCAGGAATCCGAGCGCGAGTGGCTGCTGTACGTGCGCGACAACGGCGTGGGCTTCAATATGCGCCAGAAAGAGCGCCTGTTCGGGGTCTTTCAGCGCCTGCACCACAACACCGAATTCGAGGGGCTGGGGGTGGGGCTGGCGCTGGTGCGGCGCATTGTGAACCGGCACGGCGGGCGGGTATGGGCCGAGGGCAAGGTGGACCAGGGCGCCACCTTCTGGTTCAGCCTGCCCAAGGCGCCCCCGGCCGGCGCCGCTGATGCCCGGTAGCGGCCCGCCCCTGGTGGTGGTAGGGGGCTCGGCGGGGGCACTATCGGCGCTGCTGAACATGGTGCAGACCCTGCCGCCCGGCTTTGGGGCGGCCGTGCTGGTGGTGGTGCACACCCCGCCCGATCAGCCCAGCGTGCTGCCGGCCCTGCTGCAGCGTGCTGGCCGCCTGGGCGCCACCCACGCCGAGCACGGCGAGGCCCTGCGCGCCGGCCACATTTTTGTGGCGCCGCCTGACCACCACCTGCTGGTGCAGGGCGGCCACCTGCAGCTGTCGCGCGGACCGCGCGAGAACCACGCGCGCCCCAGCATTGACGTGCTGTTCCGCTCGGCGGCATTTGCCCAGGGCCCACGGGTGGCCGGCGTGGTCCTATCCGGCCTGCGTGACGACGGCACCTCGGGGCTGTGGGCCATCCGTGAGGCCGGGGGGCTGGCCCTGGCACAGCACCCAGCCGACGCCGAGTACCCCGAAATGCCCCTGAGCGCCATCCGGCAGGTGGAGGTCCACGACGTGCTGTCCTCGCGTGAGCTGGGCCCGGCGCTGGTGGCCTGGACAGCGCAGGTGGCCGCCGGTCCGCCGACCGCTCCTCCTGGCGGCCCACCGTGGCCCCGGCTGGGCCAGGAGGTGCGCGTGGCACTGGGCGAGGGCGGCGCCGCCCTGAACGTCTTCGCCCAGCAGCCGCTCACCGCCGTGACCTGCCCGGAATGTCAGGGGGTCATGGCCCGCATTGAGGAAGGGCCGCTGACGCGCTTTCGCTGCCACACCGGCCACGCCTACACCGCCAGCGCCCTGCAGGCCGAGGTCCAGCGGGTGGTGGACCACACCCTGGCGGCGGCCCAGCGCGCCCTGAACGAACAGGCCATGCTGCTGCAGGGGCTGGCCCAGGCCGCCGCGCAGGCCGGGCAACCCCAGGAGGCCGCGCGCCTGCGCGGGGGAGAACAGACCGCTCTGGCGCGCGCCGAGGTGCTGCGGCGCTTTGTACAGGAGGGGCCGGTGACCAAGCTAGCCCCTGGCGCCCCGTGACCTAGGGCCCAGAGGCCAGCGCCGCGGTAGCCTGCGCCCCATGCATGCCCTGATCGTGGTGGCCACGCTCCCCGAAGCCGAACGCCTGCAGGACCTGCCGGGCGCCCGCGTGGTGGTCAGCGGCGTGGGGCCGGTGGCGGCGGCGCTGGCGACGGCGCAGGCCCTGGCGCAGGCCCCGGCCGAGCTGGTGATCAGTGCGGGCATCGGCGGGGCCTACCCCGGCGCTGGGCTGGCCCCCGGCGAGCTGGCAGTGTCCAGCGTGATCGTGCAGGCCGATCTGGGCGCCTGGGACGGCCCGGCGTTTCTGCCTCTGGACACCCTGGGCCTCTCGGTGCGGCCCGGGGTGCCGCAGGGCGCGCAGTTTGCGGTGTGGAACAGGGCGGCCCAGGTGGCGCAGGCAGCGGGCGCCGGTTTTGGTCCCGCGCTGACCCTGTGCAGTGTGACCGGCTCGGCCCAGGGCGCGCAGGCCCTGGCAGAGCGTTTTCCCGGCGCGCTGTGCGAAGGCATGGAAGGCGCGGGGGTGGCCCACGCGGCGCTGCTGGCTGGGGTGCCCGCCCTAGAGGTGCGGGGCATCAGCAACCCGGTGGGGCCCCGGGACCGCACGGCGTGGCAGGTGGGGCCCGCCCTGGCTGCCACCCGGCGGGGCGTTCAGGCCGCGCTGGCGGTGCTGGCCGGGCCAGGGTAAGGGCCGAAAGGGGCCGCGCGGGGCACGCCGCGCGGCTGACCCACCTCTAGGTTAAGAACCGCTCTGGATGACGCCCAGGGTGTACCGTGGTAACGCACTCTCTCCTCTGCCGCGTTCCGTTTCCCCTTTTGCCCTGGTTTCAGGAGGCCCCGCCATGACCACTGCCGCTTCGCCCGCCCCCACCTCCGCCATGCCGCTGGCCCCGGGGTTGCCCCTGGTCGGCAGCCTGCTGCCCATGATCCGCGACAGCGAGGGCTTTCTGGCCGCCCAGGCCGCGCGGCTGGGGCCCTGTTTCCGGGTGAAGGTGCTGAACCAGTCGCTGGTGGTGCTGGCCGGGCCCACGGCCGCACAGGTGATGGCTGAGAACAGCGGCGAGGTCACCGCGTGGCGCGTGTGGGAAGGGATTATCAAGGAGTTCGGTGGCCGGCAGGTGCTGACGATGCTGGAGGGCCCGGACCATCTGGCCTACCGGGCCGCCGCCCGCGCCGGGTTTGCCAAGAGCCGCGTGCTAGAAGGCCTGCCCCAGGTGGCCGCCCTGACGCGGGGGGCCCTGGACCGCACCGCCCCCGGCGAGGTGCTGAAGGTGGTGCCCTTTGCGCAGCGGCTGGTGGCCGACTGCATTGGCACCCTGACGCTGGGGCGCCTGCCAGGGCCACATCTGGCCGAGTTCATCACCTACTGGCACACGCAGCTGGCGGTGCATCTGGTGGGTTCGGCCCGCCCGGCGGCGCTGCGCAAGGCCGCGTACCTGCGCGCCAAGGCCAGTGCGCGCGCCTTTGCCCACGAGGTGCTGGCCCAGGACCCCGGCGAACACGCTTCAAGCTATGTCAGCGACCTGCGCCGCCTGCGCGAGACCCGCCCGGACCTGATGGACGACGAGGAACTGCTGTTCATGATGCTGATTCCCTACGTGGCCGGGCTGGACACGGTGGTGAACGTGCTGTCGCTGACCCTGTACGAGCTCTACCGCCGGCCCAAGGTGCTGGCCCGGGTGCAGGCCGAGGCGCGCCCCGTGGTTGAAGCGGGTCTGCCCGCCGAACGGCTGCGCGACCTGAAGGTGCTGCACGCCGCCGTGCTGGAGGTGCTGCGCCTCTACCCAGTGGCCAACACGCTGCCCCGCTACGCCACGCGCGATTTCACGGTGCAGGGCTTCCCCGTGCGCCAGGGCGAGCGGCTCCTGATGGCGCTCTTCACCTCGCAGCGCGACCCGGCCCTCTTCAAGGATCCCGATACCTTTGACCTGGACCGCTTTCTCCCCCCGCGCAACGAGCACAAGCAGAAGGGTGCCTTTCAGCCCTACGGCGCGGGCGCCCACACCTGCCTGGGCGCGGGCATGGCCGAGGCGCTGCTGGCCTCGGTGCTGGCGGTCACGGTCACGCACGGCCGTTTCAGCCTGTTTCCGCAGGGCTTCCGCATGAAGCCGTTTCACTCGGCCAACCTCTCCCCCGACCCCCGCCTGAGCCTGCGCCGCGAAGCCTAGGCAAACGACTGGAGGGGCTGCCGTCCCAGGGAAGCTCGGCGGCCCCGGTGCTGGGTGGGCTAGCGGTGCAGGGGGGGCCAGTCGCCGTCCTCCATGCTGAGGTTCACGGTGGAGCGCCCCGGCCCCACCCGGAAGGTTATGGTGGGGGTTCATCGTCGGCGGCGTAGTCCCAGGCCACGCGGTTGCCGCGTTCATCGCGCACCTCCAAGTCAATGTCGAGGCAGTCGTCGTCGCAGATGGCCTTGACCTTGTCCTCGCCCCCCAGCAGGTTCATGGTTACGCGGGCCGTCTGGCCACCCTGCAGGTCGTACACCTTGGGCGCGAACAGTTCCCGGTCGTCGCCGTTGGTCATGCCCACCTGCAGGGCACTGGCGGAGGTGCCCTACAGCCCAGAGGGGACCATGTCGGCGTGGATCGGCGGGCCCAGCACCTGGATAAAAGCCTTGCGGTTCATGGTCTCTTCCTTGCCAGGGCGCTCTCTCCAGAGCAGGGCGAGAACAGGACAGGGCCACCGTGACCCTTTGCCCCTGTTGTCGTCTGGCACGCAGCGTAGACGCCCCCCCCGTGACGGCCCCGTGACCCAGGCGTGACCGCTGGCGGCTGGCCCACACACCTCCCAGGGCGCCCCTGTACCCCTTCTGTTCTTCAGTTGACAAAATGACTCAACTTCTCTGCTATGCTTTGTTTTATGAAGCGAGTTGTGCTCTCTCTCCTCACCCTTTCCTTGCTGGCCAGCGCCAGCGCCCAGCAGGCGCGCGAACTGCGCCTGGGGGTGTTTCCCAACGTGACCCACGCCGCCGGGCTGGTGGGCATTCAGCGCGGCCTGTTTCAGAAGGAACTGGGCAACGTCAAGCTGGTGGTCAAGGAATTTGCCAACGGCTCCCAGATCAACGAGGCCTTTGCGGCGGGCGCCATTGACGCCGCCTATGTGGGCCCGGGGCCGGCCATGAACGCCTTTATGCGCGGCGTGCCCATTCAGGTGTACGCGGGCGCTGCCAACGCGGGCGCGGTGCTGGTGGCCCGCAAGGACAGCGGGGTGCGCAACGTGAAGGGCCTGAGCGGCAAGAAGGTGGCGGTGCCTACGCGCGGCTCCACGCAGGACATCAGCTTGCGCCACCTGCTGCACGAGAACGGCCTCAAGGCCACCGATGAAGGCGGCACGGTGACTGTGGTGCCCATTGACCCGGCCAACATGCCCGCCGCCTTTGCCAGCAAGCAGGTGGACGCCGCGCTGGTGCAGGAACCCTGGGGCGCCATCATGGAAACGCAGGGCGCCCGCCTGATCGCCAACGAAAAGGCGATCTGGGAGGGCGGGAATTACACCACCACCGTGCTGGTGGTGAACACCAAGTACGCCGCCGCCAACCCGGCCGTCGTCTCAGACCTGCTGCAGGGGCACCTGAACGCCATCAAGTTCATCAACAGCAGCAACGCAGGCGCCCAGAAGGCCATTGCGGACCAGATTTATGCCTTTACCGGCAAACGCCCCAACGCGGCCGAACTGTTCAAGGCCCTGGCGCGCACCCGGGTGACCTGGGACATCAACCTGAAGACCCTGGCCGAGTACGCCGTGCTGAACAAGGAAGCCGGCTTTGCGCGCGACGTGCCGGACCTGAACAAGTTCGTGAACCTCAGCGTGATCCGCGCTCTGGCGAAGTAAAGGGCAACGGGGAGCGGGACGCGGTGCAAAGGGGCCGCGTCCCGCTTCCTGTGGTCTGGCGCCCGGTACACTACCGGGATGACAGGGCCTAGAAAAGGATCACGGGGACGCGGCCCGAAGAAGAACACCGCGCAGGGCCGGGGCGGCGTCACGCGCGACGCCAGCCGCCCGGTGCGTGACCGCAGCAGCGCCGGGGGCAGCGAGGACCGCGCTCCCCGCAAGGTGACAGACCGGCCACAAGGTCAGGGCGGCCCCGCCCGCCCGGGCGGCGAGGGCGGCGCGCGCACACCCAGCCGCAGCGGCGGGGGCAGCGGGCAGGGCAGCCGTGGCGCAGGACGCGGGGGGCTGGCGCGCGGCGGCGCCCGGCCCGCCAGCAAAAAGCCGCTGCCGGAACTCAAGCGGGTGCAGCTGGACGCCCCCGCCCCCGACACCGTGTTCGTGGACCGCGACGGCGAAAAGCTGACCTTTCCAGACAGCAACCTCAAGCGCGTGGCGGCGCAGATTCTGAGTGCCAAGCGCAAGGCGTGGCGCTACCGGCCCTTTTCCTTTCCGCTGTTTACCGACAAGGGCAATGAGCAGACCTTTCACTTTGACTTCTATGTGTACGACGCCGAAGACAGCGTGATTCGCCTGATTCTGGTGGTGCCCTTCGAGTCGCGCGAGGTCTGGGACCGCGTGGGCCGCTTCAAGCGGCAGTACCCCATGTATCCCTATGAACTGTGGACCCCGGAGAAGCTGCACCACTTGGGCGGGCCCCGCGGCCGTCTGGATTTTTAAGGCCAGGAGACGAGCCAGAGGACCGGGGACGCGCGCCCTGGTCCTCTTTGTCTTGGGAGGCAAAGGCGCGAGGGGTTGAGGGCTACCAGAGCCCTCGGCCCGTCCTGCACCGTGCCCTCGGCCCGCGCCACCACCCGCTGTCCACACTTCCCCCTCTCCCCTCCTCATCTGGCTCTCCCGCTCCTGCCGGGCGCGGACCGCTAGGCTGGGGCGCATGAACGTCAATGCCAAAGGGGACCTGATCGCCCGCGCCATCGCCCTGGGGCTGGGCACCCCCAGCTTCGAGGTCACCACGCAGGGCCCGCCCCACGAGCCCACCTTCCGCGTGACCGTGCGCGTGGGCGGCGAGGTGCTGGGTCCAGGCGGCGAGGGCCGCAGCAAGAAAGATGCCGAGCGCACGGCCGCCGAGGCCGCCCTGCAGGCCCTGGACGGCGGCACACCAGCAACAGAAGGCCGCTGGCCCATCTACAGCGCCGTGCTGGCCGAGGCGCTGGAGGTGGCGGCCGACTTCGCCCCCGACGACACCTCGCTGGACGAGGTGCGGGTGCGCGCCGCGCAGCTGTACCGCGACCTGCTGCGCGAGCTGGGCCACGGCCCCGAAGGAGACGACGAGGCGTGAGCGGCTGGCCCTGGCGCCCGGCAGGCGTGCTGTTCGACATGGACGGGGTGCTGACCCTGAACAACCACTTTCACCGGCAGGCGTGGCAGGAAGTGGCGCGTGAGGTGCTGGGCCTGCACCTGACCGAGCACGACCTGGACACCAAGGTGGACGGTGGCCGCAACCCCGAAATCATTGAGCGCCTGATCGGCACGGTGCCGGACGAAGCCCTGAGCCGCCGCGTGCACGACACCAAGGAAGGCCGTTACCGCGCCCTGGCCGCCGGGGCGCTGCGTGAGGTGCAGGGGCTGGGCGCCTACCTGGACGCGCTGGAAGCCCGCCGCATCCCCTTCGCCCTGGTCACCAGCGCCGACGCGGTGAACGTGGCCTTTGGCATGGAGGCGCTGGGCCTGGGCCACCGTTTTGCCGTGCGGGTGCTGGGCGAGGATGTGACGCGCGGCAAGCCCCACCCAGAGCCGTTTCTGCTGGGCGCCGCGCGCCTGGGCCTGGACCCCACACAGTGCCTGGCCCACGAGGACGCCGTGAATGGCGTGCGCAGCGCGGCCGGGGCTGGTTGCCGCGTGGTGGCGCTCACCACCACCGCGCCTGCCGAAGCCCTGCGCGCAGCGGGCGCCGCCCTGACCGTCCCCGACTTCACCGGCTGGGCCGCGTGGCTGGCCTGACCCCATGAAAGGCGCCGAGGCCGAAGCCCGCGCGGCGGCCCACCTGCAGGCCCTGGGCCGCACCGTGCTGGCCCAGAACTACCGCATCAGGGGCGGCGAGATTGATCTGGTCACCCGCGAGCCGGGCGGTACCCTGGTCTTCACCGAGGTCCGCCACCGCGCCGCCCCCGACCACGGCAGCGCCGCCGAAAGCGTGACCCCCCGCAAGCTGGCCCTGATGCACCGCGCCGCCCTGAGTTACCTGCTGCGCGAGTGTGGCCGCGACGATCTTCCCTGCCGGCTGGAGGTCCTCACGATTGACGGGCCGGTAGAGGGCGGGGTGGTGGGGATCTGGCCGGTGGAGTGAGGACGGTGATGGTTGAGGGTTGAAGGAAGATGGAAAAACACAGCGTCATGCCGCAGCGCCCCTCTCCCCCAACCACAAACAGAAAAGCGGCCCGGTACTCCCAGGCCGCCTTCCTCCATCAACCATCAACGTTCAACCCTTAACCTCTGTCCTGCAGTTTCACGTACTTCGCGTCCCGCTCGCCGGTGTACACGGCGTCGGGGCGCAGCAGGCGGTTGTCGCGGGTGTACTCGATCACGCTGGCGCACCAGCCGCTGATCCGGGCCAGGGCGAAGATGGGCGTGAAGAACTCCTTTTTAATCCCCAGGTCGCTGTAGACCGTGCCGCTGTAAAAGTCCACGTTGGGGTAGATGCCCTTGGCGCCAATGCGGTCCACGACGACCTTTTCAATGGTTTCCAGAATCTGGTAGTAGTTGCTCTTGCCTTCCTTGTTCGCCACATGCTCGGCGTAGTCGCGCAGCACGCGCGAGCGGGGGTCAAAGTACTTGTACACGCGGTGCCCCACGCCCATGATTTTCTCTTTGTTGTCCAGCTTTTTGGTGATGTACGCCTCGGCCTTGTCGGGCGTGCCCACCTCGTCGAGCATGTCCATCACGGCCTCGTTGGCGCCGCCATGCAGCGGGCCCTTGAGCGCGCCAATGGCGCTGGTGATGCACGAGTACATGTCCGACAGCGTGGAGGCCGTGGCAATCGCCGTGAAGGTGCTGGCGTTCATGCCGTGGTCCACATGGAGTACCAGGGCAATGTCGAACAGCCGGGCCTGCTCGGCAGTGGGCTCCTTGCCGCTCAGCATGTACAGGTAGTTGCCCGCGTGGGTCAGGTCCATGCGCGGCGCCACGATGGCCTGGCCGTCCTGCGCGCGGTTGATCGCGGCGATGATGGTGGCGAACTGCGCGATCATGCGCGTGGCGATGGCGCGGCGGCCTTCGGGGCTGGTGTCTTCGGCCTGGGGGTCCAGCAGGCCCAGGTACGACACGGCGGTGCGCAGCGCCTGCATGGGGTGAATGCCTTTCGGCATCGCCTGAATCACGCTGATCAGGGCTTCGGGAATGGCGCGGTTGGCCTTCAGCTCGGCGTCAAAGGCCGCCAGTTCGGCCGCCGTGGGCAGGTGGCCGTTCAGCAGCGCCAGCGACAGTTCTTCAAAGGTGCTGTTCTCGGCCCACTCCTGAATGGGAATGCCCAGGTGGGTCAGAATCCCTTCGGTGCCGTTGATGAACGTGAGTTTGCTTTCCGTAAAGAGGACGCCCTCAAGCCCTTTGGCGATATTCGTCATGATGCTGCGAGCATAGCACCGCGCCGCTTTCCCGCCGCCCCCGCCTCACGTTCCCGCAGGGGTGACAGAGCCCGCCGGTACAATGCCGGGCGATGACGGCTTCCCCCTCCTCTGTCACCCTGGCCCTGGACACGGCCACCCCCTGGCTGACCCTGGCCCTGGTGTGGCCCGGCGGTGAGCTGAGTGTGTCACGCGAGGTGGGCCGCGCCCACGCCGAACTGCTGCCCCAGGCCGCCCGCACCCTGTTTGACGATGTGGGCCTGCCCTTCCGCGCCGACCTGATCGTGATTGGCACCGGCCCCGGTTCCTATACCGGCGTGCGGGTGGGCGCCAGCTACGCCCTGGGCCTGGGCCGGGTGTGGAGCGCACCCGTGCTGGGCGTCAGCACCTTAGAAGCCCTGGTGCGCGGCGAGGGCAAGCAGGGCGTGTCCCTGGACGCCCGCAAGGGCAACGTGTACGGCGCCGTGTACGAGGTCCAGAGCGGCGTGGTACACACCCGCCTGCACGACCCCGCCCGCCTCCCCCTGCCCGACTTCCAGGCCATCTTAGGCGACACCCCCCACCACCACGACGGGGCCCCGGACGGCCTGGCCCTGCTGCGCGCCGGCGTGGCCCACGGGCAGCGGGAGTGGGCGCTGGCGTATTTGTAAGGGGATGTAGGACGTGGGCTGTAGGTTGTAGGGGTTTTCCCACAACCTACAGCCCACGTCCCACAACCTCACTCAGTCCGCCGCGTCCCCCTGCGCGTACTGCAGGCGGTGCAGCCGGGCGTAGTACCCGCCCTTGTCCAGCAGCTGGCGGTGGCTGCCCTGCTCCACAATGCGGCCCTTGCGCATCACCACAATGCGGTCGCAGTGCTCAATGGTGCTGAGGCGGTGGGCAATGATGATGCTGGTGCGCCCGCGCATTACCTTTTCCAGCGCGGCCTGAATGCGCAGTTCGGTTTCGGTGTCCACGTTGGCGGTGGCTTCGTCCAGCACCAGCAGAATGTCCGGGTTCTGGATCAGGGCGCGGGCAAAAGCCAGCAGTTGCTTCTGCCCGGTGCTCAGGGTGGCGCCGCGCTCGCGCACCTCGGTCTGGTAGCCGTGTTCCAGGCCCAGGATGTAGTCGTGTACGCCCACGTAGCGGCAGGCTTCCACCACGCGCTCATGGGGAATCTCGGGGTTATTCAGGGTCAGGTTGCTTTCAATGGTGCCGGCGAACAGAAACACGTCCTGCAGCACCACGCCCACATGCTTGCGCAGGTCGTGCTGGGCCAGGTCGCGCACGTCCACGCCGTCCACCTTCACGGCGCCGCGCTGCACGTCGTAAAAGCGGCTGACCAGGGCGGTCACGCTGGTCTTGCCCGCCCCGGTGGCGCCCACCAGGGCCACGCTCTCGCCGGGGGCAATGCTCAGGTCAATGCCGCGCAGAATCCAGCGGTCATCGGTGTCGGGGGTCTCGGCGGTCACGCTCTGGTCGTAGGCGAACCACACGCGCTCAAAGTCCACCCGGCCTTCAAAGTGGGGCAGAGTCTTCGCGCCGGGCTTGTCCTGAATGGCCTCTTCGGTGTCCAGCACGCCGAAAATGCGCTCGCTGCTGGCCATCGCCGCCTGCAGGTTGTTGAACACGTCGGCCAAATCCTGAATGGGCTGGAACAGCTGCTGCGACAGCTGCACAAAGGCAAACAGCGTGCCCACGGTGATGGCCCCGGCCACCGCCCCGCTGGCATCGGCGCCCAGAATCTGGCGGGCGGCAAAGTACAGAATGAGGGCCACCGCCACCTGCCCCAGCACCGCCACCACCGGCATGAACAGCGAAAACCACTTCACCGAGTTCTCGTTGGCGCTCAGCAGGGCGCGGTTACTCAGGTTGAAGTCCAGGGCGCTGCGCTTCTGGCGCCCGAACAGCTGCACCGTCAGCATCCCGGTGATGTTCTCGTTCAGCTTGCTGTTCACAATCGCCTGCTGGGTGCGGGTTTCGCGGAAGGCGTCGCGCAGCTTGGCGCGGAAATAGTTGGTCGCCAGGAACAGCACCGGCAGCACTGAAAAGGAGATCAGTGCCAGGCGCCAGTTCACGCTCAGCATGATCACCACGTACACCACGATGATGAAGCTCGACTGGATCAGGCTCACCAACCCGCCCGTGATGAACTGGTTGATGGCGTCCACGTCGCTGGTCACGCGGGTGATCAGGCGGCCCACCGGGTTCTGGTCAAAGTACGCCAGATGCAGGCGCTGCAGCTTGCTGAACACGTTGGCACGGATGTCGCGCAGCACATTCTGGCCCAGGTAGCCAATCGCCAGGGTAAAGCCGTACTGCAGGGCGAACTCCACCACCTTCAGCCCCATGTAGGCCAGGGCAGTCCAGGTCAGGCCGTCCAGCAGCGCCTGGCGGCTCACGGCGCGCCCCTGCGCCAGCGGCGAGAGGTAGGCGTCAATGGCGTGGCGCTGAATCAGGGCAAACAGCGGCGAGGCCAGCGAGATCAGCAGCGCCAGCACCACCCCGCCGATCACCAGCCCCAGGTAGGGGCGCACGTAGCGCAGGATGCGGCGGGTCAGCTGAACGTCAAAGCCCTTCTGAAAGGCGTCGGCGGCGTCGGGGCGGGTCATGGGGTCACCTTCTGTTCCAGCAGGTTGGCGGCCGACTCGGGGTCCGCCACCGCGTCGTCTTCGGCATCCAGGTCACTGGCCAGGCGCTGCAGGCGCTCCAGTTGCGCGTAATGCCCGTTCCGGGCAATCAGTTCGTCATGGCTGCCCTGCTCGGCCACCCGCCCGCCATCAAGCACCACGATCTGGTCGGCGTGGCGCAGGGTAGAGACGCGGTGGGCCATCAGAATCACGGTGCGGCCCTGGCTCACTTCGCGCAGGCCATCCAGAATGCGGCGCTCGGTTTCGGTGTCCACGGCGCTCAGGGAGTCGTCCAGAATCAGGATGCGCGGCTCGCGCACAATCGCGCGGGCAATCGCGGTGCGCTGGCGCTGGCCCCCCGAAAGGGTCACGCCTCGCTCCCCCAGCATGGTGTCAAAGCCGGCCGGGAAGTCCTCAACATCGTCCAGCAGGCCGGCCAGCCGCGCGGCCTCGCGCACCTTGGCAGGGTCCGGCGTCTGCGGAATATCGGCGGGCGGCGGCGCCCCCACCACACTCACGCCGGTGGGCACCTCGGGCAGGTCACGCGCCTCTATACCAAAGCCGATGTTGTTGGCAATGGTGTCGCTGAACAGGAAAGGTTCCTGCGGCACCACGCTGATCGCGTCGCGCAGCGTGGACAGCGGAATGGCGCGCAGGTCGTGCCCGTCAATGCGGATGCTGCCGCTCGTGGGGTCCATGGCGCGGGTCAGCAGCTGGCCCAGCACCGTCTTGCCGCTGCCCGTGGGCCCGGTAATCCCCAGGAAGGTGCCAGCCGGAATCTGCAGGTTCACGCCCTCCAGCACGCTGGTCTGGCCGTAGCGCAGCGTCACGTTCTGGAAGTCAATGTCCCCACGCAGCTGGCGCAGCCGCGCCTCCGTGCGTCCGGTTTCGTCGCGCACCAGCGGCTGGGCGTCGAAGATCTCTTTCAGGCGCACCCACGAGGCCAGCCCGCGCTGAATAATCCCGGTGATCCAGCCGATCATCAGCATGGGCCACGTCAGGCGCTCCAGGGTGCCCACAAACTGCACGAACATCCCCACCGTGAAGGTGCTGCCGGGCTCCAGAATCAGGCGCCCCCCCACCAGCAGAATCAGGCCAAAGGCCAGCCCCAGCAGCAGGCTCATGAACGAGCGCAGCGGCCCGTCCACCTTGGTCAGGGCGATGTTGCGCCGCAGCAGTTCGAGGTTCATGGCGCGGTAATCCTCGATCTCGCGTTCCTCAATGGCGTAGCCCTTGACCACGCGCGCCCCGCTGAAGTTCTCCTGCGCGCGGGCCGAGATCAGCGAGTTCTGCTCCTGGGCCAGGCGGTGGCGCTTGTTGATCTGCCGCGCCAGATAGGTCAGCACGCCCACGATCACGGGCACAATCGCCACCACAATCAGGGTCAGCTGCCAGCTCAGGCTGAACATCACCGCAAAGGCCGTGGCAAAGCCGGACACGATGTTCACGATCTGCCAGGCGCCAAAGCCCAGCATTTCGCGCACGGCGCTCAGGTCACCCGTCAGGCGGTTCATCAGGTCGCCGGTGCGGGCGCGGTCGTAATACGGCTTGTCCAGCGTCTGCAGGTGGGCAAACAGGTCGCGCCGGATCTCGTACTCGCTCTGGCGCGAGGCAATCACGATCTGCCGGCGCATCACCAGCATGAAAAAGCCGGCCGTCAGCGCCGCCGCCACAATCCCCAGCGCGTACAGCGCGGCGGTGCCCAGCGTGATGCCGGGCGTGGCTGGGTTGGCGTCCACCTGCCCGGTCAGACCGTCAATGGTCAGGCGAATGAGGTAAAACGGCAGCAGGTTGACCGACGTGGCGATCACCACGGCGATCAGGCCGATGGCGTACTGGCGCGTGTGCAGGCGCAGGTACGGCCACAGCGAGCGAAAACTATCCAAGGGGTGCCTCCCGGGGGCGGGCAAGAGGGCGGGGGCCAAAAAGGGGCGGTTTCAAGGGAGACTTCTCCCGTGCGCGCGTCAGAATACGCCCGCAGCCCGTCAGCGAAATGCGCCACATGGCGCATACGACCCCAACGCTCAGGAAAGGCTCAAGGGTGGGCCCCGCCCCTGGCCCTGGCGCGGCGCGATTGACACCCCCCGGGGGCGGTGCTACTATTCCCAGCCGGAAGTGATCGCGCCTCAGCGACACACTTCCGCACTCGGAGGCCGGCCTTCCCCAGCTTCTTTCAGGAACGGTGCCACCCTAGCTCAACTGGTAGAGCACCCGACTTGTAATCGGAAGGTTGGGAGTTCGATTCTCCTGGGTGGCTCCACACGACCTCTTCTCACCACACAGAAGGCGGCTCGTGGCCCGAAGGGGCGAGACAGTAGAATACGGGTAGGTGGCCGAGTGGTTAAAGGCGACAGACTGTAAATCTGTTCACGTAAGTGTACGGCGGTTCGAATCCGCCCCTGCCCACCACGATCACGCGGGAATAGCTCAGTTGGTAGAGCGTCAGCTTCCCAAGCTGAATGTCGCGAGTTCGAGTCTCGTTTCCCGCTTTTTCTAAGCTTCTGTAGCTCAGTGGTAGAGCACTCCCTTGGTAAGGGAGAGGTCGTCGGTTCAATCCCGACCAGAAGCTCCAACAGCCGGAGTAGCGCGTCCCCCTTGTGTGGGCCGCGCTGCTTCTCTTTCTCGCCCGCCGCCCACACGGCACTTTGCGTTTGCGCGGCGGCCCTGTACACTGTCAAGGCTTGCCTGCTTCCCTTGCGGGCAGTTCCAGACCAGGAGGACACAG